>NZ_CP029397.2:2717976-3035953 GCF_001704615.3 Acinetobacter defluvii
GTGTTCCAAAGATTAAGCTAATATTACTCCCCCCAAAAGCAAAAGAGTTTGACATGACATAGCTGATTTTATGAGGTAATTTTGCATTTTCTACAAAGTTTTGCTCATCCATCTCAACATCGAAAATAGTATGTTGATGCAACGGCAACCATGTTTGATCTTTTAATACCTGTGTACAAATCATCGCTTCGATTGCCCCTGCTGCACCTAAGCAATGTCCCGTTTTATGTTTGGTACTGCTGAGTGGCACCAAATAATCTTGAAATACGTGCTGCACCGCTTTAATTTCCATTGCATCATTTTGTGCTGTGGCTGTGCCATGCAAATTTAAATAGCCAATCTCTTGTGCTTGAAGATTTGCCATTTCTAATGCTGCTTGCATGGCTTTGGCTGCGCCAAGCCCCTCAGGATGCGGCGCTGAAATATGCCATGCATCCATCGACTCACCTGCTGACATCAACATCACAGGTGCTGTTTCTTTACTCAACAGAAATAAAGCAGCTGCCTCACCAATATTAATACCATCTCGGTGTTGCCCACACGGCTGACAAATACTATTCGATAAACTTTCTAAGCTATTAAAACCATTTAAGGTGAGTTTACACAAGGTATCCACACCGCCCACCAAAACCGCATCGGCAAGTCCTGCATTGATCAGACGTTGTCCTGCAGCTAAGGCTTTGGCACTTGAGGAACATGCTGTCGAAATGGTATATGCAACACCGTCCCAAGCCAAATACTGTTGTAAAGCTTTGGCTAAACTGTCCATCTCTTGTTTTTTTTGCACTACTTGAGCACTTTGATTACCTTGAAAATGACGTTGCAACTCAGCTTCATTGTCTGCAATTCCTGACGTTGAAGTTCCAATAATGATCGCTAAACGTTTAGGATCAAATTGGGCGGTATATGAACGTAGCTCAGCCTCGATACCTTGTAAAGCAGTTAAAGCAAAACGTAAGTTTCGGGTTTCAATCGACTTTAAATCTTCTGGCACAGATTCAATTAAAGCCACTGGACATGCACCCACCCACACTTTTTTATCCAAAATAAAGTCTGGTCTTAAACTCAATGTATTATCCGTTTGGGTCAATGCTTGTTGCATCTGTAGCGCCCCCGCCCCTAAAGCAGACAAGCCAACACTAAGTTGAATTCCCACAGCAGGATATTTAGCATCTATCTGTTCAGGCATCCGGATTTTACTCATTATTTTCTAAAGTATTGGCTACTTCGCTAAACACCATTTGATAAGGCACTTGCACATTCTCCACCTCAATCTGTGCAGTTGTATGGCGAATATTTAATACTTTTTGTTGATTAATTTCAATTTCCTGAACCAAGCCATTGTTGGTATCAAGTTTATTTACTTGAACATTTTTAGGAGGATGTTCAATAAAACGTGGATAAGTTGCAAATAAAACATCACGGACGACAAATTCAAAAGGTAACAACCGCATTGCATCGATACGTTGTTCAACAGTGACTTTTTGACCATCGAAATGTAATTTGAACAACTGCTGCCCCGTTAAGCTCAAAGCCAAAAAGTCCAAGTCTTGACCTGTCTGTTGTTGATATAGTAAAAAGCTAAAACTATGTTCTTTCCACTGTACTTCAACTTGATCTTGACGTTGATAATGCTGCGCAGTCCATTGCGTAGTGGCTAAACCTTGGGCTTTAGGCAAAAACTGCTGACAAGCACTTAATGGTATGATCATTAACAAAGTTAAAGCACACTTCTTCCATGTATTCGGCATTATTCCATCCCAACCATAGCCACGGGTGACTGCCCTTCTCGACAGTACTCCGCCAACGTAATTAAACGCTGTTTGGCATTTTTATGAATTGGATTTTTATCATCCCATGCATAACCCGCGAGCAAAGAGGCAATCATACGACGAATTTTATCATTCTGATTTTTTGAAAATACCACGTCCTGAAACTCACCGTCATACCACGCTTCTACATAAGCACGAAACACTTGAATCCCTTTACGTAATGGCTTTTCATATTCTTGCATCCAATCTACCTGTCCCCCTTGGAGGGTACGCTCCACTAAAGGTACAGCTAAACTTGAAGATTTTAAGGCAATGGTTACACCCGAAGAAAATACAGGATCTAAAAACTCACCTGCATTACCGAGTAATGCATAGTTTTGTGCAGCTAAATGTTTAACATCAGCAGAGTACCCGACCAAAGTCCTTACTGGGGTATCAAACTTTTTGTTGCGTAGCACATGCGACAAAGCTGGATCATCAGCTAGGATACGTGCAAATGTCGCTTGCAAAGTTTCAGGACTAGTATCATTAAATTGATAAGCATCAAAGAAGTCTTGCTCTCCCACTATACCAAAGGATGCACGACCATCAGCAAAAGGAATCAACCAATACCATGCACGTGGATCTTTTTCATGTACCGTAATTAAAATCTTTTCACGATCAAAATCAGGATCATCCAAAATCCCATCTTCAATATGGGTAAAAATTGCACGACGCACAGGAAAATCTGATGGACTTTCAAGGTCTAAAAATTTGGGCAAAATGCGCCCAAAACCACTGGCATCTAATAAGAATTGAGCTTGAATTTGATACGTTTCAGCCTGTTCATTTTTAACTGTCAAAATAGGATGTTTAGATGCTACATCCACCGCCACAACTTCGTGCCCAAAACGAATTTCTGTACCAAACTGCTCCGCTTGCTGTGCCAATAAATGATCAAAATCCGCACGACGTACTTGCCATGTTGTGCCAGGTCCTTCACTAAACTTTTCAGTAAAGTCATAAAAACTACGTTGCTGCCCTTTTAAAAAAGCTGCACCATTTTTAAACTGAAAAGCACGTTCTTCAACATGATTTTTAATGGTATCTAATAGACCAGCTTCCTCTAAAAATACCATCGACTGTGGAAGTAAAGATTCCCCAATCGAAAAACGTGGAAAATATTGTTTCTCAATGATGGTAACCGCATAGCCTTTTTTTCTTAATAATGCGGCTGCTGAACTGCCTGAAGGTCCTGCCCCTATAATTAATACATCTGTATGTTGAATTGAATTCATCATTCTCCCCCAATCTCAGCTATCTTGCTGATTCTGTAAAATAATACGATGTTTATTATCTGCTTTCGTAAAAATCGTGGCATAAATAAATGAAAATATAACACCAAATAAAACAGTTAAACCAAAACAATGAATGGCATAGGTATGACTAAAAGACAATAAACCAAAGCCGAGTAACGTCGACATCATACATAAAAATAATGCCATCCCCACGACTTGTGGATGATCATGCCCATGCCGATAAAAAATCGCATAGTCTACCCCAATCCCAATAATCAAAAATGTCCCCATAACACTAAACAAGTTAATTTCTACACCGAGCCACGCTTGTACAGCAAACGTACTGAGCAAAGCCAAACTGACAGGTAAAATCAACGCCACAATAGATTTGATACCATAAATCACAGCCAATCCGATCAGCAATGCCACCAAAGCATAAAACAGTAAATACTGTGCTTGAATACGATGATCATGAAATAATGCAGATAAGCTACTAACAGGTTGTAAAAAGTGAATCTGTGCTGTTTGTAACTGTGCCAATGGTTGTGTCTGCTGCACACCTTGCACCATCACCAGGCGTTCGTGATTATTGACCTGTAAAAATGCCAAGGGATGTTGCGCAAAAGTAGACATTGTTAATAATGGTTGCTGGGAAAGCTGCTGCTGCCAATTCAGAATATCATTTACATTCAACTGCATGGCTGTGGCATAGCTCTCTAGGTCAGCTTTAGGAATCTGTTGTAACAGTTGAATATTGGCACGTTGTGTTGCCAAGGATGGGACAGATTGCCCAATGGCTTGTACACTTTGCAACTGCCCTTGTTGCTGTAACTGATTTAATTTGACCAATAAATCTTGTTCAAGTTGCTCGAGTTCAGCTGTATCCTTGGCACGAATCACAAAATAATCACTACTTTGCTGTTGCCCAAAACGCTCACGTACATAATGATCTTCTTGTTTCAGCTTTTGATCCATGCTTTGTAAATTACGAATGTCATCATTGGCTTTTAGAAAATACAAACTACTGATCGACACCACCGCAATCATAGCGATCATGCAAAAGCGTAAGCGATCATGGCTGAGTACATAATCTCGTGTACGACCAATAAAGTGTAAAGTATCAATCGCAGGTTGTGCATTTAAAGCTTTCAAGCGTGGCAACAATAAAATACTTGTGATCCATGCTGCACTCAGCCCAACAATAGAAAATACCGCAATTTGTTTAAAACCTGGAAAAGGTGTAAACGTTAAAAATACATAGGCGACCAAAGTCGTCATCAACCCCATGAATAAACTGGGTAATACTGGTTTTAAAACTTTAAAACCATTCACTTTTGGATGTTGCGACTGCAATGCCATAAAATAAAAAGAAAAATCAACACATACCCCGACCAAACTTGCGCCAAAAACCAAAGTCATCAGATGAATTTCACCAAATACCCCATGCGTGATAGCAAATGCCAACAAACACCCACTACTGACTGCAATAAACTCAGTCAACATGGGACGCAAAGACCGAAAACCAAACCAAACCAATAACAACACACCCAAACTTGAGCCTAAGCCAATCGTAGAAATTTCTTTTTCAGCCGATTGTGTGCCAAAGCTTGAAAATAAAAGTGTGCCAGTCCAATGCGTTTTCGCCCCGATTTTAGTTAAATCAGCGTCCAGTTGTTGCATCCAATCTGTCGTATTTTCTTGATAATCAATATTATAAGGACTTTGTGTCAGCTCTAAACTAAAAAAGCGAGAATTACCTTTTTCATCATGAATGGTTGCAAAGCCGTGCTCCATCTCAATCGTTTGATCCGTTTTCTGACTGGACAAATTCATGGCAAAACGGGGAAACAACAACAAAGGATCTTTTTGTAATAAATCAGCACTGATCGGCATACCTGGACTCATGATTTGCAATAATGCTTGCTCAGTTAAACTGGCATAATCATGTTGTTTTAACAAAGCAATATCATCAGCACTGAGCAAACCTGCATGATGCTGATATAAGGTTTGTGCAAATTTTTCTGTATCTAACTGTGGTTTGAGTGGTTGCCATAAATTCGTCTTAGCCACACGTTGCTTAAGCAAATCCGTTGCTTGTTGCATCACTTGACCATTCGGTGCATCAACCACCAAAAAAACTTTATTATTCAGTTGTTCACTAACATATTTCTGTGTTTGCTCAGCGGCATGATCTTGTTTTTCTTCTGGCAACAAAGCAAAGATATTGGTTTGTATATGAATGTCACGCTGCAACCATGCATAAGTCAGATAGCTTGCCACGATCAATAATACAGCAACCCAAAGCGCAGTAAATTTATTTTGCCAACTTGAAAAGAGCATCTTCACTCGCCATCATTTGAACAGGTTGAGTCGTATGCTGACTAAATTGAATACGGGTTGCATTATTGGCTTTTTCAGTAATGACGATACGATCCACAAAACGCTGCCCTTGCGCATCGACACGTACAAATAATTTTTTAAACAAACTGCTCTTTGGCGTAAGCGTCACATTCCACTGTGTCGGTGAATAATTTGCTGAAACCACATTAAAGTTTTTTACCAATGCTGCTTCATTGCCTGACATGAGCTGTAAAAATAGGGTCGCCACAGAACCATAAGGGGATTTATCAATTTCAATTTGACTAAAAGTACGTTGAGTTTTTTGTACTAATTTTTTCGGTGTCACAATTAAACTGGCTTGTACTGGATTTTGAATTTGCCACAAAACCCCATTTTGTTTAGAAAATAAAACTGTTCCATTGGAAACAAAGGTTTTATTTAAAGACGCAAGGCTCTTTTGTTGTTGAAAATGTGCACGTACTATCGGGGTGGCAGACAATTGCGTAAAAATCTGACTGACTTGCGTATTTTGTGCAAAACTGGCTGTTGAAAAAGTCATACAAGCCATCGCAGCACACGCACAGCTCAGCAAAAACTTCCGCATAGAAAATGCTTGAGATTGAATTCTGATATTTTGCATAAAAAATTTCTCTCCACTCAAGCTAAGCAGGCTGAAAAGCCGACCAGGCATTTAAACGCTCAAACAAAACAGAAGGTGATTGGAAACACATTTCTCGCGTGTCAATATTCACTGCAACTTGTGAAGTAAAGCCTTTGGTTAAACGTTTACCTGAATCAGCATCGAAAATTTGATACTCGATTTTCAAACGATTTTCCCATTCTTTTAAAATGGCACGTACCCGTATTTTCTGTTGAAACTCAATACCTTGTACATAACGTACATAACTTTCAATCACTGGCCACGCATAACCTGATGCTTTCATTTGCACATAGTTGTACTGAAACTCATCCAGTAATTTACAGCGCGCGATCTCAAAATATTTAATGTAATGTCCATGCCAAACAATGTTCATGGTATCCACATCATGAAATGGAATTTCAATAATCACATCAGCATGCATAACTTAGCTCCATTTCAACTGTTGATCATCGGCATTTAAAAAATCAAACTGTTCAAAACGATCGACCAAACGTTGTAAATCCTGTTGTAAAGGGCGATCTTCCTCTACAAAAGTGAAGCTTTCAAGCACCCAATGTTGGAACTGCGTTAACACGTCGCCTAATTCTTCAGATAAGCCTTTGAGTCGAATCGCTTGTACTGCAGCACAACAAAGTGCTGCCATCACTTGTTCCGTCAATAAAATCACGCGACTGGCATCTCGTGCTGCAATGGTGCCCATACTGACTTTGTCTTGATTATGACATTCGGTAGAACGTGAAAAAATTGAAGCTGCGAGTGTTTGTTTTAAGGCTTCTGCTGTCCATGCAGACACCGCGATTTGTACTGCTTTAAAACCATGATTGAGTGGTAAACGCTCAAGACTTGAACCTGTTAAATTGCGTGGTAAACCATGATTCATCTTATGATCGACCAATTGTGCAAGTTGTCGGTCCATCAAGTCCGCAATATTGGCAATCATAATTTTTAAACTGTCCATGGCTTGTGCAATATGTCCACCATAAAAATGTCCACCATGTAAAACACGCAAATTCACTGGATCAATCAATGGATTATCATTGCTTGAGTTCAATTCATTTTCAATAAACTGACGTAACCACAGTTTAGAATCCTCAAAAACACCAATAATATGCGGTGCACAACGTAATGAATAACGGTCTTGCAAACGTGGACTTTGATGTTCTGTTTGTACTTCGCTGTTTAGCCAACTTCGTAATTGTGCTGCAATCTGTTGTTGGCCTTGATGTGGTTTTTGCGCAAATAATACTTCATCAAAATGGCTTGGATTACCTTCTAAAGCCAAAACGTTCAGTGCAGTTACCAAGCTACTCGTTAAAGAAATTTGCTCAGCTTTTTTATAGTTTAGGCAAGCAATTGCGGTCATTACTGCCGTGCCATTCATCAAAGCCAAACCTTCTTTTGGACGTAAAACTAAAGCTTGAAGTTGATAGTCAGCATAGACTTGTGCAATGGGAACAATCTTCTCTTGTGATTGTAAATAGACATCACGCTCACCGACCAATGCCCCTGCAATATAAGACAATGGCGTTAAATCACCACTTGCGCCGACTGAACCTTCAGATGGAATCACAGGGATAATATTTTCATTCAGTATCCATACTAAACGTTCTAACAATGCCAATGACACACCTGAATACCCCCGTGCCAAAGAGCATAAACGCGTCACGACCACTGCACGTGCTGTAACCAAATCTAAGTTTTGCCCTAAACCACAGCCATGAAAACGTGATAAATGTAGTGGTAACTCATGGACTTGATGTGTTGGGATCTCCACAAGACAGGAATCACCATAACCCGTGGTCACACCATAGATCACACCTTCTTCATCTAACAATTGATCAAGAAAATCTGCACCACGTTGAATCAAATTTCGCCATTCTGCTGTTTCAGGCAGTGTCACACGGCAACGATTTTGCGCTACAGCCACAATTTGTTCGATTGTTAAGGCTTGCTCCCCAATCACTAAAACTTGCATCTTGTTATTTTCCAACTACTTATTCCAAAAATGATAAAAATTAAACCATTGATAAGGTGCGCGTATGCAATGCTGTTCTAGTAAAGCAACATATTGACGGGTAATCACTTGCATGGTCGCCAAGCGATTTGCTCTCGGTAAATCGACTTTGTCAGCCAACATATGAATATGTACATCAAACTGATCTTGTTGCCGATAACAAAACACTGCCAATAAAGGAACTTTGAGTAAACTCGCCAAAATCCATGCACCTTGTGGCCACTGTGCATCCTCACCTAAAAAACTCACTTTCTGTACACGTTGTGACTGCACAGGCACACGATCTGCCGCTAAGATCACCCATTCACCTTGATCTAGTTTATCTTGTAGTAACATCGCAGTTTCAATCCCTAACTCATCGACTGAGATCAAATGAATGTCTGCTTTATCATTAATTGTCTTTAAAAATTGATTGAATTTAGTAGCATGCTTTTGATAAACCAACACATTAATTTTTTGCGGATGTTCGGATTTAATCGCGCGCAATAATTCTACATTGCCAAAATGCGATACCATAATGATCGCACCTTTTTGATAATGTGCACGAAAATGCGCATGCCCATACAAATTTAGCTTTTGCTCAGGAATCGAACCTAACCACCCTTCAATTTTATCTAAAATACATTCACCAAATTGCATCAAATGCGTATATGTCTGCGCAAATGTTGGTGCTTGTGAAAATGGTGAGCGTTCACCTGCAAACTGATGTAATTTATTGAGATATTCTAAAGAAGCTTGTTTGGCTAGATTCGAAAATAGCCAATACCACATGATCACAAAATACAATACGATACGACACAATACTCGCCCACCAATGCGATAGAACCACAACATTAAAGTCAGTGGCAGCATGCCGCCCTTTTCTTTGAGTTGATTCCATTGTGGACGAGCAGATTCAGACATCCGTTGAACCTGTGAATTTATTTTTTAATAATTTAGGCAAACGTAATAACATGCCTGCCAATAAACGTGAATGCGCCTTGCTCATCCCTAAATTGTCACGCCACACATGAAAATGTGAAATACCTTGTTCAGGATAAATCACTTTGGTCGGCACATTGATGAAAGGGACATTTTCCCATTTTAAACGTACTAAAATCTCACTATCAAAACCCATACGGGGTTGAAATTTTGCAGTATTTAAAATATGAATCGTTTGTGCCAGTGGATAAACTCGAAAGCCACACATACTGTCTTTAATTTCAAAAGATAAACTGTTGATCCACACCCAAATATGCGTGGCATAACGTCCATATAAGCGTCTTTTCGGGACAGAGTCATCAAAAATCGGCTGACCAATCACCATAGCTTGCGGATGTTGTTGAGAGATGTCTAAAAACTTTGCGATATCCGCCCAATCATGCTGCCCATCTGCATCTATTTGTAAAGCATGACTCAAACCAAGCTCAAATGCTTTGTTTAAACCTGTCATCACTGCCTGACCTTTGCCTTGATTTAACGCATGTTCCAGCAACACAACATGTTTAAATGCAGTCGCTAATGTGCGTAATAATTGGCTACAGGCTTCATCACTTCCATCATTCACCACAATAATAGGCAGGGCAAATTGATTTAAATGTTCTAGCAAAGCCTGAATATAATGCGGATGATTATAAACAGGAATGACAAAGCCATATTTAGACATGCTCAGCTCCTGTTGCTTTTACCTCTAAAGCATTTTGTACATTTTGCAATGCAAACAGCAAACGCCCCGAAGCCAACAACTGTTCAGCCGAGCGCATTTCAAAATGAACTTTGTGCTGTTTACGAACTAAAGTTAGCTCAACGATTGCAAATGGTTTAATCAAATCTTGAAATTTAAGTTGTTCATAACCATTGCACCATGCCAAATCTGACCAAATTTGTTTCGCAAACTGCTGAATAAAACTAATTTGCCCCACTCCAGGATAGATCGAATAATCAGGGAAATGTCCTTTAAAACATTCCAGCTCAGGAGAAAATTCAAGCTGAAATTTAGCATTGTCGGTATTTTGTTGATGTTGTAAAACCACAGGAGAAAATTGCGGTTGAAACAAAGCTTGCATCATTTGTTTATTTAACTTTGACTGGCTATTTCGTGGCAATTGGGATAAAAAACGCCACTGCCGTGGTATTGCGATACTTTCTAATTTATCAATAAGTTGTTGTTTGAGTTGTGCTACAAAACAGGCTTTACCGCCTTGTACTAAAACTTGTTGTGCAGACTCTGTCAGCACCGTAACACAAGCTAGGATTTGCCGATGTTCTTTTTCAAGCAATAAAGCATGACATTCCACAACATCATGCAAACTTAATATTTTTTGCTCAATCGCATCCAGACTCAAACGCTTTTCTTCTAACTTAACGATACGATCTAAACGTCCTAACAACTGAAATACAGATTTACTGTTCGTTGCATCTACGCTTTTGGCGCGATCCCCTGTAAAAATCCAATCCTCAGTAAACGCATGATTGGTTTTCACACCTAATTCTTCTTGTTCAGTTACTTGAATTTGAACATTGGCAAAAGGTGTCCACAAAGCATCATCCTGTTGACGATGGGCAATCCCCCCCGTTTCAGAGCTCCCCAATACTTCAACAATCGGACGGTTTAAGTAAGGACGCACACCTGACTCAAGCTTCCCACCTGAAGAATAAACATATTGACACTCTTGCAATACGACATCCTTTGTCCAACGTTTGAGTAAAGCTGGACTAGAAATGACATAATTGTATTGCTTCAATACGCTTAATCTCTGCTGGGCTGCCACCACATCTTCAGGAAATGCGAGTTGAGGAGAATAAAAACTGCGTCCACTCGCCAAAGGCAACAATAATTTAAACAATAAACCATAAATATGTTGGTGACTGACTGTCGCAATGGCAATACAAGCTTTATCTAAATCAAAGCTTTGATCCAAACCCTGTACTTCATTCAACAATTGACGCAATGTTCTTGGAATTTTTTTAGGTTGCCCGGTCGAACCTGAGGTATAAAAATAGACGTGTCCTGTTTGCAAAAAATGATCATCAAACTGAAGCTGCGGGGGAGTAATGTTATTTACGCAATCATGTGAATGTTCAGAAATTTGCTGACGCGTTAAAAAATAAATCCCCTGTTCTGCCAACTCAAGCTCTAAATCTTTGACACGATTGGGGACGAGTACAAGCTGCTTGTTGCCAAGTAAAGCTGCGAAGAATAAAACTAAGAATTCATAACTGTTATTTTCCCAAAGTGCATATTGCTTAGCATCCAAACCTTGCATGAGATTGGCTTGCTGATAAACATCTTGCCAAAAATCTGCAAAACTGATTTGGCGTAGATCTTCTTGAATACAAAATATTTTTGAAGATTGAATATGCGTTTGGAAATGACACAACATTTGATATCACTCGTTATTTTGATCATCTAACTCAGCCAAAACTTGCTGATTTAAACGTTGCTGGCGTTTACGTAAAATAAATTCGCCTAAAAATAAAATTCCCATCAAAATATAGGAAATAAAACCATTATAAATCACCCAAACTTTCATGGGTGCAAAGATCACCGTATATAAAGCAATTACTGCATTTATAACAAAAAAAACACACCAGATAATGGTAACTTTTCTCGTCCAGATCACCCCAGATTCAGGCAAGTCAGGTTCGACTAAGCGTGCAAAACGTTCAATCATTGACGGCGGTTTGATCAATGTTGTTGCGAAAATAATGCCAGCACCCACACTCATAAAAACAGGATACATCTTCAACCAAGCATGGTCTTTTAAGAGTAAACTTAAACCACCACACAAAATGGCAAACCAAGTCAGAGGTAATAATAGGGAGTTACCTTTGCTCAATAATCGCATCACACCCAGTACAATTAAAATCGCACTGACCCAAACAAAGTGCCCTTGCGATAATCCCCAACCAATCAAAAAGGGATACAAAATCATTAAAATAATGACGATCCCTTTTATAACCGATTTCATTCAGCCGACATATTTTGAATGACTGTGACCACATCTTGCACAGTACGGACATTTTTAAAATCTTCAGGCTGCACTTGTTTACCTGTTAACTCTTTAATTTTCACGACTAAATCAATAGCATCGATACTGTCTACATCGAGATCAGAATATAAATTTGAATCAAGCTGAATATCATCAGGTTCAATTTCAAATAACTCTTCCATCCACTCACGCAGTTTTTCTAAAATTTGATCTTGCGTTAACATCTTAACCTCTTATGCTTTTTGTTGGTTTTCAACCAAAGCAACTAAACTTTGAATCGATTTAAAGTGCTGCTTGGTATCTGCAGACTCAGCATTCAAATGGATGTTGTAACGCTTTTTCAACGCCAACCCTAATTCTAATGCATCAATTGAATCTAAACCTAAGCCATCCCCAAATAAAGGGGCTTCAGTGTCGATATCATCTATGCTGATGTCCTCGAGTGCAAGTACATCAATAATCATTTGTTTTAATTCATCAGCAAGATTGCTCATTGTTGGATAACTCTAGTGTAAAAAATTGTTGAAGCTTTTGATTCAATTGACGAACTTGCTTTGGAGAAACCTGAGGTTCTGCGAGAACGTCATCAATCTGGATCGCATCCAAAACCTTAATCTGGATATGAAAAGGTTCAGATGGCACATGATACCATTTTTCATTTTTAGTTAATGTTGAAGGCGTACATCGAATGAGAACCGGACGAATCGGCACGTGGGCACGTAACGCAATATTGGCAGCACCCCGCTGAAATTCATTTAAAATCTCACCTTTGGCTGTACGTGTGCCTTCAGGGAAAATCAGTAACGATGCTGCATGATCTTCTTGTAATCGTGCCACACAATCATGAATGAATTGCTCTGAACCCGCATTTAAAATATATCCTGCTGAACGCACAGGTCCCTTGGTAAAAGGATTTGACCAAAGGGCTTGTTTGACTACACAGTTGGCTTTTTCCATAAGACTGATCAAAACCACAACATCTACCAAAGTTGGATGATTGGCAATTACCAGTTCTTGTCGACTTTGCTGTAGTTTTTCTAAGCCTTCAATCTCATAGGTCATGATGCCCAATTTGACCATCATTTCAGTAAAACCTTTGAAACTATAACGGATGACTTGTTGTGCACGATCTTGTCTAGTTTTTGGATCTGTACTGCTTAAATTAACTAAAGGCGCAATGATGCCACCAATCGCAACGCCCCCTAAACCAAAACTTGCAAAACTAAAACCTGTTGCACCTACACGCCATACATGGTTTATTTTTTTTCGAATCTGTTTCATCATGAGTATCTTGACCATGCACCATAATTTTGCTGTGAGGGCTGTGTCCAAAAATTATAAAAATGTTTTGCCTCTAAATACTTAGGCTCAGTGTGTAACAAACCGCGCTCATTCAAATACAAGTTTGAACTTGTTAAATCAATCAGCGCAGCCAATGCAAAACCTTGAAAATCTTGATATTCGCTATACACCTCAGGCAAAGCTTCATCGTAATACACCACCATTGCACGCCCTTGTGGGCATACAGTTTTTAAATACGCATAAGCCTCAAGCACAGCTTCCGACCAACTTGCACATAAACTTGTTGAAGGTGTTGCATCCTGACACAAGATTGAATACAAGCCTGCAATAGCATTATGTACAGAAGTTGAAAATTGCGTTGGTGAAGGGGTTATATCTTGTAATACATCTTCTAAAATTTTATAGGTTTTATGTTCGTCGCCATATTGCGATGCCCAAACAATATAATCGACCTGACCTTGACTTAAGCACTCAATTGCACTATTTAAAGCCAACTTCGCAATAGAAGATAAACGTCGACGCTGCATGGCAGGAATATGTGTAAGCGCAGGAAAACTCTCTCCTGCACAACTATATTTAAGTTGCGAGATATTCAATTGAATCATATTGAGTCATCTACCTACCACATCGCTATTCTATTTTTGTCGCAACCCCTAAAATTGCGTGCTGATTATATCACTGCATAATAAAAATATTCATAAGAAATCAATTTGTTTTTTGTATTTTTAGAAATTTATTTAATCAAATAACAAAAACACCCAAATTTTGCTTTGAGTGTTTTTATTTAAATTTATAAGACAATGAAAATTAACGTTTAAATTTCTTTTCAGCTTTCTTAAATTTCTGAATATAACGACGACGACGTGCTGCCGTCCGCTCATCTATTTGTGATTTACGACCTTCAAATGGATTCTCTGAAGTTTTAAAATCAATCCTTACGGGTGTTCCTTCAAGTTTATATACTTTACGGAAGACATTTTCTAAATAACGACGATAATCCGCAGGCGTTTTATCTACTTTATTGCCGTGAATCACAATTGTTGGTGGATTTTGTCCACCCATATGTGCATAACGCATTTTGATACGTTTACCACTAAACATTGGTGGTTGGTGTGCATCCGTCGCATCATTCAAAATTTGCGTAAGTTTTGCAGGTGACACTTTTAAATGTGACGAATCATAAGCACGGTGAATCGAAGGATATAAATCGCCCACACCTGTACCATGTAATGCTGAAATTAAATGAATTTTTGCCCAAGGAATAAAATCAAAACGACGCTCGACATCAAGCTTACATTGTTTACGATCATACTCAGTCATGTTGTCCCATTTGTTAATGGCAATCACCATGGCACGCCCTGCTTCAAGTGCATAGCCGATCAAATGCAAATCTTGTTCAACAATTCCTTCACGTGCATCGACTACAATCACAACCACATGCGCATCTTTCATCGCTTGCAAAGTTTTCACAACTGAGAATTTCTCAATCATTTCATCAACTTTACCTTTACGACGCACCCCTGCAGTATCGATCAACGTGTATTGACGACCATCACGCTCAAAAGGAATATAAATCGAGTCACGGGTTGTACCAGGTTGGTCAAAAGCAACCACACGTTCTTCGCCCAACAAACGGTTAACTAAGGTTGATTTACCGACATTAGGACGACCAATAATCGCCAAACGCAAACCTGTCGCTTTGTCGTGCTCTTCTTCACTTTCATCTTCAGGGATATCTTCGAGCACATCTTCAAGCATTTGTTGCACACCACGGCCATGGCTTGCAGCAACTTGTAAAGGTTCACCCATACCGAGTTTGAAAAATTCAACCAAAGCAGCTTCAGCATGTACGCCATCTACTTTATTGGCAACTAAAAATACTTTTTTACCTAATGTACGTAATTCACGGGCGATTTGCTCATCCGATGCCAACAACCCTGCACGAGCATCCACCACAAAAATAATAATGTCTGCTTCATTAATGGCAGTTTTCGACTGTTCTGCCATATAAGAGTCGATGCCACCTTCGCTTTCACCGATTCCCCCAGTATCGACGACGATGAAAGATTTATTTTGGTACACCGCATCGCCATATTTACGGTCACGTGTCAGACCCGCAAAGTCTGCGACCAAGGCATCACGACTCTTGGTAATCTGGTTAAATAATGTTGATTTTCCGACGTTCGGACGTCCAATGAGCGCAATAACGGGTTTCATAGATTAACCTTAATTCAAGATCAGCCAGCTGGACTGGTCTGAACATCAGAGAGCGAGGAAGAATGTAGAAGCAAATGCTTCAAGACCTTTCGATCAAATTCATTAAAACAAAGAACTCGGGTATTGAAATTCAATCACCCCGAGTCTTTAAAAATATAGGCATTAGTTTAACACAAGCGTTAAAAAAATTAACGGTTCTGCCAAACAGTTAATTTACCTGTGCGTGTTGCAACATAGAGTTGATTATCAATCACACGTAAAGTACGCACTTCACCGCTGGTTTTTGAGCGACCTACAATCGTACCTGAATTTGGATCAATCAAATGTAACACTCCATCCAAATCACCAACAACCAAATATTGACCTAACATCACCGCATTACTTAGTTGACGATTTAACAATTGATCATTTGACCAAATCACTTGACCTGAAGCCAAATCTAAAGCTGCAACTTTACCATTGCTTTGCGCTACAAATACTTTATTGTCATAAACTTCTGGACGTGTTGCACTGCCTGCATCGACACTCCAAATGACACGTTGTGAAGCTAAGTCGAGTACTGTTACTTGACCTTGATAGCTATTGGTCACCACAAACTGACCCACCACCACAGGTTCACCATCAACATCAATTAAACGTTGAATATCTGAACGCCCATCTGTCACTGCAACACGACGTTGCATACGTGGCATTCCAGATAAACTATCAATGGCATATACATAACCTGTAGAAGTCGCTACGGCGATTGTTCTTGGATCAAGCTCTACTGGCGCAGCTTGTCCACGCAAACTAAATGAAGCATTTGAAAGCTTATACGTCCACGCTTGTTGACCAGTTTCTTGATCAAAAGCATATACCGTACCGTCATTGGCGACCACAATCACACGACCCGTTTGGATATGTGCTGGGCTAATGATCGCACCTGAAAGTTGTGCAACCCATTTTTGCTCGCCTGTTGCTTGATCTAAAGCAAACAATTGACCTTTGGTATTGCCAACAATCACTAAACCTTGTGCTGCCTCAACACCTGAACTTAAGCCATTTTTAGTGACTTTTTTCGACCAAAGACGTTGTTTCCCCTGATATGCTTCAACTTTTCCATTCGGATCGAGCAAGAAAATCTTGCCATTGTCTGCATCAAGTCTTAAACGTAATGGATCTTCTTTATCGGTTGAAGAAACACTTTGCGAAAATACTTGTATGAGTCCTGTTGCCTGTGCAATTTTTGGCAATGGATTTGGTTTAACTTTTTCCTCTTTGACTTTATTGCTTGAACAGCCCATAAGTGCTGCTGATAATATTGCCAAAGCAAAAGGTATTTTATATTTTCTATCCATTAAGACTCTTCCACTTGTGTTTCTAAAATTGGGCGTTCAAAATCAGGATCATCTACTAATACGCCGACACTTTCGAGTTTAATTTGTAAAATTTGACGCTCTTGTTTACGTTCCAATAACGCATCCCATGCAGCTTGATACGATTTTTTCGCATTTGCAACATCGTTTTTTACCACATAAATGTCGCCTTTCATTTCTTCTGCAGTCGCTTTAAAAGTTGGCTCAGTGACTGCTGATAACGTTTTTAGCGCTTCATCATATTTCTTTTGTGCAAATTGTGCATCTGCTAAACGGATTTTAACCGCTTGTAAAATCCCTTTATCATCGATTTTAGAGTTTTCAACTTTTTTTAGTTCACGCTCCGCTTTGGCATAGTCTGCTTGCTCATATGCTAGTTTTGCCATGGCAAATTGAGTTTGAATCGCTTGAATCGAATCAGGGTTTTCTTTTACCAGTTTATCTGCAGCCGGTGCTAAAGCAGCCGTTGCTTTTGCATCACCTTGTGCCGCTTGTGCTTGATCAAGTAATTGCTGCACTTTAGCAGTTTGATTTTGAGCATCCGCTAAGTTGTTCTTTTGCCAATATTCCCAACCAAAAAAGGCAATCAACGCAATGAGAACGCCGCTCACCATCGCTGAGCCATATTTTTTAAAAAATGACTTCAAACTATCTAGTTGTTCTTCGTCAGTCATTGCGCTCATGTGATTGCCCTTTTAATCATGTTTTCAGTTATTTTGAAGAAAGTTTTTCTATAGAAAATGCCACTAAGTCAGCAACTTTGACTTCATGTTGTTCTGCTGTTGCAAGCTCTTTGACTAAGACCTGTTGTGCTGCCTGTTCACGTTCTCCATAAATCAAGGCATACACTGCACCTGACTGGTCTGCCTTTTTCATTTGGCTTTTCATCGACCCTTGTGAACCTGTTTTTAAGCGAATAGAACGATTTGCTGTTTCAAGTTGATCACGAATTTGCTCAGCCAAAACTAAAGCTTTGCCCTGTGTTGCTGGATCAGACACCAAGAACAATTCACATTCACGGACTGGGGTATTGTCTTCAACTTGCTCAAGAAGCAGCAATAAACGTTCCATACCCATCGCAAAACCAACTGCTGGTACAGATTGTTCTGGCTTAGCTTTTAACTGTCCAACTAAACCATCATAACGACCACCCGCACATACGGTGCCTTGTGACCCTAAATGTGTAGTTGTCCATTCAAATACTGTTTTATTGTAATAATCTAAACCACGTACTAGTTTTTGATTGATTACAAATTCTATACCTGCATCAGTTAAATATTGCTGCAACTGTGCAAAATGCTGCATGGTATCTTCACCCATGAAGTCATGCAGCTTAGGCGCATTTTCCAAGATTTCTTGAGTACGTGCATCTTTAGAATCTAAAATACGCAGTGGATTGGTGCTTAAACGACGCTGAGAATCTTCATCCAATTCTGCTTTATGTGCATTTAAAAATTCAACCAATGCAGTACGATATTCCGCACGTTCATCTGACTCGCCTAAAGTATTCAACTCTAATTGAACTTTATCCGCCACGCCCATGCGTTTCCACAAACGTGCAGTCATCAAAATCAATTCTGCATCTTGGTCAGGTGTTGCAACTCCAAAAGTTTCCACACCAAACTGATGGAACTGACGATAACGCCCTTTTTGTGGTTTTTCATAACGGAACATCGGTCCCACATACCAAACACGTGGGTTTGCACCACGAAGTAAGTTGTGTTCAAGCATGGCACGTACACAACCTGCTGTCCCTTCAGGACGCAAAGTCAAAGACTCTGGTGGATTACCTTTGTCTAAAAATGTGTACATCTCTTTTTCAACAATATCCGTTGCATCACCAATAGAACGCTTAAACAAATTGGTTTGTTCCACCATTGGTAAACGAATTTGTTGATAACCATACGCATCCATCAATGATGCTAAATGTTGTTCTAAACGTCTCCACGCAGGGGTTTGCGTTGGAAGAATATCATTAAAACCTTTAATTGCGACAATTGAACTCATGACTTACTCAGAAAAACTTGTGCGGATAATCTCTTTAGCTTTCGCTTCTTCAAGCTCTACAATACGTTGACGAACCATTGCTTCGATTTCATCAACCAATTGATTAGTATCAATCAAATGGCTCTTTTCACCATTACGATAGACCAGTGAGCGCGGTGCAGCCCCGACCACACCAATATCAGCTTCTTTGGCTTCGCCTGGCCCATTTACTTTACATCCGATCACGGACACATCCATCGGTGTACGCACATCTTCTAAACGCTCTTCTAAAGTTTGCATCACTTTGATCACGTTAAATTCTTGACGTGAACAACTTGGGCAAGCAATAAAATTAATGCCATTAGAACGCAAGCTCAATGATTTTAAAATATCAAAACCGATTTTAATTTCTTCTTCAGGCTCTGCTGCCAAAGAAATACGCATGGTATCGCCAATGCCTTCCATCAACAAACCACCCAAAGCAATCGCTGATTTAACAGAACCTGTGCGGTAGACACCTGCTTCTGTTACCCCCAAATGCAATGGATTGTCGATTTGCTCGGAGAGTAAACGATAGGCATCCATCGTTAAAAATACATTCGATGCCTTGACCGATACTTTAAACTCTTGGAAATCTAAACGATCTAAAATATCAATATGACGCATCGCAGATTCAAGCAATGCTTGACCTGTAGGCTCGCCATATTTTTTTTGAATATCTTTTTCCAATGAACCTGCATTCACCCCGATTCGCATGGAAATATCATGATGTTTGGCTGCCGCAACCACTTCACGGATTTTCGCTTCCGAGCCAATATTTCCCGGATTAATTCGTAAACAATCCGCACCTAAGTCAGCAACAGCAAGTGCGATTTTATAATCAAAGTGAATATCTGCAACCAAAGGTACAGTCACACGTTTACGAATTTCACCAAAAGCTTGGGCTGCTTCCATGCTTGGCACAGACACACGCATGATGTCTGCTCCCACATCCACACAACGCTGAATCTGAGCAACCGTTGCCTCGACATCACAGGTTTCAGTATTGGTCATACTTTGGATGCTAATCGGCGCATCACCACCAACATACACCGAACCGACACGGATTTTTCGGGTTGGACGGCGTTTTATAGGATTTTCAATCATTGTACCGCTCGACTTAATTTGAATTAACGAGATAAACGGAATTCTGCTTTTCCGTTCACAGTATATGGAGACAATGAAATCTGTTCATTATTAAGGCTTAATGACACGGCAGAAGCATCATCAAGTCGAATCTGGAATGGCGATTCACCTGTCAATGTCAATGTTGAAGATTGGCGACCTGTAGCCAAAACCTTGCCTGTACTATCTACAATATTCACAGACGTTGGTCGACTAAAATTTAACACCATTTGGTCACCTGTCGTTGTGCTCGCCGCATTGCTCATTGACAAAACTTCAACACCTGATTGTTGCGGCTTAGCATCAACATCATCATTTTTACTTGCTGACCATTTTTGAATACCCGCAACTACTGCCCAGATCACAGCCAAAACAATCAGCGCAATCAAAGCCCGTTTCAACCATTTTTTATTACGATCACTGTTTGACCCAGGCAGTTTACCCATAATTTTAATAGGTGAATTATTTAAAGCATGATTTGGCATCAACCCAGTATCATTTTGATAAATATCATCAAAACGTTGGATGATAGCCGTCGCATCGACATTTAAATATTTTGCATAGGAACGATAATAGCCTTTGATAAAGGTCGCTTCAGGTAAAGATTTATAATCATCTTTTTCCAAAGCTTCCAAAGTTTTTAAAGGCATATTTAAGTCCGTAGCAGCGACTTTAATATCACGATGTTGTGAAACACGCACTTGACGTAAGTACTCGCCCGGACGCTGAACATTTCCTAAACCATTAGGTGCTACGTTTGAACCAGTAGGTTGCTGTGAATTAGGATTTACTTCCATACGGCCTCAGTACTGTACTGTAATTGCAAATAACGTTGATATTGTTGACTTTCAGGGAATAAAGCACGTAGTTGATTAACCAATACTTGCGATCCCATCTGATCGCCATTCGCTCTTGCGATACGAATTCCGATCCAAAGCGCTCTTGGATCTTGATTTTTTTGACCCACTAAACGAACAAATTGCTCATACAACTGGCTTGCTAGAGCATTTTGTTGTTTTAAATATAATAGTTCTGACAACTCGATTAAAGAGATAACCGAATCTCGATTGACTTGCAGGGCTTGCTTGAATGTTTTTTCAGCATTTTCACTATCCCCAGTCAACAAATAAACTCTGCCAAGATTTTCCAACGCTTTATAGCGTTGGTCATAACCCAAACTTGCACCTGCAATCTTGAATTGTTCAATGGCATCATTATAACGTTTCGATAAATATAAGTAAGTCCCATAGTTATTACGGGCTTGAGCATTGTCTGGATCACGAGAAATAGCACGTTTAAAATATCCATCTGCTTTATCCATGCTGATTTTACTGCCTTCTTGTTGCAGCAAAACCCCCATCATCATATTTGCAGTGGAGTCACCAGCGTCTATTTCCAAGGCTTGATCTAGTGAACGTTTTGCCGCATCAAGATCATTGGTCCGAATATATTCAGCAGCCAATTGAGTTCGCACTTTCACTGCTTTTTCAGGATCTTTTTTCAAAACCGATCCAGTTTGTGTCGTTTGACATGCTTGTGTCAACAACGCAGCGCAACAGATCGCTGCAATTGCGACTGTTTTTTGGTACATTTTATTTCTCAAAGCCTGATCCCCATATTTAATTTTAAAAATGGTCAACCTTGTGAACGCAAAATCTCGTTCTGCTGTGCCACTTTCTTTTTCCATTGTTCTGCACGGCGGGTACGGTCAGCCACTTGTCCGACCAATTGACCACACGCTGCATCAATATCATCACCACGTGTCTGACGAATCGTACACACAAATCCCGCATCAGACAAAGTTTTTTGAAAAGAAATAATGCGATTACGACTTGAACGCCCATATGGTGCGTGTGGAAATGGATTAAATGGAATTAAATTAATTTTACTTGGTAAATTTTTCAACAACTTAATCATTTGTTGTGCATGCTCAGGTTGATCATTCACCCCTTCTAACATGACATATTCAATGGTGACATGCTTACGAGAGCTTTCATTGCCATCTTTGGCAATATAACGCTGACACGCTGCAATCAGTTGTTCTAATGGATATTTTTTATTAATTGGCACTAATTCGTTACGAAGTTCATCATTTGGCGCATGTAAAGAAATCGCCAATGCCACATCAATATCTTGTGCCAATTGATCAATTTTTGGCACCACACCTGATGTTGACAGTGTTACACGACGTTTCGACATGCCATATGCAAAATCGTCTAGCATGATATTCATTGCGCTTAAAACAGCATCATAATTGAGTAATGGTTCACCCATACCCATCATCACCACATTGGTCACTGAGCGCTCACGTTCAGCAATGGCTACGTCTTCCATATAAGAATAGTTTGCCATCCACAACTGACCAATAATTTCCGCAGGAGTTAAGTCACGCTGAAAACCTTGTTTGCCTGTAGAACAGAATGAACAGTCCAATGCACAGCCGACTTGTGACGAAATGCATAGAGTTTTACGTGAACCTGTTTTATCTTCAGCAGGAATCAACACGGTTTCAACCAAAGAGCCTTCACCATCACCAACACGAAATACCCATTTACGAGTTCCATCTTTTGAATAATTACGGTGTACTACTTCTGGCGCTTCAATCACGCAGACTTTTTCTAGCTTTTCTCTTAATTTTCCTGAAATATTGGTCATCTCAGCAAAATCCGTCACAAAAAATTGGTGAATCCATTTCATCACCTGTCCTGCACGGAATTTTTTCTCCCCCATATCTTCGAAAAATTTTTCCAATTGCGGACGTGACATGCCCAGTAAATTCACTTTCTGTACATGTGTTTGCTGTGCAGATTTTGATGATGCAGGCTTCTGTTCATCTTGCGTTAATGACGAAGCGACAACTTCAGAATTCATGAGTATTACCTAAAAAACATGCCGATGGGTAGGATTCGTTCAATATTCGAACATTAAAAATAAAAAAACCAGACAAGCAGTATAACACTTATCTGGTTCAGGGTCTGTTTACAATTTACAAAAGGCTGAATGCTTCAGCGATCTATTTTAGACCCTAACGACTCAGAATTAACGAGTACGTGGGCAAACTTCAGTTTGAGCGAAGAAGTAGTTTACTTCACGGTCAGCAGAAGCAACAGAGTCAGAACCGTGAGCCGCATTTTCATCGATGCTTACAGCGAAATCTGCACGGATTGTACCAGGAGCAGCTTCTTTAGGATTTGTTGCACCTAAGATTTCACGGTGAGCAAGTACTGCATTTTCACCTTCAAGCACAGATACTACAACTGGACCAGAAGTCATGAAAGCAACTAAGTCAGCAAAGAAACCACGTTCTTTATGTTCAGCGTAGAAACCTTCAGCTTCAGCTTGAGAAAGGTGTTTCATTTTAGTCGCAACGATTTTAAGACCAGCTTTTTCGAAACGAGCAAAGATGTCACCGATGTGGTTTTTAGCAACTGCGTCTGGTTTTACGATAGATAAAGTACGTTCAATAGCCATGATTGGCTCCTTAAGTCAAATTGACACGAAAATTTTGGCGCATTATACCGAATAATGCGCCATTTTCCGCTGTTTAAACTGTAAAAAAATGATTTTTTAGACAGATTGAGTTAGTTTTTTAATTGGCTTCATCAATCCAAGCCATTTGAATGGCTTCTAATAAGCCTTCGGTTGACTTGCTTGGGTCATCACTAAACTCAGGTAATGCACAAATCCATGCATGTAAGTCCGTAAATCTAACCCATTGTGGGTCGACATCTGGGTGAGCTTCATATAGCTCGATTGCAATATCAATGGTATCTGTCCAACGTAAGCCCATTCAGCTCATCCTATCCATCCAATGTATATGCCTACTTTAGCAAACTCCCAAGCTTTGCCAAAATAGATTTTATTTTCTAAATCATTTTTAAAATATTTATAAAGCAATATTTA
Organism: Acinetobacter defluvii; assembly: GCF_001704615.3. Classification (NCBI taxonomy): domain Bacteria; kingdom Pseudomonadati; phylum Pseudomonadota; class Gammaproteobacteria; order Moraxellales; family Moraxellaceae; genus Acinetobacter; species Acinetobacter defluvii. The sequence goes on from NZ_CP029397.2 coordinate 2,741,939, forward strand.
AAAACGGTGCAGCAACCAAGATCATACTTGCTACAGTCGCCCCAATCAAAGCACCGACAATTACATCACTTGGATAATGCAGACCTAGTACCATACGCGACAATGCAACCAAAATTGTAAATGGCATCATAATCAACAACAGTAGAGGTTGAATATAGCCCAGCACTACAGTCGTCATCACAGCATGTAAAGTATGCCCTGATGGGAAACTAAAATGATCTAAAGGTCTCTCTCCCATGACGATGACTTGGTGTACTTGATAAGGACGTGGACGTACTGTTTTGTGTTTTAGTATTTTGTAAATACCTGTCCCAATCAAACCACTTAAAACCACATAAAGTAGCTTCAAACCATACATCAAGCCTTTGTTTAGCCATACAACAAACAACATGGCATACCAAAATGCACCATCACCTAGCCGACTCACCACTTTAAAAAATAAAGCAATATGTTGCACATGTGACAGGTTGTTCAGATATAAGCAGCCTTTTAAATCTAGATCGAGTATTTTTATTTTGGTTTCTTTAAAATTCATTTTAGCTCTCCTCTCTATCCGAGATGGTTTTAAGTCACTAAAACCTGATCTTGCGTGACTTGATAAAGTGCTTGTTCAAATTGTTGTACCGCATGTTGCCAACCGATATTTTGCACATCCTGCATGGCATGTTGTCCCATATCATGCAAAACTGCGTTGTTTGGAAGTTGAAGAATATTTTGAATAAATTGATCGGTTGCGCCTAAAGAACAGACCCAACCTGTTTGTTGATGTTTCACATAAAGTTGTGTGCTTGCATAATTATATGCAACTACAGGTAATCCACTTGCCATTGCCTCAAGTACAACATTACCGAAAGTTTCGACTTGACTCGCAAAAACAAATACATCTGCACTTGCATAAGCTTGTGCAAGCGCCATACCACTTAAGCTACCTGTAAAAATGACTTGCTCAGCGCCTGCCATCTTCTCTAAACGCTTACGTTCTGGACCATCACCCACGATCACAAATTTTACTTTTTTCTCTTGATGACTTTTCATTGCTACATAAGCATCAATCAAGACATTAATTTCTTTCTCAGGGGATAATCGCCCAACATACAGCAGCACCGTAGTATCTTCATCTACACCCCATGTGCGTCTTAATTTTTCTGAACGATGCTGTGCAGAAAATTTTTCTGTATCCACACCACGCCCTACCACCAACAAAGGACATGTCACACCAAATTGTCGCAATGCTTTTTCAGTATCTTTGCTTGGCACACAGGTGAGATGAGTATTGTTATGAAACCATTTCAAATAATGTTGAATCGGTTTAACTAAAAATGCCAAATCAAAGAAACGACTAAACTCCTGAAATGGGGAGTGAAAGCCACTAGACACTGGAATATGTTTCGCTTTTGCTGCATGTAATGCCGTAAAACCTAGAGGCCCTTCTGTCACGATATGAACAATATTTGGTGCAAAATCAGAAATCGCTTGAGAAACTTTTAAATATTGTGGCCAACCAAAACGCATATCAGGATATTTAGGAATCGCTTGTGCCGTAACTAAACATTCTTTATTAGGTGAAAATTCATGGCACTGATGTTTTTGTTTTGGGCGAATCAATAAAATTTTCTGTCCTTGTTTTTGCAAGCCCTTACAAAGTTGCATCAAAGACATCGCCACCCCATTAATTTCAGGTGGCCATGTTTCCGTCACAATTGCAATTTTAAGCCGTGGACGAACAAGTTTTTGAAGGGTATTTAAATTTTCAGAAATATGCTGTTGATTGTTTTTTTTCTTTAAATAAAATTTAAAATAATCTGGAAATTCTTGTTGTCTATACAGTAAGGCTTCTGCGTACGTCTTTGTCATACGATTACCTAAATCTTCTCTTCATTTTTGAATAGTTTAGGCTATCTTTTTTACATTTAGATGATAATGAGGTGACGTTTTGCTTACAGCAAAATCATTACTTAAACTAAAATCAAGAGGTGCATAAAAAACTTATATGCACCCACAAATTTATTAATGAAGCAAATTAAACAAGCGGATACATCTTGCAAAATGACCTTACATATTTATCCAGTTTTGTCGTGTCACAGCACATACATCAACTTTAGAAACAATCTAAAAAAATGTTTCTGAGTAATCTTGAGCGCAGAAGCCAATCACTTGAAATAGACAACATGATTTAGCTTTTAAATCCACGATCCTTAAATTCGATTTAATAAACCATTTTTTACTTGATAAACCACACCATTTCCAAAGTCAATCAGCTGCTTTTCACCATGTAAATTTGGAAAACCCACAATTTGATCGAGTTGAGGAGAACGCTGGAATTGGCCTGTTTTTGGATTATACATCCAATAAATATAACGCTTTTCTTCTACAGTTTTTCCTTGTGAAATATCAGATAAGATCACATCGTAATAACCATCAAAATTTATATCCATATAACCCACACTTTTAGGATATGCAGAAAAACCAGTTAATGTCTGAATAGTTTGATTATTATTTTTATTAATGACATCAACACGCTGCAGAGCAGCACCATAATTTACTGCTGATACCCCATAAAACTTAAAGACAAATGCAGGTTTATCACTCACTTTTACTGCAGGTTCAAACTGAATATTTTTTCCTATATTTTTGGAACCCTCTGTTAATACTGTTTGAAAATATCCAGTATTTGCGTTTAGATTGCCTGTCAGTTGGTATTCACCCGTTGACACACTGTCTTTCTCAGAATTTACTGATTTTAAAGACAATTGATTGGCTTTTTGCAAACCTTTAAAAGCGATATTTTTATTCTCTACCAAATCCGTCATGACGGCGTGTGGATTCCAAATTCCAGCATAAAGACTTAAAAAATAACGCCCTTCTGTGGAACGTAACATGCGCTGCATCGATACACGAACATCGTTAAGTGGTATTAGATTTTTCGAATCTGCCCCTGTTTCAGCATGGTTGATGCTTGAAAAAGCAAGTGCTGTAAGAGCGAGTATTATTTTAAATTTCATGATTTCACCACACCTGAATATGCCGAAAATAATGCGTAATGTATCACATTTTTTATTTTTTCAAATAAAACTTAATTTTTCTTCTTATCAATGATTTGATTTGCTTAAATCCTGAATAGAGCTTAAGAAAGTATCGCTTTCTTACTGCGCAAGAGTAAAACTATGCTCCACTCACCCTCATAACGCTAAATATAAAAAAGCCCACTCAAAACGAGTGGGCTTTTGCATTCAAACCAACTGATTTGAGAAATTAGTTTTTCTCTTTATCAACAATTTTGTTTGCTTGAATCCAAGGCATCATTGAACGAAGTTTGTTACCCGTTACTTCAATACCATGAGCAGCATTTTGACGACGACGCGCAGTCATAGATGGATAGTTCAATGCACCTTCTTGAATGAACATTTTCGCATATTCACCAGATTGGATACGTTTAAGTGCATTGCGCATTGCTTCACGAGACTGTTCGTTGATCACTTCAGTACCCGTTACATATTCACCATATTCAGCATTATTCGATACTGAATAGTTCATGTCTGCAATACCGCCTTCAAACATCAAGTCAACAATAAGTTTTAACTCATGTAAACATTCGAAATACGCCATTTCTGGTGCATAACCCGCTTCAACCAAAGTTTCAAAGCCCATTTTAACCAATTCAACTGCACCACCACAAAGAACTGCTTGCTCACCGAAAAGGTCAGTTTCAGTTTCTTCACGGAATGAAGTTTCGATGATACCTGTACGACCACCACCTACGCCAGAAGCGTAAGAAAGAGCCACATTACGTGCATTACCAGACGCATCTTGATGGATTGCGATTAAATCAGGAACACCTGAACCACGTTGGAATTCTGAACGTACTGTATGACCAGGCGCTTTCGGTGCAACCATGATTACGTCTAAGTCAGCACGTGGAACAACTTGGTTATAGAGAACAGAGAAACCGTGTGCAAATGCTAAAGTCGCACCTTGTTTGATGTTTGGTTCAATCACATCACGATAAAGTTGAGCTTGGAACTCATCAGGTGTCAAGATCATCACAAGATCAGCTTGAGCAACAGCTTCCGGAACTTCAGCAACTTTAAGACCAGCATTTTCAGCTTTTTTCCAAGAAGCAGAACCTGAACGTAAACCTACAGTAACGTCCACGCCAGAGTCTTTAAGGTTAAGCGCATGTGCATGACCTTGAGAACCATAACCCACGATTGCTACTTTTTTGCCTTGGATGATAGATAAGTCTGTGTCTTTATCATAAAAAATTTGCATTGCTGTCTCCGCTAAAATGCTTTTGTTTCCTTCAACTTAATAAGATGCTTATGTTGTTATGCACTCAGTTATTAAGCCCTCTCCTTTATTCGAAGAGGATTATAGGTGAATAAATTAAATAGTTAAAACTTTTTCGCCACGTGCGATACCCGACACACCTGAACGAACAACTTCGAGAATGGTGTTTTCAGCAAGCGCATCAATAAAACCATCAATTTTTTCAGTTGTTCCCGCGATTTGAATCGTATAGGTGGTTGGCGTTACGTCGACGATTTGCGCACGGAAAATATCGGCTGTACGTTTAATTTCCGCACGTGCTGAACCTAATGCTTTAACTTTGATCAACATAAGCTCACGCTCAATGTGTGCCCCTTCTGACAAATCCACCACTTTCACCACTTCAACAAGTTTGTTGAGTTGTTTGGTGATTTGCTCAATCTTATGATCATCACCATAAGTTGTCAGCGTTAAACGTGACATAGTTGGGTCTTCAGTTGGCGCTACGTTTAAAGTCTCAATGTTATATCCACGCTGAGAAAATAAACCAACTAAACGAGAAAGCGCACCTGCTTCATTTTCCATGAGTACAGAAATAATATGTCTCATTGTGTACGCTCCCCTTTAGACAACCACATATCTTGCATCGACTGACCTGCGATCAACATTGGATAAACATGCTCAGAACGATCAACCATGACATTGATAAATACACACTTATCATTAATCGCTATTGCTTCAGCAAGCTTAGCTTCTAGCTCGTCTGCATGGTCAATTTGGATTCCTACATGACCATATGCTTCCATTAATTTCGGGAAGTCAGGCAATGATTCAACATAAGAGCTTGAGTGACGACCTTCATAATTCATGTCTTGCCATTGTTTTACCATACCTAAAGCACGGTTATTCAAGCATAGAATTTTTACATTTAAGCCATACTGCTTACAGGTCGAAAGCTCTTGGATACACATCTGAATTGATGCTTCACCTGTAATGCACACTACTTGCTGATCTGGGAATGCAAGTTTTGCGGCCATTGCATATGGCAAGCCCACACCCATCGTCCCCAAACCACCTGAGTTCAACCATTGACGAGGACGTTTGTACTTGTAGTACATTGCACCAAACATTTGATGTTGACCTACATCAGAGGTAATGATGGCATCACCATTGGTTACTTTATCTAAAGCTTCAACCACTTGTTGCGGCTTCATTGAACCATCAGTCGCTTTTTCATAACGCAAACCATGAACTTTACGCCATTCATTGATTTGATCCCACCAAGCTGCGATTGCTTCAGGATTTGGCTTAGAAACATTCATTTGCTTCAATTGAACCAACATTTCTTGCAACACAGGCTCAACTGCACCCACGATCGGGATGTGCGCCATAATTGTTTTAGAAATCGTTGCTGGATCAATATCAATATGAATGACTTTGGCATTTGGACAGAATTTAGCAGGATTATTGGTCACACGGTCATCAAAACGTGCACCAATTGCCAAAATCACATCTGCATTATGCATGGTCATGTTAGCTTCATACGTACCATGCATACCGAGCATACCGATGAACTGAGGATCATTGCCAGGAAATGCACCTAAGCCCATCAAAGTATTGGTTACTGGGTAGCCCAACAAGTGTGCAAGCTCAGTCAATTGCTCAGAAGCATTACCTTGAACGACACCACCACCTGTATAAATCACAGGACGTTTTGCATTAATCAGCTCATCAATTGCTTTACGAATCTGACCTGAATGACCACGATGTGGTGGTTGATACGAACGCATTTTTACTTTTTCAGGATACTCGTATGCAAACTTTTCTGCAGGATTGGTTGCGTCTTTTGGAATATCGACTACAACAGGACCTGGACGACCACTTGATGCGATATAAAATGCTTTTTTAATAATTGCAGGAATTTCGCTTGCATGACGCACTTGGAAACTGTGCTTCACGATGGGACGAGAGATACCCACCATGTCCGTTTCTTGGAACGCATCCTCACCGATCAAATGGCTTGCAACCTGACCAGACAGAATCACCATTGGGATGGAGTCCATATAAGCAGTCGCAATCGGTGTAACGGTATTGGTCGCACCTGGACCCGATGTGACAAGAACAACACCGGTCTTACCTGTCGCACGTGAGTAAGCATCAGCCATATGTCCTGCTGCTTGTTCATGACGCACGAGGTAATGATTGATTTTCTCTTGTTGAAATAGCGCATCATAAATATGAAGTACTGCGCCGCCTGGATACCCAAAAACATGTTCAACGCCTTCGTCCGCCAATGCACGAACGAGCATTTCACCACCAGATAAAAGTTCCAACGTATTCACCCTAATCTTTTTTCCACAACTTATGGGAGACACAAGTCATGTTTCATTCATTGATTTGTGCGCTCTGTTATAACACACATATTTACTCGTTTTTGCAGCAATATAAAAAATTTATAGTCACACCACTGTTTAAATGGCGTTCATAACAAAAATATGTTGGGATAAACATATTAAATGTAGGGGGGCATTTTCTCGGCTTAAAGAAAACGATATTGCTTACAATGGATTTATTCGAAGGGTGATCGAATAAAAACAATAAAACTGAACCAGCATTTTTGTTGTTTTAGCAAGCAAAGTCAAGGTTTCTATTCGCTTTTTTGCTGTTTATTTCTCATCCGCATTTTTTTTAAACTATTCCTTTTTTTTTATCCATTTATAACAAAAAATTCAGAGCGTTATAACTTAATAAATTTTCAACAAAATTCTACACAGTTTTATAAAATTGTTTAAAATAAAATCAAGTAAAATCACTATAACGCTTCTTTATTTTAAGTATCTACACCACTGCTGCATACTTATCATAAAGTTCAAAGCTCAGCTTAAAAAGGTTCAGATATGCAAAATCTAAAACAACTAAAAACTCATCTTATTTCGTTTGGCGTTTTACTGTTGGCTGGCAGTATGAGTCCGCAAAGTTTTGCCAAAGAGTTTTATAAATGGGTGGACAGTAATGGTTCTACCCATTATTCAGCAAATCCGCCACCTAAAAATGCTCGACATAAAACTAAGGTTGAAACTTATGGACATAATGTTTCGGGGTCTACATCATCTGCAACACCTGTAGACACACCACCTACAACTCCCCCTCAAAATACAACACCTTCCCAAGTTGAAGCACCAAAAGCAGATCAACAAAGTGAAGCTAATGCCGCTTTACAAAAAGGTCAGCTTGAACGTGCTCCTCAGTAGAAAAATAATGTCAGAAATAAAAAACCTTTCAAAAATGAAAGGTTTTTCTTTTCATTACTTAGCATTTAGGTAACTTAACCTTCATAATTATCATTTTGAGATTTTAACAAGCAAAGACTTAGACAACCCTATACAGCACTTAATCATATTAAACATCAATTATTTACATAAAATTCTCAGCGAATAACTGACATTTTACTGGGTTTTAAGCTATTCTGTTGGGCACACTTTTATCCTTATTCCTATTCAATACGTTTATTTACTATGACTCATCCTCACATTGACCCTGAATATCAAGCGAGTGCGATAGAACCTACTGTTCAACAGGACTGGGAAACTCGCAAAGCCTTTAAAGTTGCCGACACTGTAGAAGGTCCACATCGTTATATCCTCTCGATGTTCCCTTATCCAAGTGGCAAGCTGCATATGGGTCATGTGCGTAATTATACCATTGGGGATGTAATCAGTCGTTTTCATCGCCTTAAAGGTGAAACTGTCCTACAACCGATGGGTTGGGATGCTTTTGGTCTACCTGCTGAAAATGCTGCGATTGCTCACCAAGTTGCACCTGCAAAATGGACATTTGAAAACATCGCTTATATGCGTGATCAATTAAAAAAATTAGGTCTTTCAGTCGATTGGGATCGTGAATTTGCAACATGTACACCAGAGTACTATCACTGGGAACAATGGTTATTTGTTCAGCTTTATAAAAAAGGTCTAATTTACCGTAAACTTTCAACAGTAAACTGGGATCCAGTTGACCAAACAGTACTTGCCAATGAACAAGTTGAAAATGGTCGTGGTTGGCGTTCGGGTGCATTGGTTGAAAAACGCGATATTCCAATGTATTACTTCCGCATCACGGATTATGCACAAGAATTATTAGACGATTTAGACACATTAAAAGATGGTTGGCCACAACAAGTCCTCACCATGCAACGTAACTGGATTGGTCGTTCACAAGGGATGGAGATCACCTTCCCTTCCGCACAACCTGATGTCTATGCTGATGGTTTAACAGTTTATACTACACGTGCTGATACCTTGATGGGTGTGACGTATGTTGCGGTTGCAGCAGAACATCCGATGGCGTTAAAAGCAGCTGCCATTCAATCAGAAGCAGGCAATGCAGAATTAAAAGCATTCATTGAAGAATGCCGTATGGGTTCAGTTGCCGAAGCTGATCTTGCCACTTCTGAAAAGAAAGGAATGGCGACAGGTCTTTCAGTGAAACATCCAATTACAGGTGAAGAAGTGCCTGTTTGGATCGCGAATTATGTATTGATGTCATACGGTTCTGGTGCAGTGATGGCTGTGCCTGCGCATGATGAACGTGATTTTGAATTTGCCAATAAATACAATTTACCAATCCAACAAGTGATCGATGCCCAAGGTGCGGATGATGCAGATTACTCTGCAACTAAATGGCAAGAATGGTACGGCTCTAAAGAAGGTAAATTGGTTAATTCAGGCGAGTTTGACGGTTTAGATTTCCAAGCAGCTTATGATGCAATTCTTGCAAAATTAGAACCACAAACTTTGGCAAATGCGAAAGTTCAATTCCGTTTACGTGACTGGGGGGTTTCTCGTCAGCGTTATTGGGGTTGTCCAATTCCAATGATCAATTGTGATAAGTGTGGTCAAGTGCCAGTACCTGAAGAGCAGCTGCCTGTTGTTCTACCAACTGATGTTGTACCCGATGGTTCAGGTAACCCGCTGAATAAAATGCCTGAATTCTATGAAACTACCTGTCCATGCTGTGGTGGCGATGCACGTCGTGAAACCGATACTTTAGATACTTTTGTAGAATCTTCTTGGTACTATGCACGTTATGCTTCTCCTGATTTCACAGGCGGTTTAGTTAAGCCTGAAGCTGCACAATCATGGTTACCCGTGAATCAATACATCGGTGGTGTTGAACATGCGATCCTGCATTTACTTTATGCACGTTTCTTCCACAAATTGATGCGTGATGAAGGTGTGGTACAAGACAACGAACCATTTACCAACTTGTTAACACAAGGGATGGTACTTGCAGATACTTACTATCGTGAATCTGAATCTGGTAAGAAAACATGGTTCAACCCTGCTGACATCGACCTAGAGCGTGATGAAAAAGGTCGTATTGTCTCTGCGAAATATCAAGGAGATGGTCAAGAAGTCATTGTCGGCGGTCAAGAAAAAATGTCGAAATCGAAAAATAACGGTATCGACCCACAAGCAATCATTGACCAATATGGCGCAGATACAGCACGTGTGTTTATGATGTTTGCTGCCCCACCTGATCAATCTTTAGAATGGTCAGATGCAGGCATTGAAGGTGCAAACCGTTTCTTAAAACGTGTATGGCGTTTAACTGCTAGTTTCCTTGAAAAAGGTAATGCTGCATCTGCTATTGATACTGCAAAACTTTCAACCGATGCCCAAGACTTACGTCGTAAAACACATGAAACGATCCAGAAAGTGGGTGATGACATCGAGCGTCGTCATGCATTTAATACAGCGATTGCTGCATTGATGGAATTGCTAAATGCGAACAATAAGTTTGAAGCCAAAGATAATCACGATATTGCGGTCGCTCGTGAATCTATCATTACCCTTTTAACTTTACTTGCGCCATTTGCACCGCATTTAAGTCAAAAATTATTGGCTGAGTTTGATATTGATTTAACTCAAGTGCTATTCCCTGCAGTGGATGAATCTGCGTTAACTCGCAACACCCAAACCATCGTGGTTCAGGTGAATGGTAAGCTTCGTGGTAAATTGGAAGTGTCTGTCGATGCTTCGAAAGATGACATTCTTGCACAAGCAAAAGCATTGCCTGAAGTACAACCTTTCTTAACGGGTCCAACCAAGAAAGAAATCGTTGTGCCGAATAAGCTTGTGAATTTGGTGGTTTAAAATATACCTCACCCTAGTCCTCTCCTTTAAGGAGAGGGAAACTCCTTCTCCCTCTGGGATGAGGAGTATATTCCGCAAGGGGATGAAGGTCTCCTTCTGGAGTGAGGAACTAAAAGCCTACAAAGCCCGTTGTCATTCAACGGGCTTTAACTTTACAATCCATACTAAGATTTCAAAATTAATTTCCAGCTTGGAAAAATCAGAGGACACCACATGCATTTGGTTCAACGTGTTGCAGCAGTTGTATTAACTTTGGGTCTGAGTGCAGGCTTAGTGGGTTGTGACTTCCATCTAAAAGGCACTAATCCCCAAGCAACGCCTTTGGTTTATACAAAATTAAGTTTACAAATGCCTAAAAACACACAAGAGCTAGAAAGTAAACTCAGTGTCTACTTGGCTGCTTCAGGTGTTCAATTGAGTAATGCCAATGATGCTTATGTTTTACGCATTTTAGATTACAAACCGATTCGCCATGAGTTGAATGGTCAGTTGATCGAAGTTTTATTACGCTTAAGTGTGACTTTCCAGATCGAAGATCAACAAGGTAATCCGATTACCGAAGCTCGTACTCTAACAGCTTCACGCAGTTATCAATATGATGTTGCTACAGTCAATACCGATGACCAGCAAGAAAAGTATTTAAGACAAGTTATTGTGGATGATATTGCACAACAAATCAGTCGCCAAATCTCAGCCAACCGTTTGCCAAAAGCAAAGTATTTACCAACTACTTCAGCACAATAATTTAATAGATTTATGAAACTTGACTATCTCCAAGCCTTAAAACGTGTAGATAAAGCTCGTGGAGCTTGGATTATGTACGGTCAAGAGCCGTTATTGGAGCAAAACTTACTCGATGCTTTTCGCAAAAGTTGGAGTCGTCAGGAAGTTGAACGGCAACGCTATGATTTAACCAGTGTAAGTGATTGGAAACAGGTGTTTAATGCACTTGATAGTTTATCCTTATTTTCACAACATCTTGCAGTAGAAGTACATGGCAATACCAAACCAGATGCCAATACGCTTAAATTACTGAAACAATATATTCAACACAATGAGCATAATTTACTGCTGATCGTGATGCCTAAACAAGATGCCAACAGTTTGAAGTCTAGCTTTTTTCAAACTGTGGAAGCCAATGGTGTTGTGGTGCAACTCAGTGCTAATTATCCCAAAGATCGGCAACGTATTTTAGTCATTGAAGCGGATCAATTGGGCATTCAACTGGATCAAGATGCTTGGTTATGGCTTGAACAGCATCATGAGCATAATTTACTGGCTGCCAAAAATAGTTTGATGCGTGTTGCAGATACTTTTCCAGATCAACAACAAATCAAGATTGAACATTTGTTTGAGTGTTTACAAGATCAATCACGTTATAACAGTTTTGATTTAAGCGATGCAGTACTCGCAGGTAATTTTGCTCAATCTGTAAAAATCTTAAATTATTTGCTTGAAGCGGGCGAAGCACCCAGCCTAATTTTATGGACAATCAGCAAGGAAATGCGCCTCCTCATGCAGTTATATGAGCAACCGCAAAATGCCTTACAACTCGGTATTTGGAAAACCAAAATTGCCAATTACCAACAAGCTTTACGTCGCTTAAACCCACAAACTTTTTTGTTATGGCCTGAATTATTGCTCAGAATTGATGCATCAATTAAAGGGCTATCTCAGGAAAATCCCGAACATTTAATTCAGCAAGCGATTGCACTGCTTTGTGGTAAAAGCTTATTTGATTTTGCCCCGTAAAGCAGAGTTAACGAGGCTGTGCTTCGATCAAATAACCACCTTCATGCTTTTTAAATTGATAAATAAAACGAAATGTTTCTGCGCTGTTGGTGGTTAATGTTGCATTACACGCCAAAATTGAGCCTTTCTGTTTTGCTGAAGATTCAGAGGTTTGAATAGTAATTGCTTTTAAATGATAGGTTTGTGCATAAGCACTTTCATCAAAAGTTTGCTTCATTGAGGTTTTGATTCGATCATTCTCGCAATCCTGCAACTGACTTTCTGACAGCACCCCGACATTCAAACTATTTAATAGATGCCCAGCATAAGCAATCAAATCCTTACCATAGAAAAATAAAAGCACCCCAACAATCAAACAACCAATCACAAACTCCGTCAATGTATTTGAGTCATCTTGTGTTGGTTGCACCATCAATGGATTAGGTGCTCCACAATGAATACATTGCGCTGCACGATCACTATAATCTTTCTTACAGTCTTCACATGGTCTTAATGCCATACTAATTTCCCAAACTTATCGACATTCTTTTGCAATGTTCTTTTTTAGTGAACCAAACTGATCCACAATGTCTGCAATTTTGCATGTATTCCCTACACACGACATTTTATAGGTGAGTGAAGCAGCATCATAATAAGGTACTTTTGCCAAGCTCACTTTCACTTGGTTATTTCCCAAAGAAGTATAGGTCACTTTACGATGATAAGGTGGATCATTAGACTGCCACATCACATCATAGCCGATACAATATTCAGCAGCATTCCAGACCTCTATCGCACGGTTTAAATTTTGATCAGCATATAAGGCTATAAGCTCATTGCCCTTTTCCAAGTTTTTACCCATATCATAGATTTTTTTGACTGTGTGCAGTGCCAATTGATCACTGGCATTTGCCATCACGCTCTGTACCAATAAGCCTGCAATAACCCATTTTTTTAGCTTCATCTTTATTTCCCCAAAGAAAATAGAACGTGTTGAAATCTATCCTGTTTCAACACGTCTTAAAATCAATCCCAATTATTTACATTGTTGTTGTTCAAGTTGCTGCTGTGTCATCTGCTGCTCAAACTGTCCACCTAACATCAAACCACGATGTTCAGGTTTATAAATATTTGGCGATGAAATGCCGACCTTAAATTTACCTGTCGCATCAGGCAAGAATATTTCGCCATAGTTTCCTTCAGCTTTCACAGCCTGTTGAGTTAAGTTATTCAACATAATTTTTACAAATGCTGTTGCCCCAAAACCTGTTGTTCCATAAGGCTGATAGATAAATAATTTTGATTGATCTTGTTGCAAATACTGCTGATCCAATGAGAAGTTCACATCCAAATTACTCGGATGCGTATAGCACTTATTGTTTTGATCATAATGATATACATTAAATTTCCCATGTTCAGTGATTTGTGTATAAGCCATTTGATTTTCATCATCCGTCTTAAATATCCCTGCAACACGACGCGCATCTACTAAAGCAGGATGTATCATTTTCTTTAAACGACTCTGATCAGTGCTACACACTTTTTGTTGGAGTGCTTCAACCGTCAAATTCGATTTCGCAAATGGAAATAACACCCAGTTTTTTGCGCCATAATTGATATCAGCAGGCATATTGCTCATATAACGCGCCAAAACACCATCATCATGTAAATAATCTAAGTTTTGATCAAACTTATATTCCACACCATTTACATTGATAAAATATGTTTTTGATTCTGCCTGTTTTTTATAAATTTGCTTACCTTGCAAAGTCCAGTTCGGTGTCCCAACCTCAGGTAAACCATAACAATTTTGGGGATTTTTCAAATTCTGGGTATAAAAACTGCTATTTTTATCATTTAAAATAGTCATGACACCGTCTTGATCAATCCATAAATATTGTTGAATTTTTTCCAACTTGGTAATTTGATAAGACAGTTGATATACACCGCTCAGTTCTGATACATCAATATCACTATAAATTGATTTTTCAATTGGCGCAGTCAGTTTTTTGAGCTGACTTAGATTCCCTGCCAAATCTTCTACCTGAACTTCAATGCTTTCACCTTGAATACGTGCAGGAATTTCTAACTGAAATTGTCCTAAATTATTAGAAATTAATGGTGCACCATTCACCTGTTGTTGATCAGCCTTGATTTTGATCAACATTCCTTTTTCAGTTTGACCTGAAATTAAGCTTTGATCAGATGTCCCAACACGCTGTGTATCTACATTTATGAGATTAACTTTTTCTAAAATTGGCGCTGTACGATCCACTGTAACTTGAATCATATTGCTGCTCATGCTTTGTCCAGCAGCATCTTTTAATGTCACTTTAAACTGATACGTTCCATCTGCTAACTGTTGCTGTTTCTCAGTAGTGCTTGTCCATGTTTTACCTAAGTCTTTAGAAACTTGATAAATCACTTGACTATATGCAAAGTCGGCTTTCACTGACAAATCAAAACTCTGATCTTGTGTAACAAAATCCGTTTTATCCTGCCCAGTATCTTCAAAGTCTGTAAGGCTTAATACAACTTTTGTAGGCATGGTTTGTTGAACCGTATCTGAAGCACCTCCACCACCACAGGCACTCAGTGCGGCAAGCAATATAGATACCCCAGTCGTTTTAATTAAATTCTTCCCCATATTCCCCTCTATTTTTACATTGATTTTTTATCGCTCAAATGCTAAATATTTATTTTTTAATGTCAATTAAAAATTTTAAAATCATGCGTTTAAATTAATTTTTTATTTACCAAGTATTCAAAATACAATATGTGTTATAAGCGCCAATTTTGCTCAGAAGACCGCATAAAATATGCATATTCAACCACAGTAATACCTTAAATTTAGATTGTGGTCACAACATTAATAAAATCCGTACAAATGAAATTAATTCTTATTTATCTTTATAAATTCACGTTTTATCCTTATTTTCTTATTATAATTTGATCACTTTCCCAATTTAACTTGACCTTTGCTTATTATGCCAAAAATAAAACCTGCCAAAGCCATATTTCTCGTACTTTGCCTTGCAGCCGTTGCTGCGCTTGCTTGGTATTTTTTAAAACCAAAATCAGTCCAACCCCAATTTATTACCACAGAAGTTACACGAGGTGATATCGAAGATTCTGTGCTTGCAACAGGGGATCTTGAAGCAACCAAAATGGTCAGTGTTGGTGCCCAGGTTTCAGGTCAGGTAAGAAAAATGTATGTGCAACTGGGTGATCAGGTTAAACAAGGTCAACTTATTGCTCAAATCGACTCTGTGCGTCAGGAAAATGATTTAAAAACCGCAGAAGCCAATATTAAAAATCAGCAAGCACAACTGGCAATCAAACAAGCAAATTTAGCTAAAGTTGAAGCAGAGTATCAACGTCAAAAAAATATGTATGCACAAGATGCAACCTCTAAAGCAGAATATGAAAGCGCACTTGCTGCATTTAAAACAGCGCAAGCAGATATTACTGCCATGAATGCGCAAATTGAGCAATCTCGTTTAACACTGGCAACAGCAAAAGAAGACTTAGGTTATACCCGTATTGTTGCCCCAATGAACGGTACAGTCGTGGCAATCGTGACAGAAGAAGGTCAAACGGTAAATGCCAATCAAAGTGCGCCAACCATTGTGAAATTAGCGCAACTTGACACCATGACCATCAAATCACAAATTTCAGAAGCCGATGTAATGAAAGTTGAAGAAGGTCAAAAAGTGTATTTCACCACACTCGGCGACAGTGAAAAAAAACGTTATGCCACTTTACGCCAAGTAGAGCCTGCACCTGAGTCAATCAATACAGAAACCTCAAATAACTCGTCATCCTCTTCAAGTACGGCTGTTTATTATAATGCTTTGTTTGATGTGCCGAATGAAGATGGTAAATTACGCATTGATATGACTGCACAGGTGTATATCATTCTCGCTGAGGCAAAAAATGTCTTAACTGTACCCGCATCAGCATTACAAACCTCTAATCGTCCACCACGTGCCAATCGCAACAATGCAGACAAAAAACCAGATGCAGCCGAAAGGAATGCCAAAGACCAAGCCAATGCAGATCGTCCACAACGTTTAGAGCTAACTGCGGATGAAAAAGCATTGATTGAGCAAGGCAAAGCATCGCTTGCTAGCGTACGTGTGGTACAAGCCGATGGTAGTGCCAAACGTCAACAAGTTTTAGTCGGCTTAAACAACCGTGTGAGCGCAGAAATTAAGCGGGGTCTAAAACAAGGCGATCAAGTGGTCATTGCAGATGGTTCAGATACCAGTAACGATGCTGCAAAAAGAAGTAATCGCGGTGGAATGAGATTTTAAGCATGAATCAGCAGCAGCAACCTCTACTTGAGGTGAATAATCTGATCCGTGAATTTCCCGCTGGTGATTCCACCGTTCAGATTTTAAAAGGCATCGACTTAAAGATTTATGCAGGTGAATTGGTTGCCATTGTTGGGCAGTCAGGTTCTGGTAAATCAACTTTGATGAACATTTTGGGATGTTTAGATAAACCCACTTCAGGCAGCTATAAAGTGAAAGGGCGAGAAACCCGTACACTTGAGCCTGATGCATTGGCACAGTTACGGCGTGAATATTTTGGTTTTATTTTCCAACGTTATCATTTGTTGGGCGATATTAATGCCGCAGGCAATGTCGAAGTTCCAGCCATTTATGCTGGCATGAACCCTACAGCTCGCCAAGAACGTTCTAAAGAATTATTAACAGAGCTGGGACTGGGTGAGAAAGTTCAAAACCGTCCCAATCAACTGTCAGGTGGACAACAACAACGTGTGTCGATTGCCCGTGCATTGATGAATGGCGGTGATGTAATCCTTGCTGACGAACCGACAGGTGCATTAGATAAAAACAGCGGTATTGAGGTCATGCGTATTTTACGTGAACTGAATGCCAAAGGTCATACCATTATCCTTGTTACACATGATATGAATGTGGCAAAAAATGCGACTCGTATCATCGAAATCAGTGATGGTAATATCATCTCAGATACGCCGAATACGCCTGAAGCTGAAACTATCTCACCTGCCGAAGGGACACTGGATGGCATTGAAAAGCAGAAAAAATCTTCTGCTTGGCGCTCTACGTTAGATCGTTTCAGTGAAGCATTTCGTATGGCTTTATTGGCAATGAATGCACATCGTATGCGCACATTTCTAACGATGCTAGGGATCATCATCGGGATTGCGTCTGTGGTGTCTGTGGTTGCGCTCGGAAATGGTTCACAAAAACAAATTTTGGAAAATATTAGCAGTTTAGGCACCAATACCATTACGGTATTTCAAGGGCGAGGCTTTGGTGATAACTCCAAAACTGCCCAAGTCAAAACCTTAATTCCTGCAGATGCGGAAGCCTTAGCAGAACAACCCTATGTTGAAGCAGTCAGCCCAACGGTAAATAGCAATCTCACTGTTCGCTTTAAAGACACCGAAGCATCCGCAACCATCAATGGTGTCAGTAGTGACTTTTTTGATGTCAAGGGAATGACTTTTGCATCTGGGCAAGCTTTTGATAAACATAGCGTAACGCAGCGGGCTCAAGATGTGGTCATCGATTCCAACACTCAAAACACTTTCTTTGCTGATGGCAGCAATCCTGTTGGGCAAGTAATTTTATTGGGGACTGTACCGAGCCGTATTATTGGTGTCATTGATGCTCAAAAAGGCATGATGGGTTCAGACAGTTTAAATGTGTATTTACCTTATTCCACTGTTATGAGTCGTATGTTAGGACAGTCTAACGTGCGTAGTATTGTGGTGCGTATTAAGGATGAGTACCCCACTGCTGCAGCTGAAAATGCCATTTTAAGCTTGCTTGAACAACGTCATGGCGCACAAGATGTATTTACCCAAAACTCAGACAGTATCCGTGAAACCATTGAACAAACCACACAGACGATGACTTTATTGGTGTCTGCAATTGCAGTCATTTCTTTGGTGGTCGGTGGGATTGGGGTAATGAATATCATGCTGGTTTCTGTGACAGAACGTACTCAGGAAATCGGGGTACGCATGGCGGTAGGTGCGCGTCAAAGTGACATTTTGCAGCAATTTCTCATTGAAGCAATTTTAGTGTGTATTTTAGGGGGAATTTTAGGTGTGTTGTTATCACTAGGTATCGGACAAGTGATCAGTCATTTTGCAAAAGGTACATTCCAGATGGCGTATTCAACCACCTCTATTATTGCCGCTTTTGTTTGCTCAACTTTAATCGGGATCGTGTTTGGATTTATTCCTGCTCGAAATGCAGCTCAGCTTGACCCTGTCGATGCTCTCTCCCGTGAATAATTTAAGAGAATAAGGAAAATATCATGCAAATGAATTTAAGCAAACTGGCAACTGCCCTGATTCTCGGAAGTTCTTTAGTGGGCTGTGCGGCTGTGGTGAAAACTCCCTATCAAGCGCCTGCGGTTGATATTCCAAGTCAGTTTGCCTATAGCAAAGTGAATCAACAGCAGATCCAAGCTGATCTGCATGCTGACCAATGGTGGACATTGTTTGGAGATACTCAGCTGAATGCTTTGGTTGCACAAGTGATTGAGAAAAATGCTGACTTAGCCGTTGCAGGAATTAATTTACAAACAGCTCGCTTAAGAGCAGGATTAGCCCGTGATCAACAAGGTCCACGTGTCAACTCTGGGGTATCAACAGGTCATTCATTTGATTTAAATTCAGGCGATGACAGTGCAAAAGGTTTATCTCTGAGCGCAGGTGTGAGTTATGAAGTTGATCTTTTTGGAAAATTATCCCGTCAAACTGAAGCTGCAAAATGGGAATCTTTAGCCACCGAGCAAGATTTACAAGCCACTGGTCAAACGCTGATTGGTACAACGGCAAATTTATACTGGCAACTGGGCTATCTCAATGAACGCTATAGCGTAGCACAGCAAAGTTTAGCCACCACGCAAAAGCTATATGAATTGGTTCGTACCCAATATCGTGCAGGTGCTGTGTCTGGACTAGATTTAACCCAAGCTGAACAGTCAGTACAAAGCCAAAAAGCCAGTCTAAGTCAGATCGAACAACAATTGGTTGAAACACGAACTGCACTGGCTGTGTTGTTACAAATCCCCGTTCAACAGTTAAATATCCAAGAACCCAAAAAACTACCACGGATAAACTTACCGAATATCGCAGCAGGCTTACCTGCCCATCTTTTGTCACGTCGTCCTGATTTGCGTGCAGCGGAATTACGCTTACGTGAAGCCTTAGCATCCAAAGATGCAACTAAAGCCAGTTATTATCCTTCGATCAGCTTGACGGGGAATTTAGGTTCAAGCAGTACCTCGCTCACTAATTTGCTTAAAAATCCTGCACTGACTTTAGGTGCAAGTTTGAGTCTGCCGTTTTTACAATATAACGACATGAAAAAAGATTTAAAAATCAGCGAATTGGATTATGAAAAAGCCATTATTCAATATCGTCAAACCTTGTATCAAGCATTTGCAGATACTGAAAATGCACTGTCTAATCGTATTGAGATCGACAAACAAGTTGCTTTGCAACAACGCAACTTAGAACTTGCTGAAAAGACGGAACGCTTAACTGAGGTTCGTTATCGCAACGGTGCTGTCGCATTGAAAAATTTATTAGATGTGCAAGAAACTACACGCAATGCACGTTTAGCCTTGGTGCAAACCAAGCAAAATCAATACAATGCTTATGTGACTTTGATGCAGGCTTTAGGTGGTAGTCCGATTCAGCAATTACCGAATAGTTCGATCAACTAATCTTTCATCTTGTTTAACTCTTTCAAACAAAAGAGGCACTAAATTCAGTGCCTCTTTTACATCAATGCCAGATTAAATTATTCTGCATCCATCATTGAAGTGCTCATGCCTACGGTATTAAAGCCTGCATCCACATACAGAATCTCGCCTGTGATGCCATTCGCCCAAGGAGAACACAGGAATAACGCAGCATTACCTACATCTTCAATCGTGACATTACGTTTGAGTGGTGCAATTTTTTCATTAGCATCCAACATTTTACGGAAAGATTTAATCCCTGATGCAGCCAAAGTACGAATTGGACCTGCTGAAATCGCATTCACACGAATCCCCTCAGCACCCAAGCTTGATGCCAAATAACGCACCCCTGCTTCCAAAGATGCCTTTGCCATACCCATCACGTTATAGTTTGGCATAACTGACTCTGAACCTTGATAGGTCAATGTCAACAAACATCCTTGGCGTGCAAGCAAGAGTGGTTTTGCAGCACGTGCCATCGCGATAAAGCTATAAGCACTAATGTCATGCGCTACTTTAAAACCTTCACGATCCGTTACATCAGTGAAATCGCCATCTAATGTATGCGCTGGAGCAAAACCAATCGAATGCACCACTCCATCCAAACCATCCCAATGCTTTGCCAGTTCAGCAAATGCATTATCAATGTCTGCATCTACAGCCACATCACAAGGAAAAACCAAGCGAGAGCCGAACTGCTCAGCAAACTCATCTACACGTTTTTTCAGCTTTTCGTTTGGATAAGTAAATGCAAGTTCTGCACCTTCGCGATGTAAAGCTTGCGCAATACCAAAAGCGATGGATAATTTACTTGCAATACCTGCGATAAGGAAGCGTTTACCTGCCAAAAGTCCTTGTGCCATGAAATTCTCACTTGAATAATTTTGTATGCATAATGCCAAGAGTTTAATCAGAACAAAATTGCATAATCCACCTTTTTTCAGATCTTTACTTAAATCATAAAAAAATCGCCCTTAAAAGGGCGATTTTTGAATTTATATTTTACTTTAAAGCTTAGTCATCGCCTTGTAACATACTAAACAAACGCATGAATGAATAATACATCCATACCAATGTTGCCAATAACGCAATACCACACAACCACTCAAACGCTTTAGGCGCACGTTGTGCTGCAGCATTTTCAATTAAATCAAAATCTAAGATCAAGTTCAGTGACGCAATCACAGCAACAAATGCAGCAAAGCCAATACCTAACCAAGAACTTTCAAAAAGCCCCGGGATGCTTGAGCCAAATGCAAAATTCATGATGATCTGCACCACAAAAACCAAGGCAATCGCAATCGTTGCTGACATGACGATCGACTTAAATTTCTCAGTCGCACGAATAATTTGGAAACGGTACAGACCAAACATTACAAAAGTAGTGACAAACGTTGCCAACAATGCTTGTAAAGGCACACCAGGAAATTTCAACTGAAAAATAACCGATACACCACCTAAAAATGCACCCTCAAATAATGCATACGGAATCGCAAGAACACGTGCCGTATTGGGTTTAAATGTTGCAACCAAAGCAATGATCAAACCACCGATTGCTCCCACCATTGCAGCAGCATATGCCATGCCAAAATTTGCTGTGGCAAAACTATATAAGAAAACGCCTAAACCAAGCACAGCCGCAATTACAGTCATAATTACTGACTTTTGAATTGCACCCTGTACTGTCATCGGCTGACTGTAGTCCGCATGTGTTTCCACACGGGTTAAAATAGGGTTATTACTTTGCATATTTCAACTCATTGTAATATTTAAAATATAAAGGGATTGTAAAACGAAAAATTTTCAAATTGATGTATAGCTTACTTCTTTTTGTAACAAAACTGAAAGTTATTGCCTATTGCAGTATAACTTAATTTTCAAAAATGCAAAATGGATATAAAAAATAAGGATTTGACCGAGGTTTTACTTTGAATAAAACTAACACTTGCTCAATCAGATTTAGACAGTTTAATAAATCCCCTCTCTAAAAACTTAACAATATCATTACCTTGTTTTTAAATTATCAGTTATTTAGCGCTCAAAAGTTAAAATAACTTATAAACAAGTATAGAACTGCAATCCTATCCAAGGATGCTGAGCTGTTTTAGTGTAATGATGAAAGCATGTTATTGGATTGACGTAAAGGCATAGCTTTAGCAAGAGAAACACAACCGATGTCATCCTCTGGCACCGAGGTTCATCTTCATGTAGAGCACCATAGTTTGTTCGATGATGAATAAGGAAAAGTAATTTCTCTTATAGCAAAATGCATGTATGAAACGAGTAAATACACTCTAAAGCATCCGTATCTATCTTATCAATCGAAGAACTTACATGTACTAAGAAAACTCTTGAAAAATTTTAAGGGAATTCTATAACCAATAACCTATATCAGTCTTAAAAACACAAAACGCCCAATGAGCCTCATTGGACGTTTTGTTAAAATAGTATCAACCTATTTTAAGACTAGCACATCAAGGATGCTTATGCAGCCAATGCGCCTTTTGCTTTTTCAGCTAAAGCAGCAAATGCAACTGCGTCATGCATCGCGATGTCAGCAAGTACACGACGGTCGATGATCACTTGCGCTTTTTTCAAGCCAGAAATCATACGGCTGTACGATAAACCATTTAAACGCGCACCAGCATTGATACGTGCAATCCACAAAGCGCGGAATTGACGTTTCTTTTGACGGCGGTCACGGTAAGCGTATTGACCTGCTTTGATTACTGCTTGGAACGCTACACGATAAACACGTGAACGCGCGCCATAGTAACCTTTAGCACGAGCAAGAATTTTTTTATGACGACGATGCGCCTGTACACCACGTTTTACACGAGCCATTTATAATCTCCTTAGATGTATGGGCACATACGACGAACTGAAGCAACATCACTTACGTGAACCATTACACAGCCGCGCAATTGACGGATACGTTTAGCAGATTTTTTGGTTAAAATGTGACGTTTGAACGCTTGGTGACGCTTAAAACCGTTTGCAGTTGGCTTGAAGCGTTTAGCTGCACCACGGCGAGTTTTCATCTTAGGCATAACAACCTCTTTTGAACACCTGTTCGGCATGTTTTGCACCATTGCAAAAACAACCTGCAGGTAAGGGAGGCAATATTCTAATTCATCTGTGTATAAAACGAAAGCAATAACTTTTAAATTTTACTGAAGGTATTTTTTTAAATGTGTTTTTATAATTTAGGTCGCAACTGTACACTCTAAAAAACAGACTTCCTATTCAGCTCGATTAAATCCAACTCAATGCCCATGATTGTGAAAAGCCTTAACGTATTAAAATAACCCTATATACAGCAGGTAGATAAAGATATATCTCCCTGTTTTTGCTAAAGTCACGATCAATAAAAATCGCCAAAATTTTTCCTTAAGCAACCCCGCAATCAAGGTAATGGGATCACCAATAATCGGCATCCAACTTAAAAATAACGACCAAAATCCATATTTTTGATAAGTTTTTTCAGCTTTTAACATGTTTACTTCAGAAACAGGAAACCATTGCCGATTTTTAAACTGTTCAATACGCAAACCTAAATACCAGTTAATGCATGAACCTAAAACATTCCCTAAAGATGCAATTAGAATCAGCCTAAAAACTGAATATTTTTCTTGTGTAAGCAATCCAACGAGTACTGCCTCAGACTGTAACGGCAGTAAAGTTGCGGCGCCAAAAGCAGATATAAATAATAAAAAGTATGCCATATCAAATCATTAGATTTGTTTCAATGTCTTTTGATATAGCCATGAAGCAGCAAAGGGAAACAAAAAAGCAAGCCAATATGACCATTCAGAATGTAAAAACTTTTGAAATAAAGTCAGTTGTATTTGTCCTTCCGACACTGCATACCAATCAATATCAATTACATGAAATAGATAAGTGAATACCATAAGATAAATGGAAAGGCTAAGCACTAAAATTACTGTAGATTTCACACTTTGTTTCAGCCATTTTTGAAATAGTGCAAAAGTAAGTGAAAATATCAAGCCTGCTACACCAATCACAAAAAAGACCAATATACCAACACGATCAATCGATAACGCATTTTGTAAATAAGCACAAATCGTTGCTGTAATCAGCGTACATAAAAAACTATAGATAAAATGCTGCACAAATATATTTTTCATGTGAGTTAGTCAGCTAGCCTAACCAAAAATTTTGTTTTATAGATTAAGTGATTTTTTAGTTTTTATATATTGTAGATTTGCCAAAATAAGCGCAGCAATGACCACCACAATACGTGCCCAATGATAACGCTGCACAATCGGATCAATTATCCCTTTAACAACACGAGGATCATTTGACTGAATCGTGGGATAAAGATTCTGCACATGAATGATTTCTGCAAAATATAAAGTTAAGCAGCCTGCAATTGCAACAATGACACTCCAATAAATTTTTGGATTGGTTTCTAAAATTTTCGTGAAATTTAAAAAGAAATGTTTCATTTCTAATCCCTATACGCCATTCCAAAAACTAAAATAAAAAAACCACTTAAAAGTGGCTTTCATATTATCATAAAATACATATTAAACTTTGATAGATAACGCTCGCTGTACGGCAGGTCGAGCTGTCATTCGCTCAACATACTCCTTTACATAAGGATAATCTTCAAGCTGAATTTGTTGCCACTCGTGGCGCAAAATCCAAGGTAAGATTGCCATATCTGCGATTGAGTATTCTCCCGCAACAAATTTTTGACCCATTAACTGCTTATTTAACACTGAATATAATCTTTTTGTTTCAGTTACATAACGTTCTATTGCATAAGGGACTTGTTCTTTAGCAAATTGACTAAAATGATGATTTTGTCCAAGCATTGGACCGAAACCACCCATTTGCCACATCAACCATTGCTCAACTTCAACACGATCTTGTTCATTACACGGATAGTACAAGCCTGTTTTACGACCTAAATACTGTAAAATTGCACCAGACTCAAAGATAGAGATAGCTTCGCCATTCGGTCCATCTTGGTCAATAATGGCAGGAATTTTATTATTTGGCGAAATGCGTAAAAAGTCTGGCTGAAA
Organism: Acinetobacter defluvii; assembly: GCF_001704615.3. Lineage (NCBI taxonomy): Bacteria > Pseudomonadati > Pseudomonadota > Gammaproteobacteria > Moraxellales > Moraxellaceae > Acinetobacter > Acinetobacter defluvii. Next base: position 2,766,903 of record NZ_CP029397.2, read on the forward strand.
TTGATCATTTTCTGAAATATTGATCGGGAGAATTTGATAATCCAAACCCATTTCTTCAAGCGCTATCGTAATTTTATGACCATTGGGTGTCCCCCAATAATAAAGATCGATCATGTTATATCCTTCCGCTTTCTCGCGTATTTTCTAAATTTTATGCCATGAATATTTTACTTTTATAACATAGTTTAAGAAAATCATCGTACAAGTTTATACAATCCCCGATTAAAAAACTTAAATATAAAGACTATCTTTTATCAAAAATTTCACATTTTGCAAAACTGATGCTTCGCCTAAGTTCCACCCCCTATATCACATCTAAAAGTAACGCATTCTTTTCTTTAATCCTAAAAATATTTCACATATATTAAAACTAAAACATGTCTAAAACTTAAAAGTAACTTCTTATTCACTAGCCAATTCAACAAATTTTAAAGGTCAGATATGAACTACATTAGACAAAAAAACTTAGATATATTCGTTTTACTATTTGGTGGCTTGTTCTTTATTGTGCTCATCCTATTATTCATGTTCGGATGGCCACACTACAAAGTTTGGAAACAAGGAATGGATGGGCAAGCCGCTTTAGCTGAAGCAGAACAATCAAAAATGATTCAGGTACAAGTTGCAAAAGCCGAGCTGGAGAGTGCAAAACTGCGCTCTGAAGCCATTAAATTAGTCGGTCAAGCTGCTAAAGACTATCCTGAATATCGTAAACAAGAATTTATTGGTGCATTTGGTGAGGCTTTACGTGATGGTAAAATTCAACAAATTATTTATGTACCCACTGAGGCGAATATTCCAATTGTAGAAGCTGGAAATAAGCCGATCACTCATCAATAAATATTCATTTTTCATGGGTAGAATTCAATTTGGACTTATTATTTTCATAGAAATAAAAAAGCACCGCTGAGAGCAGTGCTTTTCCAAGATCAATAGACAATTACTTTTTCTTTTTAGGACCAAGTAACATACCCATTTGACGACCTTCCATTTTTGGTGCTTGTTCAACAACACCGCTTTCAGCTACATCTGCCTCAATTTTTTGTAATTGGGCAAGACCTAACTGTTGGTGTGCCATTTCACGACCACGGAAACGTAGAGTAATTTTGACTTTGTTACCTTCTTCAAGGAACTTCAAAATAGCACGCAACTTAACGTTGTAATCACCAACATCTGTACCCGGGCGTAACTTAATTTCTTTAACTTGCACTTGATGCTGTTTCTTTTTCGCATCTTTTTGCTTTTGCTTTAAGTCAAATAAATGTTTGTTAAAGTCCATGATTTTACAAACAGGCGGTTCTGCATTTGCCACAATCTCAACAAGGTCAAGATCTACGTCTTCAGCAGCACGTAACGCTTCTGCAAGCGTCACGATACCTTTTTGTTCTCCATCTGCAGCAACGAGACGGACTTCTTTTGCCTTAATCTCATCATTTAATGCAGGACGATTGCTTTTAGCACCTTGTTGTTGGTTACGGTCAGGCTGTTTAATCTTTCTTACTCCACAATATACCGGCCACGTTCGGCTACGGCTGCTTTCACTAAGTCAACAAATGCATCAATTGACATAGTACCTAAATTTTTCCCTGAACGAGTACGGACATTCACAGTCCCTTCCTCTACTTCTCGATCCCCAAGTACCAATAAGTATGGAATTCGTTCTAAAGTACGCTCACGAATCTTAAAGCCGATTTTCTCATTTCTCAAGTCTGAAATTGCACGAATGCCATTTTCTTTGAGTTTTGCAACCACATTTTCACACGCTGCTGCTTGAGAATCGGTAATATTCATGACACATGCTTGGATTGGAGCCAACCATGGTGGCATAAAGCCTGCGTAGTGTTCAATAAGTATACCAATAAAACGTTCAAAACTGCCAAGAATTGCACGATGAAGCATTACAGGATGGTCACGATCGTTATCTTCTGTTACATATGAAGCGTCTAAACGTAACGGTAAGTTAAAGTCACACTGAATTGTACCGCACTGCCAAATACGACCTAAACAATCCTTCAAGGAGAATTCAATCTTCGGACCATAGAATGCGCCTTCGCCTGGCTGCTCTTCCCATTCAAGACCTGCATTGTCTAAAGCATCTGCCAAAGACTTTTCTGCAACATCCCAAAGTTCATCAGCACCCACACGTTTTTCAGGACGTGTAGACAGTTTCATTTGCACTTCTTCAAAGCCAAAATCTTTATACACATCTAAAGTGAGTTTAATAAAGTCTGCGACTTCTTGACCAATTTGCTCAGTCGTACAGAAAATGTGTGCATCATCTTGGGTAAAGCCACGAACACGCATAATGCCGTGCAATGAACCTGACGGCTCGTTACGGTGACATGAACCAAACTCAGCCAAACGAATCGGTAAGTCACGATAAGATTTTAAACCTTGGTTGAAAACCTGTACATGACATGGGCAGTTCATGGGTTTCACTGCATAGTTACGACTCTCAGAGTGTGTCGTAAACATGTTTTCTGCATAGTTCGCTGCGTGACCTGATTTTTCCCAAAGCGTGAAATCAACAATTTGCGGTGTACGAATTTCTTCATAACCATTGTCTTGTTGAATTTTACGCATGTACTGTTCAAGTACTTGGTAAATCGTCCAACCATTGGCATGCCAGAACACCATACCTGGCGCTTCTTCTTGCATATGGAACAAATCTAAAGCTTTACCAATTTTACGATGGTCACGCTTTTCAGCTTCTTCAATACGTTTGATATAAGCTGCGAGTTCTTTTTTATCAGCCCAAGCCGTACCATAAATACGTTGAAGCTGCTCATTCTTCGCATCACCACGCCAGTAAGCACCAGAGATTTTAGTGAGTTTAAATGATTTTAAAAATTTAGTATTCGGTACATGTGGACCACGACACATGTCTAAATAATCTTGATGATAGTACAAGCCCATTTGAGTTTCTTCAGGCATGTCTGCGATCAAACGTAATTTATAATCTTCACTACGCTTGGTAAACTCTGCAATCACTTCATCACGTGGCGTCATTTTTTTGATGACATCATAGTCTTGATTGATGAGCTGTTTCATACGCTCTTCAATGGCTGCCATATCATCCAAAGTAAATGGACGTGGCATCCAGATGTCATAGTAGAAACCTTCTTCAATGACAGGACCAATCACCATTTTGGCTTCGGGGAATAGTTGTTTTACTGCATGCCCTACCAAGTGTGCGCATGAATGACGAATAATTTCAACACCTTCCTGATTTTTAGGGGTAATGATTTCCAGTGTTGCGTCTTCGGTAATTAAATCACTTGCATCGACGAGGCGACCATTTACCTTTCCTGCAACCGTATTTTTTGCAAGTCCAGGTCCGATACTTTGCGCAACTTCCATCACAGAAACTGCTTGGTCAAAACTTTTTTGATCGCCATTTGGCAATGTGATAATAGGCATAATTTAAAATCCTTAAGGAGTGATGCCCCGTACAATAGAGCATATCACCGCGAGATTATGATCGAGCGAAGCTCAAAAGATAAAATCGGTGGAACAAATAAAAAGTGTGGAAAATTTTACACCCTTCATTATATTTTATAAACCTTTGTAAGCTCGAAAGTTTAAAATCAAGCAAATAATGTTTATTTTTGAATTTTTATACAGATTTGATTTTAGAAAATCTAAAAATTATCATATTTTTAATAATTTTCAATCACTTAAAATAAAAATTATATTCATACACGCTAACATTTCAGCACAAATCTATGGTTTTTTAAACAGAAATAACAACTATAAAAATTAGACACATTGGTTCATTATTTTTAATTTTTTCAGCTCAATATAAAAAAATTAATTTTTCAATTTAAATAAAATTATTAAATATCAGCTCCTTAGAAAGATAAAATAAAATAATTTTTGTATTTGTTTCGCTAAAAAGCACTCGACTAAAGCAGTAATGATTTACGATACAGATATGCATATCTTTTAGGCATGGAATTAAAACAAATATTAAATGGAGTTAACTATGCTAAGCGCATACGATGAATTGCCACGCACACCTGCAAACTTTGTCGCATTATCCCCTTTGCGTTATTTAGAGCGTGCGGCATATATCTACCCACATCAAGATGCGATTGTTCATGGCGCACGGCATATTTCTTGGCGTGACACTTATATCCGTTGTCGCCAATTTGCACATCAATTACAAAATTTAGGCATTCAAAAAAATGATACTGTTTCGGTCTTATTGCCTAACATTCCAGCCATGGTTGAAGCACATTTTGCTGTGCCTATGGCAGGTGCAGTTTTAAATACCTTGAATACGCGTTTAGATGCTAAAACCATTGCATTTATGTTGGAACATGCTGAGACCAAAGTGCTTTTGGTAGATCCAGAGTTTGCAGCACTTGCCCAAGAAGCTGTGTCATTGGTTGAACAAAATATTTATATCATTGATGTCGCAGATGTTGAATATGAAGCTAATGACACCACCGCACGTATTGGACAAGTCGAATATGAAGACTGGCTCAAAGGCGGTGATGCAAATTTTGAATGGCATTTACCCAACGATGAATGGGATGCAATCAGCTTAAATTATACATCAGGCACAACAGGTAATCCAAAAGGTGTGGTTTATCATCATCGTGGGGCGTACATCAATGCAGCGAGTAATATCATTGCTTGTGGCATGACACCACGTTGTAAATATCTTTGGACATTACCTTTGTTTCACTGTAATGGCTGGTGTTTTGCATGGACCATTGCAGCCAACGGTGGAACCAATATTTGCTTGCGTAAAATCGATCCTGAATTGATTTATAAATTGATTGATCAATATAAAGTAGATTATTTCTGCGGCGCACCGATTGTATTGTCTATGCTCATCAATACACCGAAAGACAAACAAATTAAATTCGATCATCGTGTTGAAGTGATGGTCGCTGGTGCTGCACCACCGGCTGCGATCATTGAAGGCATGCATCATATTGGCGTGCAAGTAAATCATGTTTATGGTTTGACTGAAACCTATGGTCCATCTGCGCTATGTGCATCCCAAGCAGGCTGGAGTGAATTATCCATTCAAGAACAAGCGCAACTCCATTCGCGTCAAGGCGTACCGTATCCATTGCAAGATGGGATGCGTGTGCTTGATCCTGAAACCATGCAACCTGTACCCAACGATGGTACAACCATGGGAGAAATTATGTTCCGTGGTAACATCGTCATGAAAGGTTATTTGAAAAACCCTCTAGCGACTGAAGAAGCTTTCAAGGGGGGATGGTTCCATACGGGGGATCTAGCAGTTTGCCAACCTGATGGCTATGCAAAAATCATGGATCGCTCTAAAGATATTATCATTTCTGGTGGTGAGAATATTTCATCCTTGGAAGTTGAAGAAGTCCTTTATACTCATCCTGCGATTATGACCGCTGCTGTGGTTGCAAAACCTGATCCACGTTGGCAAGAAGTACCATGTGCTTTTATTGAATTAAAACAAGGAGCAACGACCACGCCAGAAGAAGTGATCGAGTTCTGTAAGCAGCATTTAGCTCGCTTTAAAGTGCCAAAAGATGTGGTCATTGGTGAAATTCCAAAAACATCCACAGGTAAGTTACAGAAATTTATTCTTCGTGACTGGGCAAAAGAGCGTTCTGTAGGTGAGTTTGGTTAATCCTTAAAATATCCCCTCTCCTTTTAGGAGAGGGCTAGGAAAAGGTAAAAATAAACGACCCACAAAAATTGCTCATCCATTGATCAATATAATTTTTTTATTATTTTAATCATTAATTTATCAACAGTTTCCCTTATATACGATAGATTACTTTATAGACTTCCTTAAACTCAATTTCCTCACAATTTAGATCATAGCTTTTTCATTTTGATAAAAATGTATATGACAGCCTACAAAATAAAAAAACGACCCACAAAAGGTCGTTCTTTATCATCAAACTTAGGTAAATAAAATTACTTTGCTCGCCCTTGCTCAGACAACAGTGCCACTTGCTGAACATAGTTTAAAAATTTCTGTTTAGATTCAGCCAATTCTTCTTCAGTTGCTTGTAACGATTTGTCACGATGAATACGAAGCACATGCTGACGCAATGAATGACTTTCTGCGGCATTATAAGACTTACAAAATTCTTTAATTGCAGGGTCGCGCTGTTCAATCATACGCTCTACCCAACGATCCAGTTGTGCAAGTTTTTTCGCACCTTGTTTTGGGGTCAAGTAAGATAAAATTATTGCCTCATCTTCATTGCGCAACAATTTACCAATACGCTGAAACTGGCGACGACGTGCTTCAAAGGATGTAATCAACTGTACATCAAGCAAGGCTTCGATTAAACGCTCTTCAACAGGCAAAGCCTCGATTTGTTTTTTAGACAACTCAGCCAGTTGCTCACCTAAAGCAGCCATACGTTGTACAGCTCTTTTCTGTTCTGATTTACTTGCACGCCCTTCTAAAGACTCAAAATCATCTTCAGTAAAACGTTGCGGACGACGTGCCACGATTATTCTGCCTCGTAAAATTTAGCTGCGAATAGTGCTTGAACTTCAGACAAAGCTTTTTCTTCATCTGCACCATCAATCACTAGACGTAAAGTAGTTCCTTTCCCTGCACCTAGCATGAGTAAAGAAAGAATATTCTTTGCATCCACCAATTTGTCACCTTTACCAATTTGAATGGATGAACGAAATTTAGTGGTCACTTCAATGAGTTTCCCAGATGCCCGTGCATGTAACCCTAATTTATTAATTACGTCAACAGTTGTGTCAATCATGACCAGTGCTTCATTTCTCTATGTAATACTTGAATCGTCCATTTCGACTGTAACGCATTTTTCAGTCGATCCACGATATAAACTGAACGGTGTTGCCCACCCGTGCAACCTATAGATACCGTAATATAATGGCGATGCCCCTCAGCAAAGGCTGGTAGCCATTTATTTAAAAACTCATAAATATCTTCATACATCTCATTGGCTTGCTGACTATCTTCTAAAAATTTCTTAACAGGTTCATCTAAACCTGAAAATTTACGAAGCTCTAAATCCCAATGCGGATTAGGCAAATGCCGCACATCAAAGACAAAATCAGCATCTAAAGGGATGCCATATTTATAACCAAAAGATTGTAAGATCAAAATTAGATTATCTGACTGCCCAAGTTTGGATAGTAATATATCTTTTAAATCATGTACGCTTTTATCAGAAGTATCAATATGTACTGTGGCACGTAATTGTATTGGAAGTAATAAATTTTTTTCTTCCTGAATACATTCATTCAAACTTTTAAAACGTGTAGATAATGGATGGGGTCGACGTGATGCGCTAAAACGAGAAATCAATTCTTGATCTCGTGTTGTAAGATAAATTACATCCACTTCACCATGTTTTTGCAACATTTGAAAAACATCATCAAACCCTTGTAAATCAGCTTGTGTACTGCGTACATCTACCCCCAAAGCCAATTGTTCTAAATTATTTTCTTTATCTAATTTTTCAACGATTTCGGGAAGCAATGCTAGAGGTAAATTATCAATACAGTAATAACCCAAATCTTCTAAAACCTGCAATGCAGATGATTTTCCTGATCCAGATTGTCCTGTCACGATAAGTATACGCTTCATGGCATGGCGACCCTAAGTTTTTTGTTTTAAGTAGAATGCTTAACCTGTAAATTATCGATTAAACGTGTTTTTCCAAGTTTTGCTGCGACAAACAATACTATATCTTGATCGAATTGACCAATTTTTTGTAACATTGGAGTACGTACTTCCACATAATCCACATCAAAACCAGCTTCAGTCAGTTGTTGACGAATATTCGACAGTACAACATCTAAGCTTTGCCCATTTTGCAATTGTTTTTCAGCCGCTTGCAAAGTTGCATACATACTTGGTGCAGTTGCACGCTCTTGTTCAGACAAATAACCATTACGAGAGCTTAATGCCAAACCATCTTCTGCACGAGTAATCGGCACACCGATCACTTCTATCGGCATATTCAAATCACGTACCAATTGCTTAATCACAGCCAATTGTTGATAATCTTTTTGCCCAAAAAATGCAAAATTTGGCTGTACGATATTAAACAACTTGGTCACAACAACCGCAACGCCATCAAAATGTCCCGGACGTTGTAAGCCACAAAGATCATTGGTAATTTCACTCACACTGATATTGGTCAAACGTGGTTGTTTGCCATACATTTGTTCTACAGAGGGTGCAAAAACAATATCACAGCCCACTTCAGCCAAAAGATGGCTGTCATGTTCTAAAGTACGTGGATAATTATCAAAATCTTCGTTTGGACCAAACTGGATTGGATTAACAAAAATACTCACCACCACTACATCACACAATTTACGTGCAGCACGCACCAGGTTTAAATGCCCTTCATGCAAATTCCCCATGGTTGGAACAAAACCAATAATTTTACGTGCTGCTCGAGCAGGATTTAATGATGCAGATAATCCTTGTATGGTAGTTTCAGTTTTCATATTTATAGCTCGACTTGGAAAGTATGTTCAGCCGCAGGGAAAGACTGATCTTGTACTGCTGCATGATAGGCTTTAAAGGCATCTATAATAGCTGTTTCCCCTGCTTGTTCTTTCATAAAATTACGGACAAAGCGTGCGACACGACCAAAAGTTAAACCTAACATGTCTTGAACGACAAGGACTTGACCATCAGTCTCTACACCTGCACCAATACCAATCACAGGAACTTCAGGGAATAATTCAGAAATTTCTTGTCCCAACTGCGCAGGAACACATTCAAGTAACAAAATTGCCGCCCCTGCTGCCACCACTGCTTTACAATCCGCAATCAGTTGGTCTGCTGCTTCACGGGTTTTTGCTTGTAATTTATAGCCACCAAACACATGCACAGACTGAGGTGTTAAACCCAAATGCACACATACAGGAATACCATTTCGTGTCAAAGTCTGCACTGTTTCAGCTAACCATTCACCGCCTTCGATTTTGACCATCTGCGCGCCAGCCTGCATGACCGTTTTAGCATTCACTAAGGCATCATTGAGTGTGGCATAACTCATAAAGGGTAAGTCACACAAAATAAATGAATGTTGATTACCACGGCGTACAGCAGCGGTATGATAGGCCATATCTGCAACACTAACAGGCAAAGTTGAATCATGACCTTGAATGGTCATCCCCAAAGAGTCACCAATTAAAATACTATCAATTTCAGCAACTTCCATGCCTTTTGCCATACTTGCATCATAGCAAGTTAAACATGAAAATTTACGTCCTTGCGTTTTAAATTTGCGTAAATCACTTAGACTAATCATGATGATATTCCTCTATTATGAAGAGTTCTTCTAGCGTTCAACGGGCTTAAATGTTTGCCCAATTGGTATCAGCTAAAACCGTTAAAGTTGAATGTTGTTGTAGTTCCAAGTTTTTCAAAGATTGACCTTTTACGCACAGTTCGGGGTCTAAATCTAACAATGGGATGACAACAAAATCTCGCTCTAAAATACCAACATGTGGCACAGTGAGTCGCTCATTTATAATGTTTTTTTCTGCATAAAGCAAAAGGTCTAAATCTAGCGTACGCTCTCCCCAACGACGTAAACGCACACGTCCAGCTTCATATTCAAAACGTTGCAATTCATCTAATAATTGCAGCGGTTCTAAGTCTGTGCACAATTGTACAACCGCATTATGATAGGGAGGTTGATCTTGTGGTCCCATCGGTGGGCTTTGATACAACTTAGACACTTTGACTTGTCCAAGACCACCAAGCTTTTGCACCGCTTCTCTTAAAATCTGCTGTGAATCACCCAAGTTACTTCCCAAGCCAATGTAGGTCATAGTACTCATTGGGTTGGTCCAAAAATTACGTTAGACAAATCACGTTGTACACGTTTTCGTTTTAAGATTGGATGGTCAGGATGAATACTATCCGTTTGATGAGAAACGACATTTGTCAGTGATTTTTTCTCTTCAACTGGCGCTTTTCTTGAACGACGACTGCGTGTTTCAGCTTCCTTTACCAAAGGTTCAATTTGTGCTGAAACTTTGCTTTCAACAGGTTCTTCTGTTGTTACTTTGCGACGATTTTTAGCACGTTGGCGATTATAACTACTGATTGCACGTTCTTTCTCATCGGTAGACATAGTTTGATATGCCTCCCACCAAGCGCCCATGCCTTGTGTCGATGGATCACCAGACTTTTCACGTAATAATAAGAAGTCAAAACCTGCCCTGAAACGAGCATGCCCTGAAAGTGCTTCAATTTGTTGTGGTTTCGGGTTAAGCAAACGAGTTTGCATTTCCCAGACTTCCCGAATAAATGTTTCAGCAAAACGTGGGATGATTGTGCGGGTCGCTTGGCGTTTTAACACATCCAAACCTGCTTGCGCACGAGCTTCCGCAGCCACGACACCTTTAGCTTGATAAAAATCACAACGGCGTAAAAAATTTTCCCACAATAGTACTGCATAGAAAAAAGCAGGATTAATGGTTTTACCTATCTGAATACGTTGATCTGTATTTTTTGCAGCACGCGCCATAAATGGCGTAATTTCAGTTTTTAAATCTGCAAAGAGTTGTTGCCAAATATCAAAATCAATCAACATGGGCATCACTTGACTGAGATGCCCCATGGTGAATAACTTTTGTGACTCATCATATAAACGATGCGGTGACACATCACGCAATAGTTGCGTCATTTCTAAGGTAAAAACCTCTAAAATCGCAGGATCAATATTAAAATTAAGCTTAGCTGCAAAACGCAATGTTCTTAGCATCCGCACTGGGTCTTCTTCAAAGCGCAGCGCAGGATCGCCAAGTAAGCGTAAAGTTTTACTTTTAATGTCATCCACTGCATTGCAAAAATCCAACACAATGCCCTTACGTGGTTGATAGTAAAGTGCATTGATTGAAAAATCTCGACGAGAAAAATCTTGCTCAATTGTTCCCCAATTATTATCACGCAAAATCATGCCAGCAGCAGAAGTAATGGCTTTTTTTGGGGGGGCACGGAAGGTTGCAACTTCAATCAGCTCACGCCCAGAGTAGACATGCGCCAACTCAAAACGACGACCAATAATTCGACAACGACGTCCAAAGACCTCTTTGACTTGAGATGGCGTTGCATTGGTCACAGCATCGTAATCTTTTGGGCTTTGACCCAACATCAAATCACGAACACCGCCACCGACGATATAAGCTTCATAGCCTGCTTTTGTTAAAGAATCAATAACATCTAAAATGGAAGAAGGTAATTGAGCGGTGGATAACCCACACTTTGACGCACGCAAAGTTTGCAAAAGACGCTGTCTCCTACGTCAGGACGTAAAAAAATGATTGTGCTAATGATATCTCTAACACAATCAAAGGGCAATTTGATTCTCTCAATCTTGCTTCAAATATTCAGTGAAAATTTGCAATTTAGAGCAACTTTTATTTTCAATAGCTCACTATAAAATAATCATTGCCCGATTCTTTTCTAACATTTTTGGACCAATACCTTTGACATTTTTTAGATCTTCGATATTTTTAAACTTTCCATTTTGTTGCCGATACTCCAAAATCGCTTGGGCTTTTTTTGCACCAACACCATTAAGTTGCTGTAATTGTTGCAGATCTGCTGTATTAACATTAACCTTTGCAGTAGATGAGCTTGTAGTACCCATTGTAACTGTTTGCTTAGCGTTAGGCTCTAGTGTGGGTTTACCTAAATAATAATTTGGGTCATTACCTTTTAAACGAGCGTCTTGAGCTTGTTGTTGCGCTTTCCATTGTAGATAACGTTGATCAAATTTTTCAGCATGTCCTTGAATCGACATACTGAAAAATAGCAATCCAATTAAAAATGAAAAATATATCTTAAGTGTGTGTTTGTAAGGTTTGTTGTTCATACATAGCCTGTTGTTTTAAATGTATTTTGGCTTGCTCCCATAGTTGATCTAATTGTTCTAAGTTCATCTGTTCTAATCTTTTATCTTGTTGTAATACTTGATCTTCTATAAAAGCAAAACGCTTTTTAAATTTATGAATGGTACCCAGTAATGCCATTTCACTGGAGATTCCTAGTTTACGCCCGACATTGATCAAAGAAAATAAACAATCTCCAAATTCATCTCGTATTTCATCGGATTTATTAGCAGTAACTGCATCCTCAAATTCAGCCAACTCCTCTTTCACTTTGGCATAAGCGTCTGCCGCATTAGGAAAATCAAAACCAATTTTAGCTACATTTTTTTGAATATTTTCAGCTTGTACTAAAGCTGGAGCATGCTTCACCTCATCCAACCGAGACTGTGCTTTGCCTTGTTTTTCTTGTTGTTTAATGGCTTGCCAAAGCTCAGAAACACCTTCAGGTGTTAGATCATTAATCTTTTCTTTTTCAAAAACATGTGGATGCCGACGAATCAGTTTTTGACAAATCGCTTCTACCACATCATTAAAATCAAAAGCACCTTGTTCACTATACATTTGTGACTGAAATACCACCTGCAACAGTAGATCACCTAACTCATCACGCACATCATCCACATTGCCTGAGCGCACTGCTGCCTCAACTTCGTAGGCTTCCTCTATGGCGTATTTAGTCAAAGACTCAGGAGTTTGTTCACGATCCCAAGGACATTCTTGACGTAACTGCTGCATGATATTGAGTAACTTTTCCATAAAATGTCCCATTTCTAACACAATAATTTCAATGACGATCTAGACTTGTCAGCGTTAAGTATTTTATGTTCAACTGAGTTGAGATTGATACGTTTAAAACAAAAAGGATACCCTATGCGCCAAAGTATTTTTATTAGTGGTGCAGCTCAAGGAATTGGTGCTGCGATTGCCCGACTATTTTACCAACAGGGTTATAACGTGGGTATTTATGACATTAATGAAACTGCAGCACAGCATTTAGCAGCACAGTTAGGGGAAAATGCCAAAGCTGGTCGTCTGGACGTTGCGCAATATTCGGACTGGCAAACTGCGCTCAACGAGTTTGTTGTATGGGCAGGCGAACTTAATGTTTTAGTCAATAATGCAGGGATTTTATACTCAGGTGCTTTTGAAAAAACCGAGATCATAGCCCATCATCGTACCATCGATATTAATGTCAAAGGGGTGCTCAATGGTTGTCATGTCGCTTTACCTTTTTTGAAAAAATCCTCTTTTGCACGCATCATTAATCTTTCTTCTGCTTCTGCAATCTACGGTCAAGCCGATCTTATCTCTTATTCTGCCAGCAAATTTGCAGTACGTGGCATTACGGAAGGTTTGGATATTGAATGGCAAAAATACGGCATTCGTGTTTTAGACGTTATGCCGTTATTTGTACAAACCGCAATGGTCAAAGATATGGATGCAGGCACGATTCAAAATATTGGTGTAGATCTAAAACCGCAAGATATTGCGGATGAAGTTTTTAACTTGGTAAACAGTAAGGGGACGATTTTCACCCAAACACATCATCCTATTGGCTTGAAAACCAAAATCATGTATCAGCTTTCAACGATCAGCCCACAAATCCTCAATCGTTTAAGCAATATGCTTTTAAGTCGGAAATAAAAAATTAACTACCCTCTCTGCCAATAAAAAACCTGCATTTTGCAGGTTTTTTTTATCTTCAATCTAATTGCCTTGAACCAAACGTCTTGCGCTGATAATACCAGGCTGCTGCTCTAAACGTGCCAACAATCGAGACAGCTGTGCCAATCCTTTTACCTCAATCAAAAGCTTCATATTGGCAATACCATCTGCTTCTGAAATCGTATTGACCTGACGAATATTGATTTGATCAGAAAAAATCACCTGAGTTAAATCTTTCAACAAACCACGACGATCATAAGCTTCTACTACGATTTGTACACTTTGACCCCGTGTCGGTTGCATTTCCCAATCTGCTTCTACTGCACGATCAGGTTCTAAACCGATCATTCGCATATAATCAGGACATGCAACTTTATGAATACTGACCCCACGATTTAAGGTGATATAACCTGCAATCGACTCACCATGTACAGGTTGACAACATTGTGCAATATGTAGCTCGACATTATCCAAACCATCAATCAAAATACCATGTGCAGACAAAGTATGACTGGCACGTGGATTTAACGTCGGTTTTAACACCAGTTCAGGTTCGTCCTGATCTAAATGCATATGACGATTAACTTGGTTAATCATGGCATGCAGGCTAATCTCCCCACTCACCAATGCCACCAAAATATCATCCCCTGTTTTGACATTAAAATGATTACAATAATCATTTAAATCAATACTTTTCGGATGAATCGCCAAGCGAGAAAGTTCTTTATTTAAAATTTCTCGACCAACTTCCAAGTTCTTACTGCGATCTTGCTGTCTAAACCAGTGACGTAACTTGTCACGCGCACGGGCAGTCTTGATATAACCTAAAGAGTTTACCAACCAATCACGATTTGGTTCACGGTCTTTCTTGGTTAAAATCTCAACCTGCTCACCTGTTTTTAAAGTATAGGTAAGTGGTACATAACGTTGGTTAACACGTGCTGCATAGCATTTATTTCCCACTTCGGTATGCACATGATAAGCAAAATCTAAAACTGTTGAACCGCGAGGTAATTCTTTAATATCCCCATCACGACTAAACACATAGATTTTTTCAAAGCCTTCAAAATCTTGAATATGTTCAAAATCTTCTGTTTCATCTTCATTTGGATGCACATTGGCATCATTTCGCTCCTGATAATGCTCAAGAACTGAACGCAAGGAATGTAAACGGTGATTAAATGAATAATCGGTGTTTTTAGAGCCTTCTTTATAGTTAAAGTGCGAACATACACCAAGCTCTGCTTCTTCATGCATCTCTATGGTACGAATTTGTATTTCAAGAGACTTATTTTCAGCGATCACAGCGGTATGTAATGAGCGATAACCATTGGCTTTAGGGTTGGTAATATAGTCATCAAACTGATGCGGAATATGTCGCCAAATTTGATGAACGATACCTAAAGCGTGATAACACTCAGGAACACTATTGACCAACACACGCACTGCACGAATATCATAAAGTTGATCAAAGCTCAGGTTTTTACTCTTCATCTTGCGATAAATCGAGTAAATATGCTTCACTCGTCCTGAAATTTCTGCATAAATATCATGTGCAGCCAATTCATCTTTGAGCTTTTCAACGACAAACTGGATATATTGCTCACGTTCCAAACGTTTTTCATTGAGCAAAGAGGCAATTTCTTTATAACGTTCAGGCGCTAAATAACGGAAAGCGAGATCCTCAAGCTCCCATTTTAACTGTGCAATGCCTAAACGATGCGCTAAAGGTGAATAAATCGTTAAAATTTCACGTGCAACACGCTCTTGACGTTCTTTGGGTGATTTTGCCAATTCACGCAAAGCATACGTACGCTCTGCCAATTTAATCAACACAACACGTACATCTTCAGTCACAGAAATCAGCATTTTATAAATGCCTGACAAATGCTCACGTTGATTATTATTAAAATGATCTTCTAAACGCTTATTTTTCTCAATCAGTTCAGACAGCTTCCCCATTGCCAAAGTACCTTTGACAAGATTATACACCTGCTCTCCAAAATGTGTTTTGATCTCTTCAAGCGTGATGATTCCCTCACGCACACTTCGATATAAAACCGCAGCAGAAAGCGTGTCTTCATCGACATGCAAATGTGCCAAAATATCTGCCATGCCAATACCCGTTGCAAAGGTATTGACTCGGCTATCTGCCATGCTTGCTAATTCTTTTTGTAAAACCAACTGAGCAACTTCTTCAAGCTGATTAAGCGCCGCACCGTCTAAAATTCCACGCACACGATCTAACCAAGTGGCTAAAGCCTGCTGCGCTTCTACGGCATGTTCTACAGTCGCTTCCTCTGACAACTCATTTAGCTGTTCTGGAAGCTGTTCACGTACTGTGACCATACCCTTCTCCCGTAAATATACAGTTCATTATAAATCGTTTATCTCTACATTCTTTTCAAATAAAGCAATGGATTCGACATGACCTGTATGTGTGAACATATCCATCACCCCTGCTTTTTTCAATTGATAGCCGTGTTGCACTAAAATTCCAGCATCTCTTGCCAAAGTAGCAGGATTACAAGACACATAAACGATTTTTTTTGCACCAAAATTAGGCACATAATGCATAACTTGTTCCGCCCCAGTTCGAGGTGGGTCTATCAATAATGCATCAAATCCTTGATTTGCCCAAGAATATTGAGAAAAATCTTTTGTTAAATCTTGTGCGTAGAAAGTAACATTAGTTATGCAATTTTTCAGTGCGTTTTCTGTACCTCGCCGAACCATTTCTTTACTGCCTTCTACTGCGATAACGCTTCCAGTGATGCCGACTTTTTTAGCAAGTGGTAAAGAAAAATTCCCTAAACCACAAAATAAGTCTAAGACTCGGTCACCTTCTTTTAAATCTAGCAATTCACATGCCAAACTGACCATCTGTGGATTTACACTCGGATTAACCTGCGTAAAATCCGTAGGATTAAAGGTAAACTCAACATCAAAGTCAGAAAGTCGATAATGCAAATGCATACTCGCCTTAGGATCATCAACACGATGTAAACTGTCACTGCCTGCAGGCTGAAAATACAATTGCCATTGTTTCTGTAACGCAAATTGTTGAAATCGGTTGACATCTTGTGCTGACAAATTTGCTGTATGACGAATTAATAACGCAACTTCTGTATCGCCTTTGGCTAATTCTATATGACCAATATCTGCTTTGCCTGTTAGACTTTCGAGTAACTGACGCAGTTCAGGTAAGGCTTGATCCAATTCTTGATCTAAAATTTTACACGTTTGAATATCTACGAGATGATTGGTTTGTGCCTCACGAAAACCCATCAACAATTGTTTACTTTTAGGAAAATAACGCACGCCAATACGGGCTTTATGACGATAATCTTGTTTTAAAGAGCGAATGGGGGTTAACCATTGTTGCGGTTCTAAACCTGCAAAATGACTAAAATGTGACTTTAAAACGTCTTGTTTAAAACCAATTTGCGCATCTGGATGTAGATGCTGCAAGTTACAACCGCCACACACCCCAAAATGTGGACAAATCGGTTGAATACGTTGCGGATGCGGTTCACTTAGAAGCTGAAGACTATCAGCTTCTTCGAGTTTAGCGACTTGGCGGGTAATTTGTGCTTTAACAGTTTCACCGGGTAAAGCAAAGCGAATAAAAACACTTTTACCTTGCTTTTCTGTAGGATGATTTGAATCATGACTATAGCGTGCTATACCTCGCCCTTCATGTGAAAGTCTCTCAACCTTAAAAGCATATTGTGGAAGTTGAGATGGACGAGGTTTAGCGCGATGTTTCAAAGGAATAACCTAATTTGCAGTGGAGGGAAAATCTTTGGCACTGAATGCAGTTTTTTGTGACGTTTCACGCCAAATCTGCAAAAACTCAGCTTGTTGGGGTTGACCTTGTAAATAATGAATACTGGCTTGAATCCAAAGTTGATGATCTGATAAAGAAATCTGACCTTTAAGTAAACTCCAACGTAAAAAAATCAGCCATGTATTTAACACATCACCTTCGCAATAGCTGGTCAACTTCAACCACTGCTCGGTTTTGACATACTCAGGAACAAAATATCCTTTGATGCCACGTTTACCCGGAAAACCAAGTAAATGCGCAATATCGTCTAATTTCTGGAAATGCCGACCATTAAACATCGCCATCACATCCATCAGATCAACATGTCGATGGTGATAACGATTTTGATAGTTATTATACCGTTTTTGTGTGTCAATCTCACCTTGATCGAACAAACTTGGTGCAGATAAACCATGATACATAGCACGGAACAAAATCACAGGCAAATCAAACTGTGAACCATTCCAACTCACTAAGGTTGGATGACGTTTATCAAAGATCGAAAGGAATTTAGTTAAAATTTCTGCTTCAGAAAAATGCTCTCGGCTAAATGAAAACAACTTCATCGCACCACTTTCATCAATCCATAAGCCTGAGATACAGACAATTTCGTGCAGGGGTAAACGTTGAAAATCCGTGCCTGCTTCTTGACGTCGGATTTTCATTAACGCTTGTTCTAAATCATCTTCAGGTAAATCTAACCCGTACAAATGTGCACCCGATTGGTGATCAGTCAATGTTTCAATATCAAAAACAAGTACGGGAAAACGCATAACTAAGATTTCTCTAAAAGACTTTGACTATTTTACACATTAACCTGCTTCTTTTCAGTGAAGCAATGCCCTATATAAAATAATTGCAAGGGCTTATAAAAAGTTTAATCCTCTACTGAAAATAAGCCTGTCGACAAATAACGATCACCACGATCACATACGATACAGACGATCACGGCTTCAGGATTTTCTTCAGCGATTTTAATCGAAGCCCACACCGCACCACCCGATGAGGTTCCTGCACTGATGCCTTCTTGACGTGCCAACGTACGTGCAGTTTTTTCAGCTTCGATTTGTGGAATATCCATGATGCGATCAACACGTGATGGATCAAAGATCGTTGGTAAATACTCTTGTGGCCAACGACGAATCCCTGCGATATTTGAACCTTCAGAGGGCTGTAAACCAATGATTTGAATTTCTGGATTTTGTTCTTTTAAATATTTTGAAATCCCCATAATTGTGCCAGTCGTTCCCATAGCACTCACAAAATGGGTAATTTTACCGCCCGTTTGCTGCCAAATTTCTGGACCAGTGGTCAGATAATGTGCTTCAACATTATCAGGATTACCAAACTGATTTAAAACTAAACCTTGTCCTTCTTGTTGCATTTGTAAAGCCATATCACGCGCTTCTTCCATGCTTGCAGCTTCGATCAACTCTGCACCATACGCACG
Source organism: Acinetobacter defluvii (assembly GCF_001704615.3). NCBI lineage: Bacteria > Pseudomonadati > Pseudomonadota > Gammaproteobacteria > Moraxellales > Moraxellaceae > Acinetobacter > Acinetobacter defluvii. The sequence goes on from NZ_CP029397.2 coordinate 2,785,715, forward strand.
CATCGCATCTTTACGTTCTTGGCTCGATGCAGCAGGCATAATCAAACGCATATTGTAACCACGCATAGCAGCCACCATCGCCAAGGCAATGCCTGTATTTCCACTGGTCGCTTCAATCAAGGTATCACCTGGCTGAATTTGACCACGTTTTTCAGCTTGCATAATCATGTTATATGCAGGACGATCTTTAACAGAACCTGCTGGATTATTGCCCTCAAGTTTTGCCAGTACGGTTGCTTGAGTATGATTTGCCAATCGCTGCAAACGCACCAAAGGCGTTTTTCCGACATAATGGTCAAGCAAAAAATCATCAGTGAAAAAATCAGGTTGTGTGTTACGCATGTGTTGCACCTATATTGAGGTGGACATATTGTATGAAAAAATAAAACACCCTGCACAGCTTTCTATTTGTTTTTGAATGAAAATGCGCAAACTGAATTCATAAATTCCGTTTGCATATTTGTTTTTTCATTTATTTGCTAAATAAAATGAAATACATAGAAAATACAAATCATGCTTAGAATTAGAAATGATAAGTTTATCTCTAAAACAGCTTAGTTGATTTCCACAGGCATTTGTTTAATCCTTTCAGGCAAAATATCCAGTCCTGATTAAAGCATGCTAATATTCCTGCTACGGGGAAGGTCTGGCTTGATGCATGTCAAATTTTAATAAAAAGCTGTTTAAACGTCTAAAACTCAATCACGCTTATGGACAGTTAATTGCGTTGATTTTTGTACCCATCACAATTTTAGCTTGTGCAGGGGCGCTGTTGGTGATGAAAGAAACCTCTTCGGCAGCCAAGTCCAATCAACGTTATGCCGCAATTGCGATCTTAAGCCGCTACCAAACCACGGCTGAACAACTGCTCAAGTTGGTACAATCAGACCCACAACAAAAACAACATGCTGAAACTATTTTGCAGCATATTTTTAATGAAAAATATTTGATTCGTGCCGCAATAATTTCATCAAATAATGAAATCTTATTAAATATTGGCTATCAAAGTAAAAAAGCCTGGCCTACTGCACCGAAACAAGGAACTTTTGTAGGACCTTTATCAGCACAATACAATAATATTTATGCCATTCACCTACAAAACACCCAATCAAAAATGCCGATTTGGTTCATGATTGAACTGGATAATCAACCTTTAGAAATCGCACATTATCGCGTCATGATCGTGCTGATTACCACAGGATTATTTACGCTACTTTTATTGTTATTGTGTCTAAATTTCTATTCTCGTCGTTGGATTGCGCCCATGTACGAGATTCGCATGCAATTACAACGTTTAAATGCCGATACACTTGATCAACACATGGTCATTAACAGCACAGGCGAGTTACGTTTACTGCAACGTGACATTGCCAATGTAGTCAAACGTCTGCATTTTAGTTTTTTAGAACTCAAAGAACATACTGAGCAAACTGAGGATGATTTAAGACGGACATTGGATACCTTAGAAGTGCAAAATATCACCTACAAACAAGCCCGTGACCAAGCGATTTCATCGAACCAAGCAAAATCGGTATTTTTAGCCAATATCAGTCATGAACTACGCACCCCTTTGAACAGTATTGATGGTTTTATTCATTTATTGCTTAGACAAGATAATCTCAGCAATGACCAAAGCTTATATTTACAAACCATTCGTAAATCTTCAGCGCATTTACTGGCTTTAATTAACGATGTTTTAGACTTTTCTAAAATTGATGCAGGTAAATTAGAACTTGAAACGGCACCTTTTGATTTAGAAGAAGCCATTTTTGATGTGATGGATATGCTGTCACCTTTGGCTGCACAAAAGCAGATTGAAATGGCATTTTACTACGCAGATAACGTGCCGAAATATGTCGTGGGTGACGTATTACGCTTTAAACAAATTCTGACCAATCTTATTTCCAATGCGATTAAGTTTACGCCTGATGGCGAAATTATCGTTCGTGTCCGTATGGAACATGATGATATTGGGCAATGTTTATTGCACTTTAGTGTACAAGACAGTGGCATCGGTTTAAGTGGTACAGATCGCAAAAAATTATTTGAATCATTCTCTCAAGGGGATGCTTCGGTTACACGTCAGTTCGGGGGTACTGGTTTAGGACTGGCTATTTCCAAACAGCTTGTCAACTTGATGCAAGGTCAAATCGGCTTTGAAGACAATCAGGAACGTGCCCCGACAGAAAAAGGTTCCACCTTCTGGTTCACTGCAACGTTCTCTGTGGATGAAGATGAAGAAATCGTCCATCCAGTCTTTAGTGATATGCATGTAGTGTCTTATTTGGCACATCCTGCAACAGCCAATGTACTTCGTCATTATCTTGAAGACTATCAAGTCAGCCACACCGAAACACAGTCGATTTTAGATTTATTCAGTCGACTCAACAGCCTCAATCAGTTGCCTGAAAATACGTGGTTAATTGTAGATCATAGTGGTGATACGGAAGCATTACTCAAAGAAATACGAGGACGTTATCAAGGTAATTTAGCGGTGTACGGTTATCAAATGTCATTAGAGCCAAATATGCTCAATGAATATCGTGCTCGTCCGCTATATCAGCCTTTAAGCCGTACTGGCGTGATTCAATTATTGAGCAATCAGCCAATTTTTGAACCTGAGCAACATCAGGACTTTAAAGCACGCAATCTGCATGTCTTGGCAGTCGATGACCATTTACCGAACTTGATCGTACTCGAAGCTTTACTCGGTGAACTAAACGTTAAAACTACCAAAGCCCAAAGCGGTCAAGAAGCCTTAACCATTATTCAGCAACGTATTGAACAAGGTTTAAAACCCCATGATTTAGTGTTTATGGACATTCAAATGCCCGTGATGTCAGGGATTGATACTACACGTGCAATTCGTTCTTTAGAGTCAACTCTAGATGGCATGCGTATGCCGATCATTGCGCTGACTGCACATGCACTGGCAGATGAAAAACAGAAATTACTCAAGGTTGGGATGGATGACTATGTCACTAAACCGATTCAAATTGATCAATTAATTCAAATCCTAACACAGTGGACATCTGATAATTTTGTTCAACTACAACACTCTACTGAAAATACAGTCTTTGTTGATGCACTTGATCCTGAAATTTTAGACTGGAAACAAAGTTTAGCTTTGGCAGCCAATAAAGAAGACTTGGCACAAGATTTATTAAAAATGTTGGTGGATAGTTTTGCCGATGAGCTAGAAGAAATTTCACAATTAATTGAACTCGAAGATTTCCCACAACTTGAACATGTTTTACACCGCTTATATGGTGCAACACGTTATGTCGGCACACCAAAATTACAACAAGCAACAGGCGAGTTTGAACAGTTTGTTTCAACTTTAAGAAAAGAACGTCGCAAAGCAGATGAAGCATTTATCCAAGAAGTTTTGCAACGTTTAGACCATTTGCAATTGGTCATTCATGAAGTAGAGTCCGCAGCGCAGCAAATCTTAAATCACTAATATTCAATAGCCCTGAGTCGATATCATAATTTTCTGTGACTGTACTGTCACGCGCGCATGACATGCACATGCTATGCTGAACAGCAAATCAAATAAGAGTAACAACCATGTCACTATTACGCATTGAAAAACAAAATGGCATCGCAACCGTTTATCTCAACCGCCCTGAAAAACGCAATGCGATGAGCTTTGCATTACTCAAAGAATTGGTCATGACGGCAAAAAAAATCAAAAAAGATCGCAGTATTCGTTGCGTTATTTTAACAGGCGAAGCCAATGTATTTAGCGCAGGTATTGATTTAGCAGATCTCAATAGTCCTAAAAATACCGCTTTCGCTGCATGGGAATTACTAAAACCCGGACAAAGCCTATTTCAAAAAGCGTTTTTAATTTGGCAAGAACTCCCAATTCCTGTCATCGCAGCCCTAGAAGGTTTTTGCTTTGGTGCAGGCATGCAATTGGCACTTGCAGCAGATATTCGCATTGCTCACCCAGACACCAAAATGTCAATTATGGAGAGTCGTTGGGGCTTGGTACCAGATATGGGGTTATCTCGCTCAATCAAGGGAGTAATCGGTTTGGATTTAGCCAAAGAATTAACCTTAACTGCACGTATTTTTGATGGCAATTATGCCAAAGACATTGGCTTAGTCACCCATGTCGATACAGCACCGCTAGAAAAAGCCCAACAAATCGCAGCAGAAATGTTACAACGCTCACCTGATGCCCTCATGGCAGCCAAGCAAGTACTCGATGCAATGGAACATGCACCTAAAAAATCATTACGTCTTGAAAAAATTTGGCAACTCAAGTTACTGTTAGGCAAAAATAGTCAATTGGCACGTAAAAAGGATAAAAATCCTGACATTGAATTTTTACCTCGCCAATTTAAATAATTTACAAGGAATGGTTTGAGATCGCGATGATGAGTTTTGATCGTAATACTAAAATTGCATTTTTAGGTATGGGTTTGATGGGCAGCCGCATGGCAACCCGTTTAATCCAAGCAGGCTATCAAGTTGCTGTATGGAATCGTACAGCAAGCGCATGTGAGCCTTTGATTGATTTAGGCGCACATGCGCTTCAACTGGAAAATATTGCAGATTATCCTGTCATTCTAAGCTGTCTTGCAGATGATACTGCTGTACAAAATGTCTTTGATCTTATTGCTGCATATCTCAAACCTGAACAGATAATCGTGGATTTTTCTAGTTTGTCTGTGGATAAAACCCTTTCACTTGCGGATAAATCTCAACAGTTGGGTGTTACTTGGATTGACTCTCCTGTTTCAGGCGGCACAGTAGGAGCAGAAAATGGCACGTTGGTTATCTTTGCAGGGGGAAATGCTGAAAGCATCAATCGTTTAAGCTTAATCTACAATGTTCTTTCGCAGCGTGTTACACGTATGGGCGACTCAGGCACAGGACAAGCCACTAAAATCTGTAATCAACTGATTGTGGCAGCAAATAGTACGCTGATCGCTGAAGCTGTCGCACTGGCGCAACAAGCGGGTGTGGATACCACACTACTTGCCCCTGCATTGGCAGGTGGTTTTGCCGACTCTAAACCATTCCAGATTTTAACGCCTCGTATGGCATCACATAATTTCGAACCTGTACAATGGAAAGTGCAAACCTTAGCTAAAGATTTAAACAATGCAGTGGTTTTGGCAGAAAAATTCCAACTTGATATTCCCGTTGCAAAAAAAGCACTTTCGCAATTGCAAGTCCACCAAAACAATGGTTATGCTGATTCAGACTTAGCAACCGTGATCAAACACGTTGAAATTTAAAATAATCGTGTGATTACACCAAAACAATGAGTGGACATGGAGCAAGAAATATGGACAAACTCGCAGTAAATCTTTCAATGATTTTTACTGAAGTCCCTTTAATTGAACGGTTTGCTTTAGCACATCAACATGGTTTTCAACATGTAGAAATTCAATTTCCTTATGAACTGAGTATTGAAGAAATTCAAACACAGCTTGATCAACACCAACTCAGCCTGTGCCTAATCAATGTTCCTGCGGGTGATTTGATGCAAGGTGGCAATGGTTTAGCTGGAATTCCTGGCAAAGAGCTTGAATTCCATCAAGCTTTACTCAAAGCGATTGAATATGCCACTGCACTTAATGTCCCAAGCATCAATATCTTAGCAGGTAAGCAACCTTTGGATGCTGATCTATTACCATGTCTAAATGCTTTATCTAAGAACTTAAAACTTGCTTGCCATCTGTGTTCAGAACACAACATTCAACCTGTTTTTGAAATGATTAATGGCACAGATATGCCACGCTTTTTGGTGCAAAACATTGCCCAAGCGCAAGAGATGCTCGAAGCCGTACAGCATCCTGCACTAAAAATGCAATACGATTGTTATCACATGGCAATGATGGGCGAAAACATTCTCGCAGCTCTTCAAGAAAATATTGACTGGATTGGGCATATTCAATTTGCAGATTGCCCAGGACGACATGAACCAAATACCGCACAAATCAATTATGCTGAAATTTTCAAATGGCTTGCACAAAGTTCATACCCAGGTTTTGTTGCTGCTGAATACAAACCACAAGTTGATTCTAATCAATCATTTGCATGGAAAAGCCAATATTTTTCAAATAATCATCAAACTTAAAACGAAAAATTATCAACACGTGTTGTATGTATAAATTTGAATTTAATTACAAAAAGCGCTATATTAGAGGATGAGTAATTGTCTGGAAAATATACCTTACTATGAATTTAGAACCATCGCCCAGCGCTTCTAATTCTCTTGAACTTGCAATGAAATCTCACAAACAAGATGTGCAAACTTGCTTAAAAGTTGTACATGAAGCTCTACTTGATGTAAAAGCCAAAGATATTCTTGAACTTGATGTCAGCACTATTAGCAATGTCGCAGATGCAATTGTCATTGCGAGCGGTACATCAACCCGTCATGTTAAAGCACTTGCAGACAATGTTGCTGAAGAAGCACGTAAAGCAGGTTTTCGCCCAATTGGAGTCGAAGGCGAACGTGATGCTGAATGGATTTTGATTGATCTTGGCATTATCGTTGTTCATGTGATGCTACCAACAGCACGTAAATTCTATGATCTTGAAAGTTTATGGCGCACTACGCCTGAGCATGTAGCTTAAACAATATCAACAAAGTTATATTATAAATAAAGCGATCGCCATGATCGCTTTATTATTTGATATTGATCAAATTTGAGTGTAATACAATGCGTTTAAAAACAATATACATCAAACCAAAACCTAAAATAAACGTAAATAAAATACCAGAAAGCTGAGCCTCTAAATTTACCCCAATCGGTTTATTTTCAAATTGATTCATTAATACAGCTAAGGTTCCCCAAATACCACAACAACCGTGTATCACTACAACATCCACCACACTTCGAATTTTAATCCATGGTTTAAGCAATCGTGGCAATAGAAACGTTATTATGGCTGCAACAAAACCCACTACAAATGCCATATACCCATTAATCAAACCACAACTTGCTGTAATCGCAACCAAGCCTCCAAAAATTGCTTTAATTAAAATAGCGCGCTGTAATTGCCGAGGAAATATAATTGCAAAAAACAAGATCGCTGCACAAATACCCAGTAGTACAGCAACAATATTCATTAAGGTGGTACTGATATCAATACTGATTCCTGTGATAAATGCCACATTCAAACACGACCAAACCAACCACAAAACAAAACCTGCTAGTGAAAAAATTAACATTTTTTGTTCTTGAAAAATATAATGTGTTTCTTCTGGATATTGCTGATGATGCTGCCAAAATACCACATAGCCAGCCAACACAATCCAAGCCGCAAAAGAATGAATTACTGTAGCGCCTACATAATCTACAAAACCTAAATCCTTTAACCAATGCCAATTAATAATAATATCTCCCCAAGCAGCAATACTCAGGATAGGAAAAATAATCCCTGAGACAAGTAAACCAATCACCCAAAAAACTTTAGAGGAAAGATTAATGGGAATAATTCTGCCTACAATGGTCGTTATGGTGGAGGACATCAATATATAAAAAATGAAAATTTGCCATTGCCACCCATAAAGCCTTAAATCACCTGCCTGATTGTCATTATCTAAGATGTTAAAAAACACCAATAAAAAGCAAAAAATGAGATAAAATATATTTCCAACAATGGCTGATAAATAACTTATACCTAAGTTATAGAATGCCTTAGAATTTTTAACATAACCACCTTCAATGACTGCAAAACCTATTTGAGCCATTAAAACAAAAAGTGTTCCTAGAATAATTAATGAAAAATCAGAAAAAATATTTAAAGCGTTAAACTTTTCGGGTGATACAGTGGTCACCCCATAGCTTTGAGATATGCACAACAATATCACAAGACCAATAATAGATTGCTTCAAAAACTAAACCCCAATACATATACAGACTAATTATCCACGTTAAAATCTCTTTTATATTCCAATTGTTTTTTATTCCCAATCAAAAACTAGATTAATATTTAATTGAAATTTACTTCAGTTTATCAAATAACTTTTATTTAATTCAATTCTTTCTTTGAATAAGACCTCTTTTATATGGTATTGCTCTCTATAAAATCAATATATAGAATTGGGCAGTATTTATTTTGCGTAATTTTATATACTGCTAATAAGTTCTAAAATTTTAAAATAATAAAAAACCACCCGAAGGTTAATGCCAGTCAGTTAAGCAAAAAAAGTTAAAATGCTGTAAAAAGAGTGTATGTAAATACGCTCTTTTTTTTATGAAATTATCTCAGAATTTAGATATAACATTACAACAAACCTTGCCTTCACTTTCTCAATTTAGTGAGTTAATTGATTTAAACTGGATTGAAGATTGCTTAAATCAAACAGGTAAAGCATCCATTCGAAAAAGAAAACTTCCTGCTGAACATGTTGTTTGGTTAGTCATTGGACTTGCTCTATTTCGAAACCAACCAATTTGGTATGTAGTTCAGCAATTACAACTTGTTTTCGGTACAACAGAATACTGTGTACCTAGTGCATCGGTACAGGCAAGACAGCGCTTAGGTTTAGAACCTATGAGTGCTTTATTTTCAACATTAAGTCAGGCATGGCTTAAAGACTCACAACAACAATATAATAACTTTCATGGTCTGTGCGTTTGTGCTGTAGACGGCGTGGTTTGGTCTATGCCTCATACCGAAGAAAACTTTAAGCACTTTGGCTCTTCTAAAGGGAAAACAGCAGTTGTTCCTTATCCACAAGTTAGAGCAACTTGTCTTGTGAATACCAATACACATGAAATGATCGATGCCCAAATTGGCAGTATGGATCAAGGTGAATTAACCTTAGCTAGTCAATTAAAAGCACCTGCTCATAGTATTACCTTATTTGATCGTGCTTACTTCTCTGCTGATTTTTTAGTGAGTTGGCAATCTCAGGCAGAAGAAAGTCATTGGTTGATGCGTGCAAAAGATAACCTTCGTTATGAAGTTATTCACAATAATGCCGCCCATGACTTTCAGATAAAAATGCCTGTTTCACCAAGAGCAAAAAAGATCAATCCAGCATTAGGTGATTATTGGGAAGCCCGTTTGCTTGAAGTTGAATATGCAGGAAAAACGAGGCGTTACATTACATCATTGACAGATTCTAAAGCGTATCCATTCAAAGACCTTGCGATGCTTTATATGCAGCGTTGGGAAATAGAAATGTGTTATCGAGAAATTAAAAGTGATTTACAGGATTCAAAGGTTTTAAGAAGTAAGCAACCTGATTTGGTGTATCAAGAATTGTGGGGTGTATTTATAGCTTATAATATTTTGAGACGACAGATGAAATTTATCGCCCAACATGCAAATGTCAGTCCTTTAAGGATCAGTTTCCATATTGCATCCATAGGTATTATCAATATCTTAAGACATACGCCTTTAGAGTCAGCAGGAAACTTACCTAAACATTTAGCACAATTATTTGAACAATCAAAAATATTTGTATTACCTGAAAAAAGGCAGAGAGAATGTTCACGAGTCGTGAAAATTAAAGCACAAAAATATCCAAGAAAATGCCAGTCAATTTCTTAACTGACTGGCATTAACCCGAAGGTGGTTTTTTTATTTTTCGCTAAGTCTTTTTAAAGAAGCTTTTACAATATTGAATTAGTGTCCGCCACCATTAATAGCTTTGGTCATATCTTCCACCACTTTCTTCGCATCACCGAAGATCATCATGGTTTTTTCATTGTAGAACAAATCATTGTCTAAACCAGCATAACCTGTTGCCATAGAGCGTTTGATCACCATAATGGTACGTGCTTTGTGTGCTTCAAGGATCGGCATCCCATAGATTGGCGAGCTTGGATCATCTTTTGCAGCAGGGTTCACTACGTCGTTCGCACCAATCACAAGTACCACGTCTGTTGCAGGAAAATCTGAGTTAATCTCATCCATTTCTAGGATGTCTTCATAAGCAACATCAGCTTCAGCTAAAAGTACGTTCATGTGACCAGGCATACGACCAGCAACTGGGTGAATCGCAAAACGAACTGTTACACCTTGTTCTTTTAAGATTTCACACAATTCTTTTACAGCATTTTGCGCACGACCTTGCGCCATACCATAACCTGGTACGATCACAACACTGTCCGCATTTGACATCAAGAAACCAGCATCATCCGCAGAACCTGAACGGTAGTTACGTTGAACTTGTTCGCCTTTGTCAGCAGAAGCAACTGCTGCACCACCCATTGCACCACCAAACAATACGTTGATGATAGAACGGTTCATCGCTTTACACATGATGTAAGACAGAATCGCACCAGATGAACCTACAAGCGAACCTGCAACGATCAACATGTTGTTTTCAAGTGTGAAACCAATACCTGCTGCAGCCCAACCCGAGAATGAGTTAAGGAGTGAAACCACAACTGGCATATCACCGCCACCCACTGGTGCAATCCAAACCCAACCAAACGCAAGCGCAAGGACAGTCATTGCCCAGAATGCATTCATATTACCAGTCGTGAAGAAGTAAATCCCACACGCTAGCATTGCAAGAAAAATGATCGCTTGAACTGGCTTAACCCAACCACCTGAAATGGTTTTTGCCCATTTCTTCGCAGCCAATTTACCATAAGCAAAGACTGATGCCGTGAACGTGATCGCACCCACGAAACAGCCGACAAACAATTCAAATAAATGAACATTGCTCATGTGTGCATGTTGTACGCCTGCTGCAGTTAAAGCAGCTTCATTTTCAGCAAACAATGCAGTTAATTGGTTGTTATGTAGAATTGCAGCAATCGCAATCAATACTGCAGCCAAACCCACCAATGAGTGCATCAATGCCACAGTTTCAGGCATTTGTGTCATTGGAACTGTACGAGCACGTGCAATACCGACAACCGCGCCGAGCACCATTGCCCCACCAATCATCCAAATCACAGGATGTTCTGCAACAAAGAAAGTTGTGATCACAGCAATCGCCATGGCGATCATACCGTAACGGTTACCTGCAATTGCAGTTTTAGGACCTGAAAGACCACGTAAAGTTAAGATGAAAAGGACAGCACCAATAAGGTAGAACCAATCCGCATATTCTCGAATAAATTCCATAAATTAGCCCTCTTTTTTCTTTTGCTTAGGCTTGAACATTTCGAGCATACGCGCAGTTACAGCGAAACCACCAAAAATGTTAATACTTGCCAAGAACACTGCAACTGCACCAAGCACACTCACAACGTTAATTGATTGGAATTGCACACTTGCATCAACAATACCCGGAATACCGACAGTCTGAATCATCGCACCCACGATAATGATCGAAGACAATGCATTCGTTACTGCCATCAGTGGTGTATGTAATGCAGGCGTTACCCCCCAAACCACGTAGTAACCAACAAAAATGGCTAAGACGAAAATAGTAATAGTTTCAACCATGATGACTCTCCTTAACCACGCTTGAGCAGTACTTGACCGCCGTGAGTTACTAGAAGTGCTTTTTGAATTTCGTCTTCTTGATTCAATTTAAAGTTTTTATCTTGATCAAATAAAGTTTCTACGAAATTAAACACGTTACGTGCATATAGTGCAGATGCTTCTGTAGATACAGTCGCTGGAATATTTGGAATCCCTAAAATGGTCACGCCATTTTCAGTTACGACATTTTCACCGCACTTAGAACCTTCAACGTTACCGCCTGTTTCTACTGCCATGTCCAAAATGATTGAACCTGGTTTCATTTTCGCAACTGTTTCAGCTTTGATTAAACGAGGTGCATCACGACCCGGTAATAGCGCTGTAGTAATCACGATATCTGCATTAGATACAGCTTTATCGACAATAACTGCTTGGTCTTTAATGTACTGCTCACCCGGCATCCAACCATAACCATTTTTAGCAGCATCAGCAGCTTTTTGCTTTTCTTCGTCAGACATTGGAACGTCTAACCATTTACCACCTAATGACTCAACTTGGTCACGTGCAGTAGGACGTAAATCTGTTGCTTCAACCACAGCACCTAGACGTTTTGCTGTCGCAATCGCTTGTAAACCTGCAACACCAACCCCCATGATCACGACACGTGCTGGTTTTACTGTACCCGCAGCAGTCATGAGCATTGGGAACATACGCTGATATTCTGCAGCAGCTAAAAGCACAGACTTATAACCTGCAAGGTTCGCTTGAGATGACAATACGTCCATGTTTTGCGCACGTGATAATGTACGTGGCAAAAGCTCCAATGCAAATGCAGACACCTGTTGTGATGCAAATTGGTCAAGTTCAGGGTTACGATATGGGTCAAACATAGCAACAATCGTTGTGTTTGGCGCAAGCTTTTGAATCTCCTCACCCTTAGGTGCGCGAACTTTCAAAATTAATTGACTACCTGTGTAGGCATCATCCGTAATTTTGGCACCGACCTGTTCGTAAGCACTGTCGATATAAGCGGCTCTTACACCTGCTCCACGTTCAATGACTACGTTATGACCAGCGCTGATCAACTTCTTTACTGTCTCAGGTGTAGCAGCTACACGACTTTCTCCGACGACAGTTTCGGTTGGGATTCCGATCTGCATGAGCGTTCCTCAAGCTAATTTTTCTTCAAGTAAACATCGTATGAACGATGCTTCCCCCTAGGATGCGTTTTCTTCTAATTTTTGGATTCTAATTGAACTTTTTTAAAATACTACCCAATATTTATTTAATAAATGAGGTTATTTTGAACTCAACATTCACTTTTATAAATTAAAGACATACCTGATATTTATTTAGATTGATAATAGTTGGGATATTTAAGGGTGTTTTTTGACCTAAAGGGAAAATATTTAATGATTTTTCTTTCTTTTTATCTGCTTAAATCATGCTTTAAAAACTCAAATACAAATTAAAATTGGCTGTAACTACATTTATAGCTTAAAAAGCACTCTTTATTGCTTTTAGATATTTATTTAGAAAACAAGCCATTTATCCTATTTTTTTCTAGAATTAGCTTTTCTGACAATTTTATAGTGTTATTCAAGATATTTTATTGACTTAATTTCAGGCAAAAACTGTCAATTATGCCAAGTTTTTTCTATTACTTTTTTTAATTTCATTAATAAATAAAAGTACTTGTGCGAAATAAATTAAAATGCCCTATTTCAGTCCATTTTTAAATAAAAAAATTTTTAACTTTTTTCATTAGCCATTTTGCCAAATGATGACAAAATAGCAATCTCGAAACACTTTGCCATAAATTGCACAATTATAGTGCATTTATTATTCAGGCAACTGTTTCTCATCATGATTATTTGATTTAATTCACTTTCAAATGCTCTGTTGATGAAATAAGTGATCATTCATTTATTTTTCATTCCATATTTTGATGAGATTGATTCTTTTTTTGCATTTCATCTCTCAGTTCATAAGTTTTATACTTCAACTTAAACATCCGACATACACTCAATTGAGTGGTGAATAAAAGCCATGAAACTTTCGTTATCGCAGATGCAATTGGGTTCATTGTTTGCACTGGTTGCCGCTTTTCTTTTTAGCACTAAAGCAATTTTTATTAAACAAGCGTATGCCTTATCGCCCTTGGTTGATGGTACGGTATTAATGGCATTACGTATGGCGAGTGCCTTACCTTTTTTCTTATTAATTTGTTTGTTAAACCTCAAACGTAATCAAAATATCGCATGGAAAGATTGGACTTTGCTTATTTTTGCAGGTCTGCTGGGCTATTATTTTTCAAGTTGGTTAGATTTTTCTGGCTTGATGTATATCAGTGCATCCTTAGAACGTATTATTTTATTTTTATACCCAACTTTAACTGTATTGGCATCTTGTGCCATTTATAAACAAAGACTGAGCTTAAAAAGTAGTGTTGCCATTGTACTGAGCTATGGTGGAACGCTTATGGTCATGCTTCAAGAACAAAGTAGCGTCGCACACGAAAGTAATTTTTGGTTAGGGGTAAGTTTGGTGTTTGCAAGTGCGGTCTGCTTTGCTGCTTATCTTTTATTAACACCCCGTTTGATTGTGCGCTTTGGTTCTTGGAACTATACGGGTTTAGCGCTGAGCATTGCATGCATTGGAACATTGCTACATTTTATGCTCACCACGCCACAACCTTTGACTTTACTTATACGCTTGCCAAGTGAAATTATTTGGTATGGTATCGCTCTCGGTCTACTCGTCACAGTCTTACCCACCATTTTAATTGCACAGAGTATTTCTCGTTTAGGTGCAGCACAATCTGCCATGATTGGCTCAATGGGCCCGATCCTAACGATCATTTTGGCTGTTGCTTTATTAGGCGAGCATATGAATACAATTCAATGGTTAGGTTGCATCTTGAATATCATTGGTGTCATGATGATCACCCTGTCGAAAAAGAAACTCGCACAATAATCTGGGTAAATTATGCATTTTCACATTGTTGCGCCAAGTGCGTGTGTAGATATTGAAAAAGTTGAACTCGCACAAGAAAAGTTACAACGTTTAGGACATGAAGTTAGTCTTGCTGAGCATGTGTTTGAACAATATCGTTATTTGGCAGGAACTACAGAGCAACGTCTACAAGATTTAAAAAAGGCTTGTGAAGATCCCAAAATTGATGCAATTTGGTGTGCACGAGGTGGCACAGGCGCAGCAATGCTTCTGCCTTATTTACAAGAATGGATTTTAAGCAAACCAATCATTGGCTATTCAGACAGTACAGTTTTGTTGAATTATATTGCCATGCAAGGCGGCTTTGCGCTGCATGCCCCGGTATTTCAGGAAATCGCCTGTAAAAATCTAGAAAATGCACCACTTTCTACTGATGCCTTAGAAAGTATCGCCTTACTCAACACTCAATCAGCGCATACTTATGCTTTAACGGCATTAAATAGTTTTGCACAGTGTTTTAGCATTACAGATGCCCATATTTTAGGGGGCAATTTAACAGTTCTATGTACATTACAAGGCACGCCATATCATCTTCAATTAAAACAACCTTCGATCTTATTGATTGAAGATGTCGGTGAACCGTACTATCGTATTGAACGCTCTTTTATACAGTTATTACAAAGTATTGATACTGGTTTATTAACAGCGGTGGTTTTAGGTGATTTTTATCATTGTCCACAAAAAAATGTGCCACATAGTTTGACACAAATTTTAAATGAACATCTTGAAGCCCTGAATATTCCTTTATATCAATGTGACTGGTTTGGGCATGGTGAGCATAATCGCCCTTTTTGGCTCGGTAAAACAGGCAGTATTCAAGACGGATTATTAACGATCTAATTTTCATTTTGACCATTTTCCAACAATGACAGCAGAACAGTTTGAAAATGTGCTCCTGATGAATGCTCTGCAAACTGATCATCAGGATTACGTAGTGGGCATTCTTGCAAGGATAAGCATCCGCAACCAATACACTTATCGAGTTGATTGCGCAATTGCAATAAAGCAATTATCTGCTGATCAAGTTGTGCTTGCCATGTTTTAGACATTTTTGCCCAATCTTTTTTACTGGCAATTTGCTGTTTGGGTAAGACTGAAAATGCATCTTTGACTTGTTGCAAACTGATTCCAACCTGCTGGGCAACTTTGATAATTGCAATTCTTCTCAACATCGCCCGTTGATATCGGCGTTGATTACCTTGTGTACGAGTACTCCAAATCAATTGTTTTTCTTCATAAAAACGTACCGTCGGAATGCTTACACCACTACGCTCTGCCAGTTCGCCAATCGTCAGCCACGTATACGTTTGATTATTTTTCACCAACCACTTGACCTCAAGTTAACTTTAGCTTTGATACTAGCAAAATTATATCTTGCTATATAGAACGTCATTCTATGAACTCAGAAACTTCTCTTTCACGTATCCAAGCCTTTCAGCTTATTAACCCAAACACACTTTATAATCCACGTGCATTTGCGTATAGTCACATTGCCGAAGTAAAGCATTTTTTACGTGTGCTTCACATTTCTGGACAAGGTGGAGAAAACCAACAAGGTCAATTATCCTGTGATTTTTCAGCACAAACGCATCAAGCATTTCTGAACCTCCAATTGGCTTTGGCACATCTGGATGCTTCATTATTGGATATCGCTGTTTTACGCATTTTCGTGGTCGATCACTCCACAAAAAAACACCAATTTTTAATTCAAGAAATGCAAACATTATGGAAAAATCACCCTTTTCCTGCATGTACTTTGATTCCTGTGCCTTGTCTTGCGCTTCCTGCAATGCAAATAGAAATTGAAGCAACAGCTTATTGTTTATAACCCTGATGCGGAGCATTTATGCAAGCTGAACTCGATATTAGCCAAAATAAAGCATTATTGTGGCTAATGGCGATTGCCTGTGGTTTATGTGCGGGAGCAAATTATTATTGTCAGCCCTTGGTGCACTCCATACAGCAATATTTTCATGTTCCTGAGTCACAAGTTGCACTCACCGTTACATTTGCACAGGTGTCGTATGCTTTAGGTTTATTATTTATCGTACCTATCGGTGACATTGTTAATAAAACCAAATTTATTCCTTTGCTGATGTCTTTTGCCGCCTTAGGTTTATTGCTCTGTGCTTTTGCAGTAAATCTACCTATGCTTTGGATAGGCACAATTATCGCAGGATTATTTTCTGTTGCAGCTCAAGTTCTGATTCCCCTTGCAACCATGGCAGTTAAACCTGAAAAAACAGGTGAAGTTGTTGGCTTTTTAATGAGTGGCTTACTGGTGGGTCTATTACTCTCAACTAGTTTAGCGGGATTATTATCAGACCTTTTTCATTGGAAAGTGATCTATGCGGTGAGTGCCATTTTCATGTTCATTCTCGCTTTTTTGTTGAGTACTCGCTTACCCACAGTCACCACATTTAAAATGAGTTATCACCGTATTTTTCAGTCGATGGTACAATTAATTGTTGAAGAAAAACGTTTGGTTTTTCGTTCATTGATTGGTGGTTTTGCTTTTGCAGCCATGAGTATTTTATTTTCCACCATTGCAGTGTTATTGACGTCAAAACCTTTTGAATTACCTGATGTGATGGTCGGTGTTGCAACTTTAATCGGCGTGTTTGGTGCTTTAAGTACCACGAAAATCGGTAAAATTGCTGATCAAGGTTATACCAATAGTTTAACTTGGATTGGAATTGCCATTTTAGCACTCAGCTGGGGCTTTTTATATTTTGGTGGAACATCTCTAATCAGCTACATTCTCGGTTATGGCATTATCAGTTTAGGTTTAGCCATCGTACATAGTAGCAACCAAAATATTATTTTCCGTTTACGCCCTGATGCAAAATCACGCATTAACTCTATTTATATGACGACGTATTTTACAGGAGGTGCTTGTGGCTCTGCTTTAGGCATCTACGCATGGCATCATGGTGGCTGGACAATGAGTTGTATAGTCGGTTTAAGTTTGGTTATTGGATCAGCTTTTTTCGCAGTATTAGATCGTCTATTTTTAAATAAAACTCAAACTACCCAATAAATAAAAAGTCCCTAATTTAGGGACTTTAAATATATGAATAACTTTAAGACATTTGCACGACTGGATAAAAAGGTTTACCTAAGTTTAGAATTTTTTCGTTCTCCAATAAAATATGGATAAATGCAGGCAATAATGCGGTCAGAATATTACATGCATCTTGCAGCTGTGCACGGTTTAATGAACTATTATAAGTAGAACCGCCATGCATAATTTGATTACGCAGCGTATATAATCGATTAAAAATTACATAAAGGACTTCGATGCTGTCTTTTTGCTGTAGGGCACGATGAACTTTATTTTTATCTTTCTCAAAACTCTCTCTCCAAACTTGTTGGCTGATTTTTTGATTTTGATAATCCCAAAAAGGTTGAAATGTATAAGGATTGTCGAGCAAAATACGGATTGCATGACTGTATTTAGTCCAAATTAAATGATAAATTTTATGCTCGCTGTCTGCCTGACAAACATCCGATAAAAATTGTCTAAACTGTTGTCTGTCTTTAATCTCCTCCCCATCTTTAGCATATATGGCATTAAATGCGATCCATAAACTAATAAATTTTAAATCTAAGGCTTCATCTAATAATACTGCCTGTTTTAACCAGCTTAAGCCCCGATGGATTCTTAAATTAAATGGATCTGAGTTTTTGTGCTTTCTTACTTTTGTAAGTTTCTTCTAAAACCATCATCATTTATTTTCCTATTCATTTTATTTATAAGAATAACCTTACTTAAATTTAGAGCTTGGCTCAAGGCTAAATACTTAATTTTAGATTTTAATGTAAAATATGAGCAATATACTTTTTTAAAAAATCAGATTTCATTTCCTAATTCCAATTGATTTGTTAATATGCTCCCCATGTTGGGCTTATTCTTTACTTGTTTGTATCCGTTTTAAAATGAGTACAACTTTGAAATTAAAAAATTAGACCAACATGATCAAAAAATTAAATTAATTTTATAATTCAACAACTTCAAAGACTAAGCTCTTTCGCTCAGGAATTTAATATGACTCAGACCAACCGTTTAGCAAAAATCGTTAAAGCAACGTCTAAATTACCTGCGGGCATTCGTAGTACAGTATTAAGTAAAGCGTTTGGTCGAGTTGTTCCAATGGTCGGAACGGCAAAACTACGTTACATCGACATCACTCCATCACGTGTTGAAGTTAAGCTTGCAAATAACAAAAATATGCAAAACCATATCGGACAAGCACATGCTTGTGCGATGGCATTAGTTGCAGAAACTGCAACAGGTTTTGTCACTGGCATGAACATTCCTGATTCATGCATCGTACTCATTAAACACATGAATATTCAATTTAAACGCCCATCCAAAGGTGGATTAACTGCGATTGCAACGTTGACTGAAGAACAACGTAAACAGATGCAAGAAACAGAAAAAGGTGAAACCATTGTCGCTGTGACGGTTACAGATGAATCTGGTCAAGAACCAATTCAATGTGAAATGTTATGGGCTTGGGTGGCAAAATCACAGCTTAAAGCCAATAAATGAAAAATGAAAAAATGTAAATAAAACTTACTTTTAGGTAAGTTAAAAATTTACTAAACTCCTGAAATTCAGTGACGAGAACATACTGTAAATCATCAGACTAAACCCTCAAGATGATATTTCTAAAATAATCATCTTGAGAACATCATGTTAAAATCACTTTTAAAAAAGGTATTCATTTCTAGTGTCATTTTAATGCCATTATTCGTGACGGCTTGTAGTCAAAATCCAATACAAAACTCACAAAATACAATGCCACCCAATGTCACAACAGCTCAAAACCTTGCAGCACAAAATAAAAAAATCGTTACAGATTTTTATGAAGGCGTATTTTTAAAACATCAAGTACAAAAATATTCAGATCGTTATATTGGTAATCAATATATTCAACATAATCCACATGTGCCTGATGGGAAAGCACCTTTTGTGAATTATTTTACAGGCTATTTTAAAGAGAATCCGCAGGCGAAAAATGTCATCAAGCGTGCGATTGCTGAAGATGATTTGGTCGTATTACACGTACATTCAAGTCAAAATGCACAAGATCGTGGTGAAGCGATTGTCGATATTTTTAGAGTGCAAAATGGCAAAATCGTAGAACATTGGGATGTACAACAGGCTATTCCTGAATAAAGTGCCAACCGCAATACAATGTTTTAAGATGTTATTGTTAAAGTCATCTATAAAAAATCCCAAACAGTGTTGGGATTTTTATTTCAATATTTAGGCAAATTTAAGTATTTTATGATGCTAGAAATTTCTCTTTTACATCTTCCGGAATTTTACGTTTATTGCCCGCTACATCTACAGCAACAAAAGTAAATACGCCTTCAGTAACCCGTTTTGGAGAACGTGAGCTGTCATGACTGTCCCACACTTCGATTTGCATTTGAATCGAGGTATTTCCCACTTTTAAAATTTTAGTATAACAACTGATCACATCACCCACTTTCACAGGCACTAAGAAGGTCATCTGATTAATTGAAATCGTTGCACAGCGCCCCTTACTAAAACGTTCTGCATGAATTGCACCTGCCAAATCCATTTGTGAAACAATCCATCCACCAAAGACATCACCACTCCAGTTGGTATCTGCAGGCATTGCGATGGTTTGAAGGGAAAGCGTACCTTCAGGTTTTACATGAGAATCTGACACATGAACTCCAAATTGGTCAATTTACTGAAAAGATTTTAATTGCTCATCTAACCAATCTTGTAATTGGCTCGAACGTAAAGCACCGCTTATTCTAGCAATTTCTGTGGTTTTATTCATTAAAACTAATGTTGGAATACTACGCACATTAAATGCACTACTTAAACGAGGATTCGCTTCGGTATCAATTTTACCAAATACGACATGCGGATTATGTTGTGCAACTTCTGCAAAATGTGGTGCCATCATTTTACAAGGACCGCACCAGTCCGCCCACAGATCAATTAAAATCGGTAAATCACTATGAGAGATAAAATTACTAAAATTTTGTTCATTTAACTCAATGGGTGCGAATGGAATTAGATTTTCATGACATTTTCCACAAGTTGGCTGTGCATCCAATTTGTCTTCAGGAATCCTATTTTTAGCGCCACATGATGGACATACAATAATCATGAACTCACTCCAATATGTTGATGTAAAAACTCTAATTGGGTCAAAATTGCTTTTTCCAACCATTGCCCATGATAAATATCATAGTGTGACATATTCCATTCATAATACTGCACAAAGGGCGCAATATTGGTGGCTGTTTCACGACTAGACTCAATCGGAACAACGGCATCTTTTTTCGCTGCAATAAACAATACAGGAATGTTAATCGTTCGAACTGTTTGAATAGGACGATAACGAATGAGATTAAAAAACACACGAGCTGGAACTTCCCCACTCCAATAGTAATCAGGATTTACAATCGACATATAGCCGTTATAACTATCTTGGGTTGGAATAAAACACAAACTAAAAGGATGCACTACAGGCAAAGTTTTCGGCTGCATACCGATTTTTGCACTCATATAGTCTTGGCTAGACAGCTTCAAAGCTTTGGGCAAATAATGAATTGGGTAAAGCTTTGCAGTTGCTGCACCATCCACATAAGGAATTTGCACCATGACTGCTTGAATATTTTTGACCTCTGAAGCGAGTGTTAAAACATAACCTCCACTTAATGATGTTCCCCACAATACAATTTTGCGTGAATTAATACATTTTTTACTACTGATATAATAAATAACTGTCTTCCAATCATCCAACTGATCTGTTAATGAGATTTGTTCTCGTGGATATCCTGTACTTCCTCCCCAATAACGATAATCAAATAACACCACAGCATAACCTGCTTGGGCAAAACGTTTAGCATAATCAATCAAGCGAAATTGTCTTAAGGCAGCAAATCCATGCGCCATCACAATCACTGCGGGTTTTTTAATATTTTTAGGTCGATAAAAATCAGCAGCAATCACCTCTTGACCGCTTGGAACATACAGTGGTTCGACTGTATAAGCGTACATAGGCACTCCATTCCGTTATATTTTGTTAGTTTTATCTTATAAATCTGCTTTTTCACTAAATAGTAATGTAAAGCTTAATGCTATGATACTAGCATAGTTCTATTTTAAATATTTTGGAGTGACAAAATGAGTGAAAATGTAGGATTTGCTGGTCAAATTGGTCCTGAACACATTTCTCAAGTGGTGGAGAAAGGCTTTAAATCTGTTATTAATAACCGTCCTGATCTGGAAGGTGGTGCTGAACAACCTACCAGCGTACAAATTGAAGAAGCTGCCCGTACAGCAGGTTTAGATTATGTCTATCAACCTGTTGTTTCAGGACAGATTACTGAAGTCGATGTACGTGCATTTGCCAACCATTTTAATGAGCTTCCAAAACCTATATTAATGTTCTGTCGTACAGGAAATCGTTCAAATAATCTTTATCAACTTGCCAAACAAATGGATTTGTTAGACGACTGATAGATTACTGAATATGATGTTTGATCTATAGCATACAGCTATATGTTGTATTTCTAAATGGATTTAGGGTTATAGATCAACATATTTTTAATTTTCACTATCTCGCTCTAATGAAACAACTCAAGTAAATATCTACAACAGATTCTCTTCTTTTATTGCTTTATTCTTTATAGGAATATTTTAAATTGAATCTAGCAATTAAACATACGTGGGAATTAAAGTTATGAATAAGTTGTTATTAGTTATTTTATGTTGTTTGAGTCTAGCTGCATGTAGTTCTATGAATGTTAAGCCAACTGTGGGGGTAAGTATGGGGACTTCAATTTAAGTTTAGCCTGTAAATAAAAAACAGCGCCGAAGCGCTGTTTTTTATAATCATTTCATTAGTTTTTACAAGTAGTATATGGACTTACTCTATTTGGTGCATAGCTTCCGTCTGTAGCATAATCAGCACTTGAAGCAGGCAGTTTGAATTCTAAGCTTCCATGAATAGGTGTTTTTGCTAAGTTTGTTTTCGCACCAATTGTTACATCTACCCAATATGCATTTGCCTTAGGATATTCAATTTGGAAATCAAAACGTCCATAATTATTAGTTCTATAAGTTGCTGTAGATGGATGACTTGTATCACTACCTATTAATCTCACTACACGTAAGGCTGCACCATTTGCAACCCAGGAGGTATTTGCCACATTAATATTACATGTTGTTGCAAGGTTTGTTGTCATAGTTTTTTCTGGAATTGTCCCTTTCAGTGCAAAATACTGATTATAAGGTTCAATCCAAGCTTTTAAAGCATCAAATGGATACTCACCATTCAACTCACCCTCTTTATTCCATGGATTTTTTTGAATAGCAAATAAATATTGACCAATAGTATAAGATGTCGGTCGTGTATTAAGTACAACATCTTGGTTAGCAATTGGTTTACCATCAACATCTACCAATTGCGCAGAACCTTCAAGATTATAATAAATACCATTTGAAGATGAGCTTAAAGCAGTTCTATTTACATTTACTGAAATAGAACCTACTGGTACAGGAACCTCTGAGTTGACAATATCAACAAGCAATGTTTGAGCAACTTGCGTTGAGTTTTTATCTTTCAATGATGCCAATACAGCTAAATCCTCAGCAACAAAACTAGCAGTAGGATAATTGGCTTTTCTCAATGACTCATCTACAACTACAGTAAATTTTGCCCAGCCATTTTCATCACTTTCTACAGTTGAAGCACCGCGAATATAAGCTCCATTATTTACATAATTTGGAATTGCTAATGTTACCGCTTTGCCTGGTTGACTTGATCCATCTGTATCGGTAACCAGTACAGAAATTTCAACCGCATCACCTCTAACATTCAATTTATCTTTTGATGCTTTTAATTTTAGATCAAGTAATGGCGCTAAACTTGTTGCTTGATGAACACCAATTACTCCAATTTGTTGAATAGTTTTCGAAGCTGAATTTGTATTGGTCGCCAATAATGTGATCGCAGATAAATCAGTTGTCTGTGTTAATTTTACTTCAAATACAGCTTCACCAAACTCATTTGTCATTTGTGTTGAAGCACCATTAATACTAACTGCTGTATTACCAGCAACTTTTAATTGAATTGGTTGATTTGCTACGCCACCATTATTAGGATCAAGTAATTTCACTGTAACTAAACTATTTTCACCAATATTTACCATTGAATTTTTATTCAATGAAATTGCCAAATGGTTTTGATTCATTACTTGTTTAACTTGTAATTTTAAAACTTTACCTCGTTTTTCTCCATTCGGCAAAGTAATCGTTGCTTTAATATTAATACCATCAGTAATCAACTTTTGGCGTTGTGCTTCAGTTAAACCTGCAGGGACAGTTAATGTTGCTTTAGCATTTCCATTTGCATCTACAGTATAACTAATTGCATTTAGTTTAACACCCGTTAAATTTCCATCAATAACTTCCATTGCCACTGGATAACCTGTAACTGCAATATCAGCGCTTGAAACCTTAATATTAATGTCTAGACTATCACCATCTTCTGACACACTATTGCGTATTGTACTTAAACTAACATCTAAAGCTTGTTCTGGCACAACTACTGCGAGTTTATTTGCTTGAGTTTTTATTGAGCCATTACTTGTATTAATTGCAGTTATCGCATATGTAATACCTGCTTTAACCAGTGCTTCATCAATGGTTCCAGAGGTGACAGATAATTTAAAATATGCATAACCTTGTGCATTTGTTATTGCGGTAGAGTTATCCACTTGTACTCTTGAGGAAACACTATTTGGTAAACCTAGTGTTAGTGTTTTACCTTCTAAACCCTTTCCATTTATATCAACAGCCTGTACAACTACAGTAACCTCACCACCTAAGCCACTAATATTTGTTGCACTCGGCTTAATAATTAACTGATCAACCAAGGTTTCTGCTACTGCAGGTTCAGTCACAGCTACTCTATATACCTGAGTTACACTAGTACCATCAGTACGCTTGTAATTTGCAGCTAAAGTAATACCGCTTCTCACTAGATTTGTAATTGCATCTAAATTTTGTGCATTTACATTTACTTCGAAAGTAGCATTACCTTGGGCATTCGTTGTAACTGTCTGACCTTGAGTGAATGTCACACCATTTTGTAGCGCAACTTCATTTAAACCCAAACCGATACGTTGATTTATTGCCTTAGTACCATCACCATTGAATGCTGTTATAGTAAATTTAACTTTATTATTACCTGTTGCAGCAACAGTACCTACATTTGAAGTAATCTGAATGCGCTCTACAGTTGAACTTGTATTATTATTCTGAGAAGTTAGTTTAATGTTATGTGTCTGGCTAATAGTTTGATTCTTAGTATTGACATGTGTTGCAACAACAGTAAGTCCTTTTGCCATCAACTCTTTAAAGGTATCTTCATCATTCAATTTAGTAAATGCCAAATCAAAAGTAACTTCACCTTTTGCATCACTTGTTAATGATGAGGATGAGTTAGAGATAACTCCCAACTGATCGCTTCCATTAATTTTAAGTGTAATATTTTGTCCCGCAACGGCACCACCATATTCATCAATTGCTTTAATTACGACCTTTCCACTACCTTCAGTAATATCTAACTGTTGTGATAAAAATGCCAATTGAGTTACTGATTCATTCATATTAGAGACAGCAGTCAGTCTATGCTGTTGCGTCACTGTTTTATTGGTTGAATCCGTTACTGTTGCTTTTAAATTCACTCCCCACTCAGCTAAAATTTGTTGTACATTTTTTTCATTAGCCGCAATAGTCACAGTAAAAGTTGCAAACCCTTCCTCATCTGTATCCACCATTGGATTGATAATGTTTGCACCGCGCGTTGCTGCATTTTCAGTATAAATAAAACCATCAATATTTTTAACTGTATCAACAATTTCTAACTTAACCTTTTGTTTTTTTACAGGCAAACCTTCCGGGTTTAATACTTTAATTTTAATTGTTGCATTACCATTCGATGCAGCAATTTTATTATTTGATAGATTCGTATCAAATATCACTTTATCGACTAATCCAACAGCTGATCGAACCTGTAAAGTTGTATTTTGACTCGCAACTGCTCCTTCTGTATCTGTCAAAGTTGCAGTTAGTAGAACTCCATTTTTTAATAATTCTTGACGATTTATTTCTTTACCATTCACTAGTTTTATATTGAATGTCGAATAACCATTTTCATCAGTGATAACCTCTGAAGTTCCTGTGATCGAAATCTCATTTTGTAAAGCTTTTGGAATTGCTAATGCAATCTTTTGATTCGCAACACCACCACCATTTACATCTTTTGCTCTTACTTTAATAACAGCGGTACCACCTGTAACATTAATCGCATTAATTGGGTCAAAAACTGCCTCTAATTTACTTTGAGCGATAGACTCTGTACTTCCAGAAACACCAATTAAACTTACTTGTGAGATGGAAGTTCCCACAACTGTACCAGTAATTGTTATTTTTTGAATGTCTTGTGTTATTTTAGGCACGGTAACAGTAAATATAGCATATCCATCAGCATCCGTTATTTTTTCAGATGCATCACTCGTGATACCAAATTTTTGAAAGTCAGTTATTGATAACTTTACCTTCTTATCTTTTACTCCACCACCGTCTTTATCTACTGCTTGTAATTTTACAATTAAAGTATCACCATTACGATTAATATTAGTTTTCGATTTACCATCTTTATCAAAGGAACTTAATACTAAAGCAGAAGCTTCTTTAATTGCTGTCTGGTTACCACCAGTTCCTGTTCCATTTTGATTATTATTTGAGCTTTCCCCTCCATAATACCCATCACTACCACCGCCACCACAACTTGCTAAAAGAACAGAAGTTACAATAGTAGAAAGCTTTAAACCGACCTTATTATTTGTCATTTGTACCCCCAAACCCTACGGTTATTTTCTTAATAAATTTGTAATTAAAACCCTTGCTATGTAACCATAATTAATGTTTTCTGTAAATAATGATATATAGATAAGAGTGGGTTAAATATCTTTTTATTAGTTAGGAATTTAAAAATGTTAGATCTGATCATTATTGGTGCTGGCACCGCGGGTATTGCTGCATATAAAGAAGCGATTAAACACACACACAATCTTCTTATCATCAATGACGGTCCTTGGGATACGACATGCGCTCGTGTAGGTTGTATGCCAAGCAAAGTCCTTATTTCAAGTGCAAATCGCTTACATGACATCCAAAATTCGCATGAAGTAGCACTCAATATTGAAGCAAAGTTTGATACTTCCCAAATAATGACCCATGTTCGTCAACTGCGTGACCGTTTTACTCAGGCGACACTTAAAGATGTAAATAGTTGGAATCCAGCACATAAAATAAATGGTAAAGCCATATTTATTGATGCCAACACAATTCAAGTTAACCAGCAACAATTTCAAGCCAAAAGCTTTATTATTGCAGTAGGTTCAACACCAAGCTTTGACATAGCATGGAAAAAAGAATTAGGAGAGCGACTAATTACCTCAGATCAAATCTTTGAATTAGAAAAACTTCCTAAATCCTTAGCAGTTATTGGAAGTGGCGTAATTGCTATTGAATTAGCACAAGCGATGCAGCGTTTAGGTGTAGAAACGACTATTTTTGCACGCAGTAAAAAAGTAGGTTCACTTTCTAGTCCTCAGCTACAAGAGCTTGCACAAAATGTTATTTCACAAGAATTAAAAATTTTATTTGAAACACTCCCTCAAAAAATTCAAAAAACAGATCATGGTGTAAAAATCAACTATTTATATCAAAATGAAGATCAACAGTTACAAGCAGATTATCTTTTAGTGGCTACAGGGAGACAATCTTTATTAAATACGTTGTCACTTGAAAATATTAATAGTCAATATCAGGACATAACAAGTTTACCGATTAATTCTGAGACCAAACAACTTGATCATTTACCAATTTTTATTGTTGGCGATGCCTTTACTAATACTCCCATCCAACATGAAGCAGCACACGAAGGTAGAATGGCTGTATACAATTGTTTAAATAACTCAAAAATAAAGAATATTAAGACACTGACTTCTTTAGGAATTATGTTTAGCTCACCAGAAATGGCAACCGTTGGGCAAAGTTATAAAACATTAAAGCAAAAAAATATTGAGTTTGTAACAGGATTTGTCTCATATGAAAAACAAGGTCGTGCAATTGTTTTAGGTAAAAATAAAGGTGCCGTAGAAGTCTACATTGACAAAAAAACAAGAAAGTTGCTTGGTTCTGAACTTTTTGTTGAATCTGCGGAACATATGGCTCATTTGTTGGCATGGATGATTGCAGAAGAGGTCACATTAGATGAAATTTTAGATAAACCTTATTATCATCCTACACTTGAAGAAGGCTTAAGAACCGCTCTAAAGCATGCAAGAAGACAATTAATAAAATAGCATTTAGTTTATAAAGAAGAATAAATCATAAATAAAGTTTTATTCCTCTTTTCTTTAATATTTACAAATCCTATAAATTATTCGATCTAGCTAATTCCACTTTTATTCTTAATTAACATTTTTTCTGCTTAATTAGCATTTCCTTTATTCTTTTATCCCCATAAAAAAACACCCTCTGTCTTCTGACAGAGGGTGTTTTAGATTTAAAAGCTGGCGATGACTTACTCTCACATGGGTAACCCCACACTACCATCAGCGCAAAGAGGTTTCACTTCTGAGTTCGGGAAGGGATCAGGTGGTTCACTCTTGCTATTGTCGCCAGCAAACTGTTTATGATTAATCACTTGGTCTTAATTACGATGCTTTGTGCTTCGATGTGCCTAGCTTTGGTCAAATGAGTTATTAACAGAAATTTATTTGAGTTGGATATTTTAACTAGCTTTTTCACTAAATCAAGTATTTTGCATTGAATTTATCGAAACATACAACTGTTTGGGTGTTGTATAGTCAAGCCTCACGAGCAATTAGTATTGGTCAGCTTCATACGTCGCCGTACTTCCACATCCAACCTATCAACGTCCTAGTCTTGAACGGCTCTTTAGGAGGCATAAAGCCTCGGGGAAATCTTATCTTGAGGTAGGCTTCCCGCTTAGATGCTTTCAGCGGTTATCCCTTCCGAACATAGCTACCCGGCGATGCGACTGGCGTCACAACCGGTACACCAGAGGTTCGTCCACTCTGGTCCTCTCGTACTAGGAGCAGATCCTCTCAAATTTCCAGCGCCCACGGTAGATAGGGACCGAACTGTCTCACGACGTTCTAAACCCAGCTCGCGTACCTCTTTAAATGGCGAACAGCCATACCCTTGGGACCTGCTTCAGCCCCAGGATGAGATGAGCCGACATCGAGGTGCCAAACACCGCCGTCGATATGAACTCTTGGGCGGTATCAGCCTGTTATCCCCAGAGTACCTTTTATCCGTTGAGCGATGGCCCTTCCATACAGAACCACCGGATCACTAAGACCTACTTTCGTACCTGCTCGACTTGTGGGTCTCGCAGTTAAGCGCGCTTTTGCCTTTATACTCTACGCGTGATTTCCGACCACGCTGAGCGCACCTTCGTACTCCTCCGTTACTCTTTAGGAGGAGACCGCCCCAGTCAAACTACCCACCAGACATGGTCCTCGTCCCGGATAACGGGACAGAGTTAGAACCTCAATATTACCAGGGTGGTATTTCAAGATTGGCTCCACCGAAACTAGCGTCTCGGTTTCAAAGCCTCCCACCTATCCTACACAAGTAAGATCAAAGTTCAATGTCAAGCTGCAGTAAAGGTTCACGGGGTCTTTCCGTCTAGCCGCGGGTACACCGCATCTTCACGGCGAATTCGATTTCACTGAGTCTCTGCTGGAGACAGCGCCCCCATCATTATGCCATTCGTGCAGGTCGGAACTTACCCGACAAGGAATTTCGCTACCTTAGGACCGTTATAGTTACGGCCGCCGTTTACTGGGGCTTCGATCAAGAGCTTCGCTTACGCTAACCCCATCAATTAACCTTCCAGCACCGGGCAGGCATCACACCCTATACGTCCACTTTCGTGTTTGCAGAGTGCTATGTTTTTAATAAACAGTTGCAGGGGCCTAGTTTCTGTGGCTGCCAGCAGCTCAAGAAGCAAGTTCTATCACCACCGGCAGCGTACCTTCTCCCGAAGTTACGGTACCATTTTGCCTAGTTCCTTCAGCAGAGTTCTCTCAAGCGCTTTGGTCTACTCGACCTGACCACCTGTGTCGGTTTCGGGTACGATTCCTGTGTAACTGAAGCTTAGAGACTTTTCTTGGAAGTATGGTATCAGCCACTTTACTGTACAAGTACAGCTTGCTATCAGTTCTCAGCATAGAGTACCCCGGATTTGCCTAAGATACATGCCTACAACCTTTCACCTGGACAACCAACGCCAGGCTGACTTAACCTTCTCCGTCCTCTCATCGCATTACACAGAAGTATTGGAATATTAACCAATTTCCCATCGACTACGCCTCTCGGCCTCGCCTTAGGGGTCGACTCACCCAGCCCCGATTAACGTTGGACTGGAACCCTTGGTCTTTCAGCGAACGGGTTTTTCACCCGTTTTGTCGTTACTCACGTCAGCATTCGCACTTCTGATACCTCCAGCAGACTTCTCAATCCACCTTCATCGGCTTACAGAACGCTCCCCTACCACGTATACATAGTATACATCCGCAGCTTCGGTACTATATTTTAGCCCCGTTACATCTTCCGCGCAGGCCGACTCGACTAGTGAGCTATTACGCTTTCTTTAAAGGGTGGCTGCTTCTAAGCCAACCTCCTAGCTGTCTATGCCTTCCCACATCGTTTCCCACTTAATATAGATTTTGGGACCTTAGCTGGCGGTCTGGATTGTTTTCCTCTTGACTACGGACGTTAGCACCCGCAGTCTGTCTCCCGGATAGTACTCATTGGTATTCGGAGTTTGCATCGGTTTGGTAAGTCGGGATGACCCCCTAGCCGAAACAGTGCTCTACCCCCAATGGTATTCGTCCGAGGCGCTACCTAAATAGCTTTCGGGGAGAACCAGCTATCACCGAGTTTGATTAGCCTTTCACCCCTATCCACAAGTCATCCCCTGGCTTTTCAACGACAGTGGGTTCGGTCCTCCAGTTAGTGTTACCCAACCTTCAACCTGCTCATGGATAGATCACCCGGTTTCGGGTCTATACCCAGCAACTATGCGCCCTATTAAGACTCGATTTCTCTACGGCTCCCCTATTCGGTTAACCTTGCTACTGAATATAAGTCGCTGACCCATTATACAAAAGGTACGCAGTCACCGAACAAGTCGGCTCCCACTGCTTGTATGCATGCGGTTTCAGGATCTATTTCACTCCCCTCACAGGGGTTCTTTTCGCCTTTCCCTCACGGTACTGGTTCACTATCGGTCAGTCAGGAGTATTTAGCCTTGGAGGATGGTCCCCCCATATTCAGACAAGGTTTCACGTGCCTCGCCCTACTCGTCATCATTATATGTGCCCTTTCGTGTACGGGACTATCACCCTCTACGGTTGCACTTCCCAGAGCATTCCGCTAAAACACATATAACTTAATGGGCTGATCCCCGTTCGCTCGCCGCTACTGAGGGAATCTCAATTGATTTCTTTTCCTAAGGGTACTGAGATGTTTCACTTCCCCTCGTTCGCCTCGCATGACTATGTATTCATCATGCGATACCTACCTTATGGTAAGTGGGTTTCCCCATTCAGAAATCTCCGGATCACAGGATATTTGCCGCCTCCCCGAAGCTTATCGCAGGCTATTACGTCTTTCATCGCCTCTGACTGCCAAGGCATCCACCACATGCACTTAATTACTTGACTATACAACCCCAAACAGTCGTTAATCCCTACAAGTAGGATTAAGACAATTTAATAAATATTCATATTTATCAAACCTACAGTTTGTTGTCTGTGCACTTAAGCACTGTACAGCTTCAATCTAAATTCATATACCAAAACGCTTGATTCAGTTTTATCGCTAGTAACTCAATTTCTTTCAAACATTCAAACATGTCACTTGCGTGTCATATTCTTATGTTTAATTGAAACGAGTATGAACAATTTATTTCAACTCAAATATATTCTGTTAATGATTAACTACTGCCTCGTCAGCACGTAGTAAACTGTGATAAATCACAGAAATTAATCAATTCAATTTTCATCAAATTCATTAATTTCTATAATCTATTTTAGCTCGTACTCTTGAAAGTACTTGGTGGAGACTAGGAGAGTCGAACTCCTGACCTCCTGCGTGCAAAGCAGGCGCTCTACCAACTAAGCTAAGTCCCCAGCTTAAGACCAATATATCTAATTTCCTGCATTCAATACTTAAACTCTCATTCAAATATTTTGTTAGTCAGAATGGTGGGTCTGACAAGACTTGAACTTGTGACCCCACGCTTATCAAGCGTGTGCTCTAACCAACTGAGCTACAGACCCTCAGATACATCAATGAAGAACAACTTGTTGTGGATTCTTACCAATCGTCAATCTTTCGTTAAGGAGGTGATCCAGCCGCAGGTTCCCCTACGGCTACCTTGTTACGACTTCACCCCAGTCGTCGACCACACCGTGGTAAGCGTCCTCCTTGCGGTTAGACTACCTACTTCTGGTGCAATAAACTCCCATGGTGTGACGGGCGGTGTGTACAAGGCCCGGGAACGTATTCACCGCGGCATTCTGATCCGCGATTACTAGCGATTCCGACTTCATGGAGTCGAGTTGCAGACTCCAATCCGGACTACGATCGGCTTTTTGAGATTAGCATCCTATCGCTAGGTAGCAACCCTTTGTACCGACCATTGTAGCACGTGTGTAGCCCTGGTCGTAAGGGCCATGATGACTTGACGTCGTCCCCGCCTTCCTCCAGTTTGTCACTGGCAGTATCCTTAAAGTTCCCATCCGAAATGCTGGCAAGTAAGGAAAAGGGTTGCGCTCGTTGCGGGACTTAACCCAACATCTCACGACACGAGCTGACGACAGCCATGCAGCACCTGTATGTAGATTCCCGAAGGCACCAATCCATCTCTGGAAAGTTTCTACTATGTCAAGACCAGGTAAGGTTCTTCGCGTTGCATCGAATTAAACCACATGCTCCACCGCTTGTGCGGGCCCCCGTCAATTCATTTGAGTTTTAGTCTTGCGACCGTACTCCCCAGGCGGTCTACTTATCGCGTTAGCTGCGCCACTAAAGCCTCAAAGGCCCCAACGGCTAGTAGACATCGTTTACGGCATGGACTACCAGGGTATCTAATCCTGTTTGCTCCCCATGCTTTCGTACCTCAGCGTCAGTATTAGGCCAGATGGCTGCCTTCGCCATCGGTATTCCTCCAGATCTCTACGCATTTCACCGCTACACCTGGAATTCTACCATCCTCTCCCATACTCTAGCTTCCCAGTATCGAATGCAATTCCCAAGTTAAGCTCGGGGATTTCACATCCGACTTAAAAAGCCGCCTACGTACGCTTTACGCCCAGTAAATCCGATTAACGCTCGCACCCTCTGTATTACCGCGGCTGCTGGCACAGAGTTAGCCGGTGCTTATTCTGCGAGTAACGTCCACTCTCTATAGGTATTATCTATAGGAGCCTCCTCCTCGCTTAAAGTGCTTTACAACCATAAGGCCTTCTTCACACACGCGGCATGGCTGGATCAGGGTTCCCCCCATTGTCCAATATTCCCCACTGCTGCCTCCCGTAGGAGTCTGGGCCGTGTCTCAGTCCCAGTGTGGCGGATCATCCTCTCAGACCCGCTACAGATCGTCGCCTTGGTAGGCCTTTACCCCACCAACTAGCTAATCCGACTTAGGCTCATCTATTAGCGAAAGGTCACAAGTGATCCCCTCCTTTCCCCCGTAGGGCGTATGCGGTATTAGCGTCCCTTTCGGAACGTTGTCCCCCACTAATAGGCAGATTCCTAAGTATTACTCACCCGTCCGCCGCTAGGTCAGTTACCGAAGTAACTCACCCCGCTCGACTTGCATGTGTTAAGCCTGCCGCCAGCGTTCAATCTGAGCCATGATCAAACTCTTCAGTTAAAATCATTTGTGCCTTTATTATAGAATAAGACACCAATTCTGGCTCATCAATTACTGACAAATTCTCTCAAATAAACTTCGAGTAATTTAAACCAATCAATCAATGATAATATTTCGATTAATCAATCAGTAAAAATCCACACAAGTTGTTCTTCATATACTCTTAATGATCTTCTTAATGCTTCATCAGCATCAAGCTAGGTCGGCTATATTACTCTCTTAAAGTAGAAAGTCAACATGTAATGAAAATTATTTTTAACCCTTCTTTCTAAAACCCAACTTAATCATTTAATACTAAGTCACTGTTTTATCAGAAGTTTTAATCTTCATCACCGCCGATGGATGTACATTCTACAGTATTTCAAAACAGACGCAACCCCTTTTTTAAATTTATTGAGAAAATTTATTAATTTTATGCCTAAGCGTTGTTTTTTTAAGCTAAACAGCATTTTTTTTACATTTTTTAAATGTTTTTGGTTAAATACATCGCAATGAACTGCTGTTAGAATAGATTTATTCTGAAAACTAAATGTGACTACGTGATTTCACTATTTCGTTTCATTGACTTCAATCAAGGATTCATATGCATCGTTTAAATTTTTTATGGGCAAGTATGCTGTGCATAGGCTTGACCTCAAATGCATTTGCTCAAGATGCATCTTTAAACAATACTCTCACTCAAGCAGATGAAAGTGTAGAGGATATTCAAACTGGAATTGAGGCAGACTCAACTGTTGATAGTAAACATCCTCGTCTGGATGCTTTAAAAGAATTAAAGAATGTCAAAGTAGATAACCTAAAAGTAAATGCCAATGCTGCCCAAGCAGATGAAGTAAAAGATCCACTACAGCCATTGAATCGTGAAATTTATGCTTTTAATGATATGTTAGATCGCCACATTGCTCGTCCATTGGCTGTACAATATTCTGAAAAAATCCCCCAAGATGTTCGTGGCTCTTATAGTTCATTCCGTAAAAACCTCAGTGAACCATGGAATGCAGTCAATCAATTGGCTCAAGGGCGTTTTAAACGTGCAGCTAAAACTTTAGGACGCTTTACGATCAATACTGTAACCTCTTTAGGTCTGGCCGACCCAGCAAAACGTTTAGGCATGCCAAATGAAGATGAAACGCTCGGGACGACCCTAGGTTATTATGGTGTGCCAAGTGGTCCTTATTTAATGTTGCCACTCTTTGGTCCAAGTACTTTGCGTAACTCTTTAGATTACGTTGCTGAAAGTTATGCAAACCCGTTGACTTATATGGTCGATAATTCAGATCAAGATGGTTACATCTGGGGTAATCGCCTAATGGGTGGTATTAATGCCCGTTCCCGTTTATTAGAGTTTGAAAGTGCATTACAAGGTGATAGATATGCAGCTATTCGTGATATTTATTTACAGCGTCAAGGCTATAATATTGCAAAGAAAAAAGGCTTAGATGCTGAAGCGATTTCTTTTGTTGATGATGTAGCTGATGATGAAACAATAGATAGCGAACAATAATTTCGAGCATATTTAAACATATTTTGTAAAAAATCTTTGGTGTTGATCGCTCTTTAGAGTGCTCAACACCTCTTGGTTATCATATTTACATCGTCTACCATATATTTGTATTCAGCATCATAAGTTTTACTTTAGGATTATTGATTAACTTTATGTATTTCATTCAGCCCACTCGCACCATACCCAATTTAGACCAAGTCCTAAATGCGCTTCCGAGTCTGCAAATGATCAACATTGAAGATATTCATTTATATGATCCCACTGTGATTGCGATTGCGGATGTACAAGATTATTTACAACATCAATGGAATCTTCCAACGGTTGCAATTGCTTTTGAAAATGAAGGTACTGCACTTTCTCAAGCCTGGGAACTTGGTGCTTTAGCAGGTTGGATTTGGACACGACTACCTGCCCATCCTGAACATTCTTTATTAAAAATTGATGCACAATATAAGCGTAATCAAGACAGTCGTGATTTACCGTCTGCTGCAGAATTACAAAAGAAACTTTTACCCAACCCAATTGAACTACAAAACTACAAGGTAGAAACTTTATTTAAGCCTTCGGCTTATTTATCAGGTGATTGGTATGACTATTGGAAAATTAGCGATAAAGAAATTATTTTTTATTTAGCTGATGTTTCAGGTCATGGCGTAACCAGCTCTTTACTTACTTCATGGATGGCTGCTTTTCATGGTCGTTCTAAAACACCACGTGAATTGATCAAAAAACTGAATGGAATGTTGGTACAGGAAAATATTGAAAAACACATCACCATGATCGTGGGTGTTTTAAACCTAGAAACCCATGCCCTAAAATGGTCTAGTGCTGGGCATTACCCTCCTCCGATTATTTTTGAGCCAAATCAAGCACCTCGTGTATTAAATACCAGTAGCTTTCCTTTGGGCTTAACGGAAGACCTTGAGGTTGAAGAATTTGAATTGGTCTTAAATCGTCATGCACGTTTTATTATTTGTTCTGATGGTGCACTTGAGCCCTATAAGGGTGGTCTAAATGAACAGTTCTCACAATTGGTCTATCATTTGCAAAATCAATCATTCAAGACACCAAATCACGTTGCTGATGATATTGCTATTCTGAGTTTACGCAGAATGAATTAAGTTAAAATTCAATAATTTAATCAAATATAGACTATTCTCTAACGCATCAATACTTGAGTATAGAGTTGCGCTATGTGATAATTTTCCAATCCTTCTCTGCAAATGGCATTTATATGTCAACAGGTCATGTTGAATATGCAAGCTTGAATGGAACGCATATTTTCAAACTCATTGGTGAAGTGCGAGCCCAATCTTGTATAAGCTTAGACAAACTTTTGGCACGGATTGAACAACAAGAAAACGTCGTTGGCGCTATTGTTGATTTAACCCAAACCACATTTATAGATAGTACAGTTTTAGGTGTACTGGCAAAGTTAGGCTTAAAGCTCAAACAAGCCCATCACATCCAAGCTGTTATGTTATCCACAAATCCTGACATCACTACGCTTGCCAATAGCATGGGCTTAGGGCAGGTTTTTGTCATCTTAAATTATTGCGGTGATCCAACTGTCTGTACGCAGGCATTGCTCGATGATAATGTAAATCACAGCACGATGTTGACGACCGTTTTAGATGCTCATAAAACTTTAATGAAACTCAATAAGAATAATCAAAATATGTTTGAGCCATTGGTCAAACAACTCGAAAAACAGCAAGATGATATGGAATGTGCATCTGACACTGAGCCACAGCATAACGCTTAGCTAAAATAAGGAAAAACAATGACTTTACTTTCTGTTGTTCAAATGAACTCACAAAATGACATTGAAGCAAACTTCGGTGTGGCTGAGTCGTTGATACAACAAAGTAAAGCAAATGGTGCATCTTTAATCGTTTTCCCTGAAAACTTTGTATGCTTTGCCGCTGGGAAACAACGAGAAACGGCTGAACGTTTTGAAGAGTTTCAACAGCGTTTAGAGCATCTTGCTGCTCAGTATCAAATTTGGATTGTTGCAGGCACTTTGCCTTGCCCTTTCCGTCCTGATGGTTCGACGATTTCAGATGGTCGGGTGCGTACGGTAAGCTTATGTATCAGCCCTGAACGTACTGAAGTACGTTATGACAAAATTCATTTGTTTGATGTGCAAGTCGGTGATTCGGTGGGGGGTTATCAAGAATCCAAGTTCTTTGAACCTGGTAGCGATGTGGTTGTGGCGAAAACCCCTTTTGGCAATATCGGCTTGATGGTCTGTTATGATTTACGTTTTCCCGAATTGGCTTTAACCCTACGTTCGCAAGGTGCCAATATTTTAACTGCGCCTGCGGCTTTTACCTATACTACAGGTGAAATGCACTGGAAGTTACTACTACAAGCACGTGCGATGGACAGTCAATGTCAGGTTTTAGGTGCAGCACAACAAGGTTGGCATGGTGAAAAGCGTCAAACTTGGGGACATGCAGGTGCAACCAATAGCCGTGGGCAAATTTTGCAAATTACTGCTCAAGAAGGTGCTCAACTTTTAACAGTACCTTTTGATTTAGCTGAACAAGAAAAAATACGTGCCTCCATGCCTTTGATGCAACATCGAAAACTCGTTCAGTATTAGCAAGACTTTAACTATAAGATTTAGATCGCCGAAGAAAGATAGAGATTCTTAACACATTTAGAAATATCAATTAATTTAACATTGTTGATATAAAACTAATAAAACTTTTTCTCAGCTGCACGTATAGCGCCTAATGCAACCACTTTTCTTCCTGCTTTGACTTTTGAGAGATGGCAGTCCTGCCAAAGTTCCGAAAGAGTGTTTTGCTTAGCACTTATGAAAGCGGACTCTAAATAACCTGGTAATTCAGTTGTTCTCCCTCCAATCAAGAGCAATGATGGATTTAAAAGATTAATTACTGCGGCTATCCCAAGTCCCAAAAATGTTCCCGCTTCTCTTATCGCAGTTAAAATTTCCAAATCTCCATTATTGGCTCGTATGGCAAGATTCGATGGGGTTAGATTGCAGAATTTTGATATCGCTAAACCACTTGCAATTTCATCTAGTCGCTTCACTTCTGCATTACATTGAAGAGGCAAATACCCTAATTCTCCTGCCCAACCACTCGCTCCCAACAAAGGTTTGCCATTTATAATAAAGGTAGCGCCAATAGCAGTACCACTTATAATGATACCACTGGTGGTATGATCTAAACGCTCATAAAGTTCCTCATACATAGCAGCTTTTACGTCATTCAATATCATTACCTTACTGCAAAATAACTCTAGAGCATTTTTCGCTCGCCACCCCGTAAAGTGAGGAAGAACATCACAATTAACAATATACTCATCTTCAGCCACCAATCCTGGTACGGCTAAACTTATACTTTTTGGCTGAATTTTATGTCGTAAAATAAAAGACCTAAGGTGTGATATTAATTTTTCAGGGGTAAACGAGACACCAGTATCAAACCTTTCTTCAATTTGGTCATATAGAATTAATAATTTGGTTCCACCCAGATCTATACCTATTGAGTAACTCGTCATAATACGCCTTATCTTAACCCTTCTTTTATCTATCTTAGATTAGCTTATATTTCATGGCATTGATTTTGTAGTTATTTTTGTGACTGGTTATGATTTTTTAAATTTCATTCTCCAACAATTTTTAATGACGTCTAGGGAGCATGATATAAAGCTAAGTTATATCGATACTGACTTATACAATCTATACCGTATAAAACGCTCATCATTTATCGTCACTTCTCCATCGAATTCAAATCCTAGCGAATAAATAGCTTCCAACTTTTTTCTAGTAGGAGGCAATAAAATAGTTATTGATTCAAAGCCCATTTCAGTAAAAGCTTTTTTTAAAATCTTATGAAAAATTGTTTTACCTAAGCCCCAATACCGAGGATGTAGTACTAATGCTAAATCAGCGTCTCCCTCTTCATATTGCAAACCGCCCCAACCTGCAAATTTGCCATCAACAACAAATGCCCAAGGACCATAACCATATTTAATCCACTGTTGTTCTTTTGCTTTGACCCACGCAATACATTGCTCTTCATCAAAAACAATACCACGGGCTAAAGGCATGTGTTTGAGGACATGTTCATTCGTATTCAGTTCAATAATATCTTGCTGGCTCATGTTTCTTAAATAATCAAACTGAATATTCAACACATCCTCCTAAAAAACAAAAAATAAATTATGTTTTTATTATTCTACGGCTTCATTGGTTACACGTAAAACTTCTTCCATCGTCGTTTTACCTGCCAAGACTTTACGCAAACCATCATCACGAATCGAACCTGCATCACGACGTGCATATTCCTCAAGCTCATATTCCGCAGCATTACCATGAATCAAACGACGCATTTGCTCATCTATCGGCACAATTTCATAAATCGCTGTACGACCAGTAAACCCAGTATGCGAACAATGATCACAACCATTTGGCACAGGAAGTTTTAAATCTGTCGCATTTGAAACTGGCTTAAATATTTCCTTTTCAAAATCATCCGCTTCACGCCATGTATGACAATGCGAACAAATCGTTCTCACCAAACGCTGTGCAATTACCCCAATCAAAGAACTCGATAATAAAAAGGGTTCAATGCCCATATCTTTTAAACGTGTCACCGCACCAATAGCCGTATTGGTATGCAATGTCGATAAGACCAAGTGACCTGTTAAAGATGCCTGAACCGCAATTTCAGCTGTTTCAAGATCACGAATCTCCCCCACCATCACCACATCAGGATCTTGACGGAGCATCGCTTTCAACGCACGTGCAAAAGTCATATCTACTTTGGTGTTGACTTGTGTCTGTCCAATCCCTTCAAGCTGATATTCAATCGGATCTTCAGCCGT
The DNA here is from genome assembly GCF_001704615.3 of Acinetobacter defluvii. NCBI lineage: Bacteria > Pseudomonadati > Pseudomonadota > Gammaproteobacteria > Moraxellales > Moraxellaceae > Acinetobacter > Acinetobacter defluvii. The sequence goes on from NZ_CP029397.2 coordinate 2,825,516, forward strand.
GAGAATATTTTTAGAACCATCATTTAAGTCTGATAAAGCTGCATAAAGTGTCGTAGTTTTACCTGAACCTGTAGGACCAGTCACCAAAATAATCCCATGTGGGCGATGTACCAATTGTGTCAAACGTTCATAATCATTTGGCATTAAACCCAAATGCGTCATATTCAAACGTCCTGCTTGTTTATCAAGCAAACGCATCACGACACGCTCACCATGTGACGATGGCAAAGTCGATACACGAACATCCACTTCACGCCCTGCCAAACGTAAGGAAATACGCCCATCTTGAGGAATACGCTTTTCGGCAATATCCAGTTTTGCCATGACTTTAATACGTGATACCAACAACGGTGCAAGTTCACGGCGTGGTTGTACGATCTCACGTAACTGACCATCCACACGTAAACGCACGGATAATTTCTTTTCAAAGGCTTCAATATGAATATCAGACGCACCGACACGGATCGCTTCAGACAATAACGCATTAATTAAACGAACAATCGGTGCATCATCTTCCTGATCCATTAAATCTTCTGTTTCAGGAACTTGATCTGCTAAACTAAGTAAATCAGGATGATCTTCTAAACCTGCTGCGACTTGCTGAGATTCACCTGTTTCACCCGCATAACTGGAGCTCAGTAGTTGATTAAACTCGGTTTCAGTACACAGTTGATGATGTGCAGGTCGTCCTAAATAGCGACGTGCTTCTTGAATGGCAATTTGAGCAGTATTTTCACGACGAATAATAAAAACTTGATCGCCTTCATAACGCAATAGCACGCCGTGTCGTTTTGCAAAGCTATAGGGTATTTGTAATTGTTTAAGGACTTGCATTACAACTTATATGAATGATTAAAATTGTTTTGAGTGTACTCTAAGCGCATGACAGCGTGAAGTCTGTTTTTTAAAGAAATGATCAGAGGAATAAACAGCCTTGTCCATAAAAAATGAACATTTAGAACCTGAACTTCCTGATCTAAAATGGTGGGGAGAAGAAAAATTTGAGCTAAATCAAGCCAAAGCTTGGCAATTTGGTTCAATGATGATGCGTTTAACACGTGGTTTGCAAGAATGGCGACTTGAATATTATCGCCCACAAATGCAATACGACTATGAACAACAATGGCACTGCATCCATGATGTCAACTTTGGCTTTCCACAGCCTGTACACGTCGAACGTTATATGTTTCGAGAAACGCATAATACCTTTCAAATTATGCCACGTTTAGCAGACCGCTCTGTGGTGATTCGCCCTGTCGACCCAATTTATATTCCCGCAGGACAACGAGGAACCTTATATATCAGCACACCGCTTTGGGTATCAGGTTTTGTACAAGCGCAAAAAGAACCGTTATTTGATATTCCTGTGATTTTACCCAAAGACACTTGGTTTGGACCTGACCATCGTAATGGTGAAATGTGCTATGCCACTTCTGTGGATGGTCGTACTGAACTCAACTTATTGCGCCCCCGTGCCTTTCGTGCCGTGACCCCAATTGATTTTCATAATATTAGTCATCATCAATTGCGTTTTGATCGAATGAATGTCCCTGTTCCTGCACTACCTTTATTTTATAGTGAAAGTACAGGACGTCTTTGGACCTCCCAAATCAAAGTTATTTATGAAGGCGATGATCGTCCTGCACGCGTTAAAATTGAGAGTCGCACCCCACCTTTAGCCGGTGAGGTTAGCTATGTACATCCTCCACGCGCGCCAGGCGGTGCATTATTTAATATGTTTGATTCATTTTTTTAATGGGATGAGGTAATTATGTATGGCTGAATCCAATATTCCCAAAGACATTGTAAATAGCTTAAAAAGCATTTTCACCAATATTAATGTTGATCGTGTAAGTGAAATCGCTGTGGCTATCGCATTATGTTTTGTCGGTTTTATCTTAGCACGTGTGGTATCCAATACATTTATCCGTACTATTGGTTTTCGCTTTAATGCCCATCAACGCTTAGTATGGCGACGTGGTATTTTTTACTTTATTTTCATGATCTTTATCATGGCGAGTTTAAAAGAAGCTGGCTTCAAACTGAGCGTGTTCTTAGGGGCGGCAGGGATTTTAACGGTTGCTTTGGGTTTTGCTTCACAAACTTCAGCATCTAACTTAATTAGTGGTCTATTTTTGATTGGTGAAGGTTCTTTTGAGGTCGGGGATACCATTCAAATCACTTTAATTCGTGGGCATACCATTGAAGGTGAAGTTATTTCCATTGATTTATTGTCTGTTAAATTATTAACCATGGATAATGTCTATGTACGTTTACCGAATGAGCAATTGATTCGAGCGCCTGTACATAATCTGTCAAAATTTCCGATTCGACGTCTCTCCATTACAGTAGCCATTAATTTTAATGAAGACATCAATAAGGTGCGTGAGGTTTTAATTAATGTTGCGAATGCTTATCCACTGGTTTTGGCAGATCCTAAACCGCGTGTGACTGTGTCAGCTTTTGGTGAGTCTTCTATCGAAATTCTTTTTGCGTTGTGGTGTAAGCAAAGTAACTATTTACAAGTAAAAGATGAAATTCATGAATTGATTCGTAACCGTTTTGTTGAGCGTCATATTGAAATTCCTGTGCCGAAAATTGGTTTTGTAGATCGACCTGATACGCATGTGACTAGCACCAGAGATGAAGATGTTGATACCTATGCCAATGAACAAGAAGTGAAATTAGAGAAAAAACAAGACAAACGATTATGATGATGGATAACAAGTAAAATAGAGAATTTATTAAAATCCTTCCTCTTATCGAGCAATGTGTTACATTGTTCAAAGCGGAAGGACGTTTATAAATCAATCTAAAATTTAAGATTTTAAAGCTTTAGACTCAGCCTCAGGAATCGGGGCAATATAGGCAATGATTAACATCACAAAACCAGCACCAAGAAACGAAATTACACGGGTCAATGTACCAATGTGGGACAAGTCGAGTAATACCAATTTTAAAGTCACCAACATTAAAATACTGCCACCCAAGATCCATAAAGGTCGCAAATGTTTTTGACTGGCATAATTCATCGTAACAAAAGCCAAACTGACCCAAAGCAACGTAAAACTCAGTTGAATGGTCGCATTTCCCCAAATCGCCAGTTCGTTATAGGGTGTTTGAAAATAGATATGCAATGCACGTAGTACCACATAACTACTTAACCACAATACGCTCAGCACAGATAAAACTGCAATAACTCCCCGATCCATATCTTGCTCGAGTTGTAAACTCAGCATCCAAATAAAACCAGCCAAAATCGCAATACTGATCAAGTCAAATGGATTCAACACAGGCAATACATAATATTCAAAGGCGTGTTGTGAAAAAAGCTGTGAGCAAATTATCCATAGCAACACTAAAGCTAAACTACTGCGCGTTTGCCAAAATATTCTCCAGTCTGGATTTTGCTTTTGAGAATAACACCACGCACAAAATACCAAAGGTAAAATCATGATACTGATATAGGGCATAGTTGGCACAAGACTCAAACTAGTCAAAGCCAAGCTCAGCAAAGTCCCCAAACTCACCCACTCTTTTTCAAGTTTGACACTTGCCGATGGTCGTAACCATAGTACACTGAGCAGAATTCCTGCAATCGCCATACCTAGACGCTCAAATTGCGAATGCCAAACAATTTCACCCAAGTGACTGCGATTTATCACAAAAATTAGCGCAAAAAAATACAGTGGAATCACTCCGACCCATTTTGGAATCAGCCAAGACCATGTGGCTTTACAGCGCAATAACACTTCATTGAGCACTACATAAGTCAAACTCACACCGAGTAAAGCCAATACATACTGATGCTGTCCATCAAAATAATCCAATAACAGAAGCAACAACATACTGGTCGCAGCAATCAACAGCAGACTGAAAAAGGCAATCGTCGAACTCGTGATTTGTTTTTGAAATTTTTCATGCGTATTGGCAATCACCACAACAGCGACATAACTTAGGCTAAGCAGCCAATACATCGTCGTTGGGAAATAAGCCAAATCCACCCAATAATATAAACTGAATAAACCTGCAACAATCAATAATGCAATTGCCAAATAGCGACTAATCGTTGAATGACGATAAAGCGCAAATACAAAAATCAATACGCCCTCTATTGCCCAACCAATGACACTCCATTCATTTTCAAGCAAAATCGGTGGAATTAAACTGATAAAAATCAGCGCTAAACTAAAATAACTTTGTGAGATCAAATATACCGATTGATTACGTTTGGCTAAACTATATAAAACCGCAAACAATGCTGCAAAAGCTAAACTTAGACCAGCTTGCCACAAAGTTTTTTCAAAATACATCAGATATAAGAAAATATAACCCACAATCGGTGCACCAAAAATCAGTGCAATATCCAACGCAGGTTTAAGCTTAAACTGTTCAACATCTTGTTTTGCTAATAACTGACTAAAACGAAAACCAAGCCAAATAAATACTGCTGTATGTGCGCTAACCAACAGCGCTAAAGTATCTCGCTCTTGTAAGTGACCATGAACAAAAGCATAGCTTCCTGCCACAATCACAGTCATTAAAAATGCGATTTGATTAAGGATTTTCCAAGGGCGTAATGTAGTTAAGATCGCCACACAGACATTAATTACCAAATAATAGGCAACAAACTCAACAGCATTTGCATCGCGTACAGGCAAAGTGAAAGGCGCTGCTGCTGCAATTATCATTGCCATTAATGCTAACTCAATACTTTGTTGTTTTAAACTGAGGTACAAAGTCAGCAGCATAATCACGGCAAAATACAAACTTGCGCTATAAATATGAGGAATGATGTGATTGTAATAGGCAAAAAATAAGGTCAGAAACAATCCAGCCAAGCCCAAACCTTCAAGTGCTAAGGAGAAGCTACGATTTTTACGCTGTAAAAATACCCCGAAACCTGTAACCACTAAACTTACGGCTGCCACGAGAGCGAGTTTTACAGCCAAGCTCAGTTGCCAATGTTCCGTCGCAAAGCGTAAAAGTAAAATTATGCCAACGACAAGGACTAAAACAGCCACTTTTAACACGGGATTGCCTTGAAAAATCCATTGTTTGATTTGCTCAAGCAAAGTGATTTCAGAGTGGCTAGAATGTGAAGGCGGTGATGTTGCGGTGTTCAGATCATTCTGTAATACCACTGGACTTACCACATGCTGCAAACGAGATTGAATCTGCTGCACATAGCGTTCCAGTCGCCGTAACCAACGCAAGAAAAAGAAAATCCAACAGGTCAAGCCTAAGCCTATCAGCCAACTCCAATTCAAACTCATTCCAATAATTGCGACTATCGATGAAATATAAAGTGGAACTTTAGATGTAAATTGCACAGAAATCTGTTGCTGTGTAGCAAGATTCGTCAAAGGTTGTTGTAAAGCATCGACATAGTGCATCACACTCATGACAAAGGCGAGCCCACACAGATATGTCACCACCTTTAGATCAAAAAACCATGCTACTACAGCAACGATGGTCAGTACCATGAGCCAAATAATCCGAATTTCACTTTGCCCTTTTGGCATATCTATGTTTTCTCTTTCCTGAGTGATGTGATCATACAACAGCCTGAACGGCTGTTTCGCAAAAATCATCAGATATTCAGTAACAGAAGCAGCACCGTTGTCACTTCGCAATAGCGAAAAATCACGTACAATAAGCCTTATTATTTGAATTAGGAATGTTTCAATGCCACCATTTGTATTGGTTGATGGTTCATATTTTTTATTTCGTGCCTTTCATGCACTACCACCATTAACAACCTCAACGGGTTTACAAACCAATGCGATTCGTGGTGCGATTTCTGCCATTCAAAAACTGATGCGTCGTGTACAACCTACCCACATGGCTGTAATTTTCGATACGCCTGAACCCACTTTTCGTCATGAGCTGTCACCCATTTATAAAGGTGATCGTCCAAGTATGCCTGATGAACTTGCACAGCAAATTCCTTATTTACATGCTTTGATTCGTGCTTTAGGTATTCCCTTGCATATGCTGCCGGGTGCGGAAGCCGATGACATTATTGGTACATTAGCCAAACGTGCTGAAGCAGCAGGTCATCAAGTGTTGATCTCAACAGGCGACAAAGACATGGCACAGTTGGTGACTGAAAAAGTGACCTTAGAAGACAGCTTCAAAGACAAACCGATGAATATTGAAGGGGTCATTGAAAAATTTGGTGTACGTCCTGAGCAAATTATTGATTATTTAACACTCATGGGGGATGCATCCGATGGTATCAAAGGTGTTCCGGGGGTAGGTGCAAAAACTGCTGCAAAACTTCTAAATGAATATGGTGATTTGCAAAACATTATTGCCAATGCTGACAATATCAAAGGTAAGGTTGGACTGAGTATCAAAGAAAACCTAGACGGCATTAAACTTGATCATCAACTGGCAAGTATTATTATCGACCTTGATCTGAGCTTGACTTATGATGATTTGAAATTGTGCGAACCCAATGTTGCAGCGTTACGCAGCCTATATACCGAACTCGAATTTCGTAATCAGTTACAGTCGTTAGATCATCCAAATAATCCCAATGGCACGACTTATAAACAGACATCAAAACAAATCGAAAAAAACGAACAAACATCAGAAGATAAAGCCGTGGTTGTGGAAGACCAAGCCAACCTCAGTAGTGTGGATGACCAATTAGGGCAAGCAACTTACCATACCATTTTAACCCAAACGGATTGGGAGCAGTTTTTCAAGCGTTTAAGTACAGAAAAACGTTTTGCAATTGATACTGAAACCACGAGTTTAGATTATCGTGTGGCAGAAATGGTTGGATTTTCTGTTGCATTTGATGCGCATGATGCCTACTACATTCCGCTCGCCCATGATTATGAAGGTGCACCAGAACAGCTGAATCGTGATGAGATTATCCAACTTATTAAACCAATTTTAGAAGACCCAAAAGTTGAAAAAATTGGGCATCACCTAAAATACGATGCACATATTTTTGAAAATCATGGCATTCATTTACAAGGCTGGTATTTTGATACCATGTTAGCGTCCTATGTTTTAAACTCGGTGGCAACACGTCACGGTATGGATGATGTCGCTCGGGTTTATCTGAGCCACTTGACCACCACTTTTGAACAAATCGCTGGTAAAGGCGCTAAACAAAAAACCTTTAATCAAATTGAACTTGAAACAGCAGCACACTATGCAGCAGAAGATGCGCATGTAACTTATCGCTTATATGAAGTGCTGGATCGTAAGCTCAAAGAAATACCTGAACTGAGCAATATTTTGCATAATATTGAAATGCCAGTTGCCAGTGTTTTGACCTCAGTGGAAGAAAATGGCATCGCACTTAATTTGGCATTTTTGGATCAACTCAGTGTTGATTTTGCTGAAACTATTCAAAATCTTGAAAATCAAATTATTGAAATTGCGGGTGAATCTTTTAATGTTGGCTCACCGAAGCAAGTCGGTGAAGTGTTATTTGAAAAGCTCGGCTTAAAAGGTGGAAAAAAGACAGCAACAGGTCAATACAGTACATCTGAAGCAGTTTTGGAAAAAATCGATCATCCAATTACTGCACTTATTATTGAATACCGTGGTTTAACCAAACTCAAAAGTACCTATACCGAAGGTTTAAGCAAGCAAGCCAATCCTGAAACCCATCGTGTGCATACCAGTTACCATCAAGCATTGACTGCAACCGGTCGTTTATCCTCGACGGATCCAAATTTACAGAATATTCCTGTGCGTGAAGAAATTGGACGTCAAATCCGTAAAGCGTTTATTGCACCCAAAGGTCGGGTTTTACTTGCAGCCGATTATTCACAAATCGAACTGCGTTTGATGGCGCATTTCTGCCAAGATGAAGCATTAGTACATGCTTTTAACCATGGTCAAGACGTGCATCGTCGTACTGCAGCGGAAGTGTTGGGGGTAGCACTTGAAGAAGTGACTAATGATCAACGTCGCCAAGCCAAAGCCGTCAATTTCGGTCTACTTTATGGTATGTCTGAATTTGGTTTGATTCGTCAGTTAGGGTTTACTCGTCAAGAATCGCAAGAGTATATCAAACGATATTTCCATCGTTACCCAGGTATTTATGAGTATATGCAACGTACACGTCAAGTGGCGTTAGAACAAGGCTATGTCGAAACCATCACAGGTCGTCGTTTATATACACCTGATATCGATGCTCGTAATATGATGGTACGTAAAGGAGCAGAACGTGCAGCGATCAATGCGCCGCTCCAAGGTTCTGCAGCAGAAATCATTAAAATGGCAATGATCGAAGTGGATAAAATCTTACCAAAAGATCAAGCCAAACTGTTGCTACAAGTTCATGATGAATTGGTTTTTGAAGTGGATGAAGCGATTGCAGATGAATTGGCAAAACAGATTCAGGATGTGATGCAAAAAGTGTGTACCTTAACTGTGCCTTTGGTGGTAGAAGTCGGTAAAGGCAACAATTGGGATGAGGCGCATTAAACTTTAAATAAGTTCCCTCTCCTCTCTGGAGATGAGAAATACTATTTCGTAAAGGGAGAGGGATTTTCCAGCGTTTTAATAAATGAACATCCATCACCAATAAAAAAGGACTCTTACGAGTCCTTTTTTATTTAAATCATTGAATTACAAACCTGTTAATAACACCTTTGCAACTTCATTCATTAAAATTTCAGCGATATACAATGCAAGGAACGCCAAAATCGGGGAAAGATCAATCATTCCCATATTTGGCATAATACGACGAAATGGTGCAAGTAAAGGCTCTGCAAGCTCTTGAATGACCTCAATATAAGGGGAACGTGACTGCGTAAACATCACCACCCAACTCAAAATAATCGTTGCAAAAATTAAATAACGACAGAAGCGAATCAAATCCTGAATCATCGTGACAAAAGTCAAAATCAAAAGATGTACAGGGCTATTTGGCATAGCACCTTGTAAATACATGATTCCAAAAATTTTCAACAAATACAGAATAATCAATAATGCCAATGCAGCCGTATTCACTCGTCCTTTGGCAACGGTTGGGAAGATGCGACTAAAAACATCCACAATTTTGGTCGCTTTGACTGTAGACAATACCACTGGATTATATGGACTCACCATTGCCAACTGCATTAAAAAGCGAAAGAATACAAGCAAAATTGCGACGTTAATAATAATGCCAAAAATCTGCGCAGAATTTGCACCCATATCGGAATATTCCTAAATAAAATCAATAATTAAATGAGTTATTTTGTGCTATCACTTAATTCTTGTGCCAACTCTTGACTACGCTTTTGTGCTGCAGCCAAAGCAGTTTGAATATTTTGTGAAATTTGTGCACGATCAAAAACTTCTAATGCCGCTTGTGTTGTGCCATTTGGAGAAGTCACATTTTTGCGTAATTCAGCAGGTGTATTTGAACTGGTAATTGCCATTTGTGCAGCGCCCAAAGCGGTTTGAAGAGTTAAAGCTGTTGCAACTTTTTCATCCAAACCCATATTTTTGCCTGCACGGATCATACTTTCCATCATATAGAAGAAGTAAGCAGGACCAGAACCTGAAACCGCAGTCACCGCATCGATTTGTGCTTCTGAGTTAACCCAAATAGTCAGACCTGTTGCAGCTAAAACTTGACTCGCCAACTCACGGTCTACGGCAGCCACATTCTCAGTTGCAAATAAACCATGTGCACCTGTTTGTACCAACGCAGGCGTATTTGGCATGACACGTACAATACGATCAGTACCAGTCAACTCAGAAATGGTGGTAATTTCAGCCCCAGCAACAATGGAAATAATCAATTTATTTTCAAATAAACCTTTTAGCGGTTTAAGCAAACCTGCCAAAACTTGAGGTTTGACTGCCAAAACTACAACATCAGCATTTTCAATTGCAGCACGATTATTATCTGTTACATGAACGTCTTTTTCTTGTAATAATTCACGTATTTTTTCCACTGGGTCAGACACTGTGATCCGTGTTGCAGGCAGTCCACGGGTAATCAAGCCACCGATGAGGGCTTGTGCCATATTTCCACCACCAATGAAAGTAATATTACAATTTAAAGCTGCATTCATGAATTACGCTCGTTTGATTTTGCTCGCTAAGACATTAAATTTGGCTGCCAACCATCGACTTCAACATAGTCTGATTGTGCTAACCAAAAACCTTTCGGTGTAAAAACACCAAGCATAACATTATCTATGCTCAATATTTGAATTGTATGACGCAACCACGGAAAAATTTGCTGGTTTTGAATGGCTTTTTTTAAAGGCCATGCGCCCACTCGCCCATAAAAATGAATTTTTTCGCCACCTACACGATATTGCAAAGTCAGTTTTTTGTTCAGTAATGTCGGAGATAAGCCGATTTTTTCTATTTGAATATGAAATTGACCTGATGCCAAAGTCAAATCTTGCCCGAGATCACAACAAACTTGTTTAATATTTTGCTGCGGCACCTGTTTACTTGCTTGGTAAGTGGCAGCCGCCAAACGATATAAAGTATTTTGAAATCGTACATAATAAAATTGATTAAAATGCAAAGCAGCTTGTGCATCATTTTTTGATGCAATCACTTCATCTTGCACACGTTGTACCATCTCAAAAGGAGGACGATAACTACTTTCACCTTTCATCCAAACCGATAAAAGTTGGCGTTGTCGTGCTTGTGATAATGTTTGAAAGGTTGCTAGATCTAAATATTCAGCATTTCCACAAACTCTTAAGTCTTGCTGTGAAACCTCAGCCAAAATTTCGTCTGCATCTTGCATCAACTCACTGGTACGCGCCAAAGCCTGCTGCATTTTTGGATAGCGACTTTGCAAAATATACCAAAGTTCCTGTCTACACCATGCCCGATCATAATACGTGTCGAGATTGGTGGGATCATCAACATAATTGATATTACTCTGAGTTACCCATTGGCAAATCTGCTCACGGCTCAGCGCTAAAAGCGGTCGCCAAACAGTCATCTGCTCACGCACATCCAAGCTTTTCATGGCGGCTAAACCAGATACGCCAGCACCAGACAGAAGTCGTAACATCAGTGTTTCAGCTTGATCTTGCTGATGATGTGCCAATACTAAGATTTCATTATCTTTTAAATGTGTTAAATAAGCTTGATAACGTGCTTCTCGAGCTTGGTTTTCGAGATTACCTTTCGCAACCTGAACATTTTCAATAATATAAGGGATATTTAAAAACTGACATTGTGCAGCAACAAAATCTGCCCAATCATTACTGACTTCTTGAAGTTGATGATTCACATAAATGGCACGTACCTGCTGGGGACAAAGCATAGCCATAAGATACAACAACAGCATGGAATCCATGCCGCCACTGCATCCAATGAGAAATTGAGTATTGTTTTGAAATTGCTGAGATTGTTTTAAGAAGCGAGCCCTAAATTGTCGCTGCCAAACTTCATCAAACGTTGGTAACGTGCTTCGCATCGCTCCTGCGCATCCATCGGTTGTAATTCATCAAGCGCCTGTTTTAACACATCTTTCAAAGCTTCCATCACTTTGAATGGATGTAAATGTGCACCTTCACCTTCATCAACCACATACTCTACAATCCCGAGTTTTTGTAATTTATCTGCGGTTAATGCTAAAGCTTCACTGGCTTGTTCAGCTTTTTCAGCCGTTTTCCATAAAATCGAAGCGCAACCTTCAGGTGAAATCACTGAATAAATACTATGTGAAAGCATAATCACACGGTCAGCGACACCAATCCCTAATGCACCACCAGAACCACCCTCACCTAAAACTGTTGCAATGACAGGCACTTTTAAACTTGAAAGCTGCGCAAGGCTGGTCGCAATCGCTTCTGCTTGACCGCGTTCTTCGGCACCTACGCCTGGATATGCTCCCATCGTATCAATAAAAGTAAACACAGGTAGATTAAAACGCTCCGCCATATCAAGCAAACGCTGTGATTTACGATAACCCTCAGGATTACTCATCCCAAAATTATGTTGTAACTTTTCACGCGTACTACGCCCACGATGTTGACCTACAATCATCACAGGCTGACCATTAAAACGGGCTAAGCCACCCACCATAGCACCATCGTCACCGAACACACGATCGCCATGTAACGCATCAAATTCTGTAAAAATTTCGCCTACATAATCCAAAAATTGCGGACGCTCTGGATGACGTGCAATTTGAACCGTTTTCCAAGCTTTAGATTGAGCAGCTTTATTTTTCATAAGTCGAGTATTATCCCTAATTCGCCGATGACCTACACCGAGAAATTTGTGTTAATCGATAAACTGTTCCGACTGAATATTCAATTCAATGTCCCAATGCTTAAATTGCAGTAGCTCATCATGCAAATCGGCAACGAGCAATGGCCATTGTTTGGCATCACCAGAAACGCTGAGTTGCCATTGTTGCTCATTCTTAACCGTTAATTCAATGGCAGGAAGCATCTCATCGCTACGGCTGTGATTCAGCAAAACGGCAAGACGCAGCAATAAACATAAGTAAATAAGCTTGTAGCCGCCCACTCTCATCACATCAATTTTGCTATCTGTACGCAATTTTCGGCGATGATGAGCGACCAAATGTGACAAATGATTTTGATCAATTTGTGAAAAACCAGGAATATCTGAATGCTGTAATAAATAAGCACTGTGTTTATGATAACCGCTATGACTAATGGCTAAACCAATTTCATGTAAATACGCAGCACGGCGTAATAAGTCACTGTCATCATTATTTAAATTCAGTGCTGTCGCCACACTATCAAATAAATGCTGTGCTGTATCGACTACACGTTGTGCTTGCTTTAAATCTGCACTATAACGACCGATCATGGCTTGAACACTGCGATCACGGATATCTTCATGTTGAAAACGTCCAAGTAAATCGTACATTACTCCTTCACGCAAAGCACCATCAGAATAGACTAATTTATCGATATTTAAAATTTCAAAAACTGCATATAAAATGGCTAACCCAGCAGGTAATACCGCCCGACGATCTTCCTTTAAGCCCTCAAACTCCATGTCTGAAACATGTTTATATTTCAGCATCTTATCTTTGAGTTTTTCTAAACCTTCACGAGTTAAATTTTCCTGATCATCACTCCAGCCCATATTTACCGTAATTTGACGACAGGCTTTAATCGTACCACTAGAACCCACTACCGTATCCCAACCTTCAGCTTTATAAGTGTTGGCAATCGAAGTGAGTTCTTTACGTGCAGCAACAACTGCTTTATCAAAATCTTTTTGGTTAATCTCACCGTTTGGAAAATAGGCTTTAGTAAATGCCACACACCCCATTTGCAAAGATTCAGTATGGATCGGTTCAAACTCTTCACCAATAATCAATTCAGTTGACCCACCGCCAATATCAATCACCAAACGACGCCCACTATTTGCCATGGTATGGGAAACACCAAGGTAAATTAAACGTGCTTCTTCACGACCTGCGATGATTTCAATCGGTTTGGGTAAAATTTCTGCGGCTTTTTGAATAAATTCTTGACCATTCTTCGCTTGGCGCAAAGCATTGGTTGCAACAATCCGCAAGCGATTAGGCTGAACTGAGCTTAAACGTCCGACAAAGCGTGCCAAACACGCCAAGCCACGCTGTTGAGCGGCTTCGGTTAAATTTTTATTTTCATCTAGCCCAGCCGCAAGCTGAACTTTCTCTGACATTGATGCTACTTTTTTTACTTCACCATGATCGACACGTGCAATCGCCAAGTGAAAACTGTTTGACCCCATATCAATGGCAGCAAGTAATTCTTCATCAATTAAAAAATCAGACATTATTCATACAAACTCATTCAGAAGTGTGCCTAGATTAATTCACATACAAACAATTGAAAAGCCATTTATGATGACAATTCACTGAGACATTATTTTTTCTACATTTGTGACAGTTGTGTGACAATTTCAACCTTCCGATTACAGTTATCGCGAGCATCAATTAGACAAATTAACAATTAAGATCGAAAATTTACCTATTCCCCTACTTTGTATAAGATGTCTATGTAATACTTATAGACATAGATGACATCTTTAAAATATTTTGGAGCAATATCCATGTCAGGCAATATCGTAAATACTACCGATGCCAACTTTGAAGCAGACGTTTTAAAATCTGAAACTCCTGTACTTGTAGACTTTTGGGCGGGTTGGTGTGCACCATGTAAAGCCATTGCACCTGTACTCGAAGTTTTATCTGAAGAATACGCTGGTAAAGTGAAAATTGTTAAAGTGGACGTAACTGCATGTGAAGCCACTGCAGTAAACTACAACATCCGTAACATTCCTGCATTATTAATGTTTAAAGACGGCGAAGTGGTTGCACAACAAATCGGTGCAGTGCCTAAGTCTAAATTGACTGCATTCATCGACGAAAATATCTAATTCAGAGTTTAACAGTCGGTTATTCCTCAAAAATACGCCATAAAAATATGGCGTATTTTTCTTCTATTGATTGACAATTTTAAAGTTCTCACTTATATTCCATGCATAAGAAATTTTGGGGCGTCATTCCAGTTTCTTAAAACACAACACATAAGATCGCCACTCGGCAACAGAAATTGTTTTACACATTTCTCCTCGAAAGAACTAATTAGATTCTGAGTTTTGTTATTGTGCAAATACAATTCCACTCACCTATTGTACTGCGGGCGATTTTTGCTTCTTTCTTTTATCTCTGTGTACCACAACACATCCTTACATCAATCTGACATCTATGAACTTAACTGAACTCAAGAAAAAACCGATTGGCGAACTCATTAAGATTGCTGAGTTTATGGGCCTTGAAGGAATGGCTCGTAACCGCAAACAAGACATTATTTTTGCCATCTTAAAACGTCATGCAATGAATGGCGAAGAAATTTTTGGTGATGGTGTTCTAGAAATTTTGTCTGATGGGTTTGGCTTCCTACGTTCGGCTGCTGGCTCTTACTTAGCAGGACCAGATGATATCTATGTGAGCCCATCGCAAATTCGCCGTTTCAATTTAAGAACTGGGGATACCATTACTGGTACGATTCGCCCACCTAAAGAAGGTGAACGTTATTTTGCTTTATTAAAAGTAAATCAAATTAACTATGACACACCTGAAAATTCACGTAATAAAATTTTATTTGAAAACTTAACACCTTTATTCCCAACTGAACAATTGGTTATGGAATTAGGTAATGGTTCAACAGAAGATCTAACCGCACGTGTTGTCGACTTAATCGCACCAATTGGTAAAGGTCAACGTTCAATCATTGTTGCACCACCGAAAGCAGGTAAGACCATGTTATTACAAAACATCGCACAGTCGATTGTTCGTAATAATCCTGAATGCTTCCTAATCGTTCTCCTAATTGACGAACGTCCTGAAGAAGTAACTGAAATGGAACGTACTGTGCGTGGTGAAGTGGTTGCTTCAACCTTTGATGAATCACCTGCACGCCACGTCCAAGTGGCTGAAATGGTGATCGAAAAAGCAAAACGTCTGGTTGAACATAAAAAAGATGTGGTGATCTTGCTCGATTCGATTACTCGTCTAGCACGTGCCTATAACACTGTGATTCCGTCATCAGGAAAAGTCTTAACTGGTGGTGTGGATGCACATGCACTTGAACGTCCAAAACGCTTCTTTGGTGCAGCACGTAATATTGAAGAAGGTGGCTCACTCACTATCATTTCTACTGCATTGATTGAAACAGGCAGTAAAATGGATGAAGTCATCTACGAAGAATTCAAAGGTACAGGTAACCAAGAGATTACACTTGATCGCCGTATTGCAGAAAAACGTGTCTTCCCTGCGATGAATATCAAAAAATCGGGGACACGCCGTGAAGAACGCTTAATGAGCGAAGAAAATCTGCGTAAAGTTTGGATTTTACGTAAACTTCTACATACACAAGATGAGTTAGCGGCAATGGAGTTCTTACTAGATCGTATGAAAGAAACCAAAACCAATGATGATTTCTTTGACCAAATGAAGCGTAAAGCAACTAACTAAAGTTTTATTTATTTTAAGAAGGCTATCTATAACGATAGCCTTTTTATTTGGTTGACTTTGTTTACATAAAATTACACAGATAACTTCTGACTGTTAACCTATATTACAAGCCCTTGAATAATAATATTTTTGATAAATAAATTTTATGTTTTTTAATCAGTTAGCTTGCAATTATCCAATATAAAATGAAATATTAATTGTAAATATCTGTTAAAAAAACGTCATTTTATACCCTTTTTTCACATTTTTTTAATTTGAGGCAGTAGCAATTCTAAATCCGCAGTGATAGCATATTCGCATACCAGTTAGACTGCTATGCACAAAGCAAAAAACAGGCTAACTTGGGTTTTTTGTCTCAATTTATTTTATGAGAGTGATGCCATGTTATTCAAAAAAATCGCTATTGCTGCTGCAGTTGCTACTACTTTAGCTTTCGTTGGTTGTGCTAAAAAAACTGAAGAAGCTGCTGCTGACGCTAACGCTGCAGCTTCTGAAGCTGTAGAAGCTGCTTCTGAAGCTACTGCTGCTGCTGACGCTGCTGCTGCTACTGACACTGCTGCTGCTTCTGCTGCTGTAGATGCTGCTGCTGACGCTACTGCTGCTGCTTCTGACGCTACTGCTGCTGCTGCTGACGCTACTGCTGCTGCATCTGCTGCTCAATAATAATCAATTTAGATTATTATCAGAAAAAGAGAACCTTATTGGTTCTCTTTTTTATGCTCAAAATTTATATCTAAAAGTTTTGTACCTATCATTATTCTTTTCAATTTCAAAAATAAAAACTTATTCAATCCCAATAATACTGCTTTGCGCTTAAACTCACTCTCTCCCTCAACTCATCTACCCAACAATAATTACTTATTCTATTTACCTAATTTTAAATCATAAAAAACCCCAAGTTTTCACTCAGGGTTTCCAATATAAAGTCAGTATGAAGAAAATTAATCTTCTTGTTCTGTACCTACACGCTGTCTAAACTTTTGCCCTGCACGGAAAGTCACTACACGACGCGCAGAAATTGGAATCTCTTCCCCAGTTTTCGGATTACGACCTGGACGTTGGCGTTTATCACGCAATTCAAAGTTACCAAATCCTGAAAGTTTGACTTGTTCACCCGCAATTAATGCCTGGCTAATTTCATCAAAAAACAACTCGACCATTTGCTTTGCTTCACGACGGTTCAAACTCGTAAGCTCACTTAAATGATCAGCCATTTCTGCTTTTGTTAATGCTGTCATGAGGCCCTCAATGTCGCTTGATAAGTGTTTTCTAACACTTGAATAATATTATCCATACCAGATTTAATTTCAGCATCTTCAAGTGTACGTGTAGGATGTTGCCATAACAATGCAAATGCCAATGAGCGCTTACCTTGTTCAACGCCTTGTCCAGTGTACACATCAAACAACCAAGTTGCATCTAACAGTTCGCCACCTGTTTGTTGTATAAGTTGCTGAATTTCACTAACATTAATCTTATCATTAATTACCAGTGCAATATCACGTCTGACCGATGGAAATCGTGATAATTCTGTAAAATTAGATACATAAGTTTGCAAAACAGCCAATTGATCAAATTCAGCGACCCAAGTTATTGCTAAATCAAGTTCATTTTCTAATGAAGGATGCAAACGACCTAAGTAACCAATTGACTTCCCATCCACCAAAATCTCAGCAGACTGACCAGGATGCAACCATTCACGTTCAGAACGTACATATTCAACCTGTACACGACCCGCAGCCAATAACTCTTCCACTTCACCTTTAAAGTCAAAGAAATCCATTGCCTGTGGTTTGGCATGCCATGATTCAGCTTGTTTCGCCCCTGTTGCAATCATTGCCAAGGTAGGAATCTGTTTAAGATCATCAATGCCTTGCGCATTTTGATAATCAAAACGTAAACCCAGCTCAAAGAAACGTACACGACTTTGTTGACGATTAAGATTGTACTGTACGCATGGGATCAAACTTGAAAGCAAAGTTGAACGCATCACAGCCAAATCACTTGAAATTGGGTTTGCTAATGCCAATGGATTCACCTGTGAATTCAGTTGCTTTTCAAGTTTTAAATCGGCAAAGCTAAAACTAATCGCTTCTTGATAACCTAAAGTCACTAAAGTTTGGCGTAATTGCGGCAATTCATATTGGTCTTGATGTTTTGCTAATTTCACATCAATGACAGGCAAACTGATTTGAATATTATCATAGCCGTGAATACGGGCAACTTCTTCAATCAGGTCTTGGTAAATCGCCATATCATAGCGATGTGAAGGTGGTACTACAGACCATTCACCTTGTGCTTTAACCGTAACTTCACAACCTAAACGTTGTAATGCGTCCGTGATAAAATCAGATTCAACTGTATAACCCAACAACTGATCGACTTGCGCCTGATTCAGCTCAATCGCATCACGTTTTGGCAATAATTCAGCTTTTTCAGCTACTGTGATTGGACCAAACTCACCACCAGCAAGCTGTTGAATCAATTGTGATGCACGGTGCATGGCAAGCATTGGCAATTCAAAATCAACACCACGTTCATAACGTTGTGATGCATCGGTATGTAAACCGAAACTACGGGCACGACCTGCAATTGCAAGTGGTGCAAAGAATGCAGATTCCAGGAATATTTCAGTGGTTTCATCTGTCACAGATGAAGATAAACCACCCATGATACCTGCGATTGCCAATGCTTTGGCATCATCTGCAATCACCATCACATTTTCAGACAGTTCAACTTCTTGCTCATTGAGTAAAACCAATTTTTCTTGAGCAGTTGCCTGACGCACATGCACAGAACCTTGTACTTTGCCACCATCAAAAGCATGTAAAGGCTGACCAAGCTCCATCAACACATAGTTGGTAATGTCGACTAAAATACTGTGCTGACGAATACCTGAGCGTGCTAAAGCTTGCTCCATCCATGCAGGAGTCGGTGCTTTAGTGTTGACATTTTTAATCACACGACCTAAATATCGTGGACAACCTTCAGTCGTAATCACAACTTGCTTTTGATCTGCAATTGTTGCTGCAACCTCTTTAATTTCAGGTGCAGTTACAGGCAATTGGTTAATAACACCCACTTCACGGGCAATACCACGAATACTGAAACAGTCACCACGGTTTGGCGTGATACTGATATCAATCACGTTGTCATCAAGATTTAGATATTCACGAATATTTACACCGACTGGCGCATTATCAGGAAGCTCTAACAGACCATCAACTTTATCTTCAAGATCAATTTCAGAAGCCCCACACAGCATACCTTGTGATTCCACACCACGAAGTTTACCTTTTTTAATTTTAAAATCCCCAGGTAATACTGCACCAATCGTTGCAACAGGCGCTTTCATTCCTTCACGGACATTTGGCGCACCGCAGACAATCTGCAATGGCTCACCTGAACCAATATTCACCGTTGTTACCCGTAAACGGTCTGCATCAGGATGCTGTACAACGGTTAAAACTTCCCCAACCACTACACCTGTAAATGGTTTTGCAGCAGGCGTTAAGTCATCAATTTCCAGACCTAACATGGTTAGCTGGTCAGATAAAGTTTCGCTATCAATCGCAGGATTTACCCACGTGCGTAACCAATTTTCGCTAATTTTCATTTCAAAAAACCTATTATTTCTAAATTTCTAATCCCCCTCTAACTCCCCCTTTAAAAAGGGGGAGAACACCTCAAGCAATTGCTCCGAGAAGTCCCTCTCCTTTTATAAAGGAGAGGCTAGGAGAGGATTCATAAAAAATCTTGTTTAAGCAAATTGGCGTAAGAAACGCACATCATTTTGGTAGAACATACGCAAGTCATTGATGCCATAGCGTAACATCGCAAAACGCTCTACCCCTAGACCAAACGCAAAGCCTTTATATTTTTCAGGGTCAATGCCCGCAGCGTGTAGTACATTTGGATGCACCATACCGCAACCTAAAACCTCTAACCATTTGCCACGCTCATCCATAATGTCTACTTCCGCACTTGGCTCTGTGAATGGAAAATAAGATGGACGGAAACGCACTTTTAAATCTTTTTCAAAAAATTCGTTCAGCAGATTCACCAACAACCCTTTCAATTCTGCAAAACTGGTATTTTCAGCAACGTATAAACCTTCGATTTGATGGAACATCGGTGAATGGGTTTGGTCTGAGTCACAACGATAAACACGTCCCGGGCAAACAATACGAATCGGTGGTTGTTGCGTTTCCATGGTACGGATCTGCACACCTGAAGTATGCGTACGCAATAAATGCGTCGCATCAAAATAAAAAGTATCGTGCATCGCACGTGCAGGATGATGCCCAGGAATATTCAATGCTTCAAAGTTATGATAGTCATCTTCCACTTCTGGACCTGTTGCCACAGTAAATCCAGCTTTAGTAAAAAATTGACAAATACGTTCTTGTACCTGTGTAACAGGGTGAATACTGCCCACAGTTTGTCCACGACCCGGCAAGGTAATATCAATCGTTTCGATCGCCAGTTTTTGTTCTAATGCCGCTTTTTGTAATTGCGTTTGACGTTCATTCAACGCAGCATTAATGGCTTCACGAACTGCATGAATGGCAGCGCCTTGAACTTTACGTTCTTCAGGATCCATTTTACCTAATGCCTTCGATTGTTCCGCAAGCTGGCTTTTTTTCCCTGTAAATTGCACTCGTACTTGATCGAGTGTAGCAAGGTCGTCTGCTGCTGCAATCGCAGCGAGCGCTTCAGTGGTCAGGGCTTCCAGTGACATAGTAACTCTCAAAGCAACAAATTTAGAAATTAATATAACTGTGTATTCTAACAGTTTTTATGCAGCTGGATGAAGCCTCATAAACAGGAAAATCAAATTAGTATTTTCCATCATAAAAAGTATAAGATAATCAGACTTTCATAAAAATGCTGTCACTGAGATCAATAACACATGGCACTCGACCCAATTTGGAAACAACAACTCACACTTGTCACCTATGGCAACGAATTTTTGTCCCAAGATTTAAGTTTTAATCAATGGGTCAATCATGCCATTTTTAAACAACATCGTTTATATTTTCGGGATTTGCTTAGCCAACATTTATTGGCACAGCACTTTCAAATCTGGCTAGAGGGCTTAAAAAAACAAGGCGCTTATCGCTTAAGTTTACATAGTTCAAGTCTTTTAAATGACGAACAAAACCCAAATGCCAATGTCGAGTTATTGGCGACACCACATTTTATTGTGAGTCATAGCAAGCAACAACATACGGCTTGGATTTTAGGCAAAGAGCTTGCCGAATGGTACACAGCAGATAATGATTATGCTGTTCCAGAAGCTCAGCAAAACAGCACTCGTCAAGAAACATTTTGGCGTTTTGAACTCACTGCAAAATATCATAAAAAAATAGAGCAAGATCTTGCCCAACCGAATTGGGATGATATTCAGGTGTATACTGACAATGAATTGTTTAATAGCAAATATGCACAAGGCTTTGTTGCGCCAAGTACGATGACACAGCCTTATTTAGGTGTAAGTACCGCCGCAACTTCTCAAGAGAATATCAACCATCTTGCGTTATTCCCAAGCGCTTACCCAGCAGAGTATGCACATGAAACGCTACACCGCTTAGAGGCGTTGTCTGCTTTTATTCAAAATAAAATGCGATCTTCTTCAAATGATTTAGAACCAGAGATCAGTCCAGAAGAACAGATAAATTTGCGTCATTTTTCACAAAAACTCGATGATTTATATAGCAAGTTTATTACTAAAGTTGCCAACCATTACAAGTCAGCACATTTAACCCCAAAACAAGCATCCTCACCTTTTGAACCGATGACCACTGAAAATAAACAGCAACGTTTTAGTCAAAACACTGAGTCTAAAGTAGGTAAATCAAGCGTGATGACCTTGATTGTGATCACGATTTTGATCTGTATCGCAGCATATTATTTTGGTTTATAAGTTTTAATTTTAAATAAAATCTAACTGACTAAGAAAGCAACATTAAAGTTGCTTTCTTACTTCCATCAGTGCAAAACCCAAAAGATTTAAACCTTTCCACTTCAATGGATCTTCGGCATTTTTATCATCTGCGGCTAAACCAATGCCCCAAATTTTATCTACAGGTGATGCTTCAACCAAAATACGCTCTTGTATATCTAATAAAAATTGCTTTAATTCAGGATGTTGTGAAAACTTGGCAATATTTCCATTTACAACAATATCGAAACGATGCTGAAGCCAAACATTTTCCTGATAATTTTTCACTTTCCGTCCCAAAGCTTTAGCTTCATTAGGATGATTCACCTGAATAATTTTCTGAAAAATATCTTCATCAGCAAATAGTTTGGCTTTTTGCGCCATCATATAATGTTCAGCCGTTTCATATTCAATACCATTTAGCTCAAACTTGGCAGGAAACCACTGACTAAAACAGCTTTTATCAACCACACTTTTTTGCTTCGGTGTATGTCCCCAAAAACATAAATATTTAAAGTGTTTACCTTTTCTCACGTCTTCCTGTACATCAGTGAGGTATTGAAAATCAGACACATTCTTCTCTTGTTAAATTTTCCATTGATAATGACAGATTTTTAAACCGTCACCATAGTTTTCAGCATCTTCAACTTGAACCAGTGTCGCACCTAGTTTTTCATAAAAATAACGACTTGGATTTTGATCAAAGACTTCCAAAGTTAAGGCATCATATTTTTCGACATCGATACATTGATAAAATCGCTTAAACAATTCTCGCCCTATTCCTTGTTTTTGAATAGATTTTAATAAATAAGATGCTCGCATTTCAGCAGTCCGTTTTTGCTTTGGTAAATAGCCATCTAAAAAGCCTAAAATCTTTTGATCTTTTTCATAAACAAGAAGGCAATGATTGTCATCCTAAAACACTTGTGTCCAAATCTGTATTTTTTGCACGACATTTAAAGTAGCCAAAATTTCAGATTTTGCTAGACCTTGATAAGTTTCACGCCAACTCTGCACATGAACTGCTGCAATTTGTGTAATATCAGCTGGTGTGGCTAGTCGAATCATTTATTTCTTCCTAAAATACCTATGGATTTAAGTAATCAAATCATTTTAAAAAAATTTTCAATTTCTTTTCTTGACCTTAAACGAATAAATTAAATATGTGCATATTCAGAATTTTTGATTCTGGCTTGATACTTTTTCCGATTCTTTTTATGGGTTTTGATCATCCATAAAATAATTGAATCTCGACTCAACATTTGTTTAAAACTTTCAGTATTATTTGAATTTTCCCAAAATGGCTGTTTTGAGATCGCACGACTTAAGGCACGTTTAATCGATTGATATAAATTAAGGTAAAAAGGTAAATCAAGCCAAATGACAGTATCAATCTCTTGCCAAGTCAAAGGTACTGTTCGAGTATAATTTCCATCAATCACATAGCCATCAGATGACTGCACCATCGCATCTTTAATCTTTTGAAAAAATTCAGCATCAGGCGTTTCTTGCCAATTATCCAACCACAATAAATCATCCAACTCGATATAGGCTAAATTAAGTTTTTGTGCTAATTGTCGAGCAAATGTTGATTTCCCTGAGGCAGATGTACCAACAACATTTATTCTTTGCATATAGCTATCCTATAAACCTCTAAATTATATGCAAATAAAAAGTAGCCTGAGCTACTTTTTAACCACATCTTTATTTGATCAATACAATGGGCGTATCGTTAATATCACCTTTTGATCATTGGCATGTTGGTTAATATAATGTTCAACCTCAGTCACTTCACCTTTCACTTCAGCGTCCGCGCCATACATCACTTTGACCGTTTCCCCAACTCTTGGAATTATTTGTAGTTCAACTTCGATTGAGCCTTGTTGTAAGCCTTCTATTTCTACACGCATGGTATTACTCCTTGTTGTTGTGATTCTACTCTATGCAACACTTAATCAAAGCAAAATACTGATCCTGTAGAATTTATGTAAGTGTTGACCGCGCTGTGTAATCTAAATCGTCTTCATCTATATTTTTAAAATCTGGCTCAGGTGTGGTTTCAAATTTTACTGCTTGAATGGTCAATTGACCTTGTAATTGTGCCTTTGCCACACGATGCATGCCATCCATCACTCGTCCATCTGCACATAAAATAATAGGATAGGTGAGGTCTGCTTCTTGAACCAATTGAATATGCCCAATAATTTGTTGAATTGTTGGATAACTGTCTGGAAACCAATAAGCCTCGTTGAGCTCTTGAATATCAACTAAGAGGATTTCTATGACTGGAAAATGTCGGCTTAACTCTATCAAATGATCCACATCCCAAATATAAGTATCATCACCCACTTGACGGAAATGATATTGTTTTCTCATTATTTTTTACACATGCTATATCCTAGTCAAAAAACATAATAACAGGAAAATACCGTGTATTTAGAAAGAGCTTATCGCCAAGTGGCTTTAGTCAGTTATGGAAATGAGTTTTTAACTGGCGCAGTGGATTCAGAAATTTTAGATCGCCATCCTTTACTTTTTACTCATTTTCCAATTTTGCGTGATCTAGAAAAAGGGGCTTTATTGGCAGGTTCTGCTTCACATATACTCAACCATCTGAAAATTCAGGGGCTTTATAAAATTAGTTTGCACTTTGCATCTAAAATATTTCCACCACTTACCGGTTCTCAAATCTTTGATTTTTATAATCGTGAACAAGATTTTTGCATCGTCTGCCATTTTCCAAATCAAATTTTTAAAGTGCTCATTCATGTTGATGAAAAACCACTTTGGCAAGAATATGATGCAAATCAATTTCCATTACAGTCTAACTATAATAATTATCATGATAGTGTTGAAAACTACGTATTGATGGATGTATCACCTGATTTTTCAGACAAAATTTTAGCGGATTTGCAGCCTTTTTCATGGCAATCTTTTTATAATGACTATCAAAATAACGTCTACGCCTTTGATATTTCAAAACGCTATGGTTCTTTTCCTGTTCCACTGACAGAAAGTAATTGCTATGAAGGTGATCTCTATCAAAAAGAGGAACAATTTCCCTTATTGCCTTTCCTGTTCCACTGACAGAAAGTAATTGCTATGAAGGTGATCTCTATCAAAAAGAGGAACAATTTCCCTTATTGCCTTTTAGTTTAAAACGAAATTATGCGAGTAATTTAATTATCAATGCGGCTGCGCTCCATCATCGCTTTAATAACGAATCTCATCCTAAAAATGAACATGCTGATTATTGGCACATATCAGAAGATGAAAAAAGAGAATTTTCACAAGCAGATCATACCTTAGATCAATTTTTACCAATTTTATTAAAACACAGTGCTAACCATTATCAAGATGCTGTGCTTAATGTACAAACACAATCCAACACGCCTTTTGTTTCCATGTCAAAAACCATAGAAAACTCACACGATGATTCAATAAATTTAGAATACACTAATCCTGAAAACCTTAAATCAAATGAAGCATCTGCTGGCTTCAAATGGTTTGGACTGATTAAGTTTTTATGGTTTATGTTGTGGTGTTATTGTGCTTTATGGACATTGGCATATTTTACAGTGCATTGGGGGAATATTTTTGTCCTTACAGTCGCTTTTCTATATGCACTGTACAAAATACTACCTAATTCAAATAAAAAATCTGCGTAAATCTATTTATTTCACCGATTCAATGACCTGTCATTTTTATTTTCATTTTCTGTAAAACAGTGTAAGCGATGTCATCCACAGCCGTAACTAAAAATACAAAATGCCCAATGGGACTCATTGGGCATCTTGTTTAAAATAGTATCCACTCATTTTATGATTAGACAAAAAGCATGCATTAATCATTATTTGAGATAAAGAAATACTGACGATAGTATTTTAACTCTGCGATCGAATCACGAATATCATCCATTGCTAAATGTGAAGCATTTTTCTTTAAGCCGCTCATAATTTCAGGACGCCAGCGTTTTGCAAGCTCTTTCACAGAGGATACATCCAAATTACGATAATGGAAATATTGTTCCATTTCAGGCATTAAACGGTGTAAAAAACGACGGTCTTGGCAAATCGAATTACCACACATCGGTGATGTTTTTGGATTCACCCATTTCTTTAGAAACTCTAAAGTTTGAAGTTCAGCATCACGTGCCGTTAATTTACTACGACGTACACGCTCAATTAGACCTGACTGACCATGTTGTTTGGTATTCCACTCATCCATCGCATTTAAAATTACATCTGATTGATGAACTGCAAGTACAGGTCCTTCCGCGAGAATATTCAAGTGATCATCTGTCACAATCGTTGCGACTTCAATAATCTGATCATTGTCGGTGTCTAGACCTGTCATTTCAAGGTCGATCCAAATCAAGCGTGTATCTGGCGTGCTGCTCATAAAGTGCAATCTTATTAGGCTATAAAATATGAATAGTAGCAAATTTCTGAGATCTTCGCTGTAATTCATTTCTGCATCATGTTATTTTTGCTTTCTCTTTTTTGTGGTTCTTAGGATATGAATGGCTTTAATTCGTAAACGTCGTTTAACTGAACAGCAACAACGCCGTATTCAGAAACAACATAAAACACGTCAAGAAGAAATTGATACGTCCAATGATCTTGAAGGTTTGGTCGTTCAGCATTATGGACGCCAACTTGAAGTACAAGCCCTTTCTACTCCTCTAGAACATCCCCCAAAACCCAGCGTTGCAGAAGGCGAGCCTGAACCGTTTTGGAAGCCGATTGAACTGAATAGTGTATGGCGTTGTCATACGCGCACCAACTTAGAACTGTTGGTTACGGGTGATAAAGTCAAATGGCAAGCTGATCCAAATACAGGTTTAGGCATTATTACTGCCATTCATCCACGAACATCATTACTGACCCGCCCTGATCGTTATCACAAAGTTAAACCTGTCGCTGCAAATATCAGTCTGATTGTGATTGTGTTTGCAGTTTTACCTGAACCTGCACCGACATTGATTGATCGTTATCTCGTGGCATGTGCGGATGCAGATATTCCAGTGTTATTGGTACTCAATAAGTCAGATTTACTCAAAGATAATGATCCCATTTTAGACATGCTGAATGAATATCAAGCCCTCGGCTATGAAGTACTCATCACACGCGCTGAAGGTAATTTAACTGAGCTTCGTCAGCGCCTTGATAATGAAACAGTGGCATTTGTTGGGCAATCTGGTGTCGGTAAAAGTTCCTTAATCAATGTGATCGTGCCGAATGCTGCACAAAAAACCAATATTATTTCTGAAAACTCAGCACTGGGACAACACACCACGACATCAACACGTCTGATTCGTTTTGGTGAAAATGGCGCTTTGATCGATTCTCCTGGTATCCGTGAGTTTGGACTTTGGCATTTAGATTTAGAAAAAATAGATGCTGGATTTTCCGATATTGCACAATTTATTGGACATTGCCAATATCGTAATTGTACCCATACCCATGAAAAACAATGTGCACTAAAACAAGCCGTTGCCGAAGGTGAAATACTCCCTAGACGCTTAGAAAGTTATTTGCGCTTAGTCGAAGAAATTACTGAGGCGCAACAAAAAAATTAATTTTCTTTAAATCTAGCCTTGAAGCAGTGATTTTGATCACCATATATATAGGCTATACTCGACACAAATTTTGATTGTCATTAGGTGAATTGTGGAACGTTGGTTTGAGTTTATGGGGAATCACCCCTTCTTATTTGGTGTTTTAGGGGTTCTGATCATTTTGTTCTTCGTATTTGAAGGTCAACGTAGTGGTCGTAAAATCTCTCCTCAATCACTTGGTATTTTAGTCAAAGCGAAGAATGCCATGTTGATCGATTTACGTGATACCAAAGATTTCAAAGAGGGTCATATCAGCGGTAGTCGCAATATCCCTTACAGCAAAATTACCAGTCATTTGGAAGAGTTAAAAACTGCTGATCGTCCATTGGTGTTTATTTGTAATATGGGTCAAGTTGCAGGCAGTGCTTTGCAACAAGTCGGTCATGCAGATAGTTATCGCTTAGACGGTGGTATTAGCAACTGGAAAGCCCAAGGCTTACCTTTGATCAAAGCAAAATAAGTTTAAGGAGTTGAAAATGACTGCTGATGTAATTGTATATTCTACAGTGTCTTGCCCATATTGCGTTCGAGCAAAACAACTTCTTGAGCGTAAAGGTATTGAGTTTAAAGAAGTTAATCTTTCAAATGAAGCACCTGAAGTTCGTGTAGAACTCATGCAACGTACAAAACACCGTACAGTGCCACAAATTTTTATTAAAGATCAATTCATCGGTGGGTTTGACCAACTTTATGCACTCGAAAAAGCTGGCAAACTTGACGAATTACTTGCTTAATCACTTCATAATATTTAAGGAATATAAAGAATGAGTGAAGAACAACAATCTCAACCACAACTTGCTTTAGAACGTTTATACGCAAAAGACTTATCTTTTGAAGTTCCTGGGGCACAAGTTTTTACCAAAGAATGGCAACCTGAACTCAACATCAATTTGTCTTCTTCTGCTGAAAAAGTTGACCCAACTCACTTTGAAGTATCTTTAAAAGTTGTGGTTCAAGCGAACAATGCGGGCGAAACTGCATTTATCGTTGATGCAACGCAAGCAGGTATTTTCCTCATTGATGGTATCGAAGAAGATCGTCTTCCATATATCTTAGGTGCTTACTGCCCGAACATTTTGTTCCCATTCCTGCGTGAAGCGGTGAATGATTTGGTAACTAAAGGTAGTTTCCCTCAATTGCTGCTTACACCAATCAATTTTGATGCGGAATTTGAAGCAAATATGGAACGTGCGCAAACTGCTGCAGCGGAAGGTCAAGCTTAAGTATTTAAGTAATGTCTGTACTAAAAAGATCGCTTTATGCGGTCTTTTTTGTTTTGTCTATTAGATTTCATTCAAACTTCACCTCGACTTCACATTCTGCCTTACATAAAAACTTATCATTTTAAAATCAATATTTTCATGCAGCATTGCTATGCCATTTACCCCATTACATTTAGGCTTAGGTGCAAGTTGCAAAGTCATCGGACATAGAAAAACCAGCTTTATGATCTTTGCAGGCACACAGGTGCTGATAGATCTCGAACCCCTGCTTGGCATGATCTACGGATGGCAATATTTACATTTTTACACACACAATCTCATCGGTGCTTTGCTGATTGGTGGTCTTGCAACCTTGTTGGGCAAACCAATCAGTGAATGAGTATTAAAGCTTTTTAATTATCCTGCATGTCAAATTTCTTGGAAAGTTGCTGCGCTCAGTGCATTTGTTGGAAGTTTTAGTCACATTTTATTAGATGCTTTGATACATAGTGATATGTATCCATTTTACCCACTCAGTAAAACACTATTTTTATCTACCCTTGTGCCTTATTCTGTTATTTTTTATGGCTGTTTAATGGGATTCGTCATCGGTGGAATTGGCTATTTAGTTCGTAAGCCTTAACACTCGGCAAGGTCTCAGGACGCAACAATCGTTCTAAATGTCAGATTAATCCGAGCTGTATGAACTTTTTTCGTGGGTGGTAAACGATGTAACCAATGACGTTGTGTCGTATCTTTCATCAACAATAAACTGCCATTTTGCAAAATAATGTCAATTTTTTCTTTGCTTTGCTTATGTTTAAATGCAAATTTACGCACAGCACCAAAACTGAGTGATGCAATTGTACCATTCTTTTTTAAATCTTTTTCTCCATCACTGTGCCACGCCATGCCCTCTTCCCCTGAATGATAAAGATTCAATAAACACGCATTAAATGTTTCTCCCGTTTCGGCTTCCACCAAAGCTTTTAAAATACGTAATTCAGCTGTCCACGGCAGCGCATATTTATGAATATGCGAATAGGTATATTCAAATGCCTGATCGCCATACCATGCCACTTTGCATTTCGTGGTAATAGTTTTACCAAAAATAATGGCTTGATCATGTTGCCATGCAATAGTTTGCAGTAACGTTTCAAAATAAGCATCTGCCTCAGTTTCAGTCAAAATCTGACCAAAATAATGTACACACCCCTCATAGGGCAATATATTAGAATGAGGAACACGATTGCTTTCAGTACTTTGCACCACTCTGTGCTCCTTCCCAACCGATTATTGCTGTTTTTCGGGCTTTGCCCCAATGATACTCACCCAATACACCTGTGGCTTGAATCACACGATGACATGGAATTAAAAATGCAACAGGATTGTTGCCTATCGCTGTGCCCACTGCACGTGAAGCTTTAGGATTTCCGAGTAGTTCAGCAATATTCCCATAGCTACTTAACTGCCCTTTAGGAATTTTCAATAAACATTCCCAAACTTTAAGCTGAAAAGCTGTACCTTTCAAATGCAGTTTAATTTGTGGTAATGCCTGCACTTGCTCATGTTCAGTCAGCTTAAAAATTGCCAATGCACTGTTTTGTAAATCATTTTTCTGCACTAAAAACGCTGCATTTGGAAATTGTGCTTTTAACTGCTGTAATGCGAGTTCTCTTTGCTCTACAAAATTCATTGCACAAATCCCTTTCGCTGTCGATGCTATCAGCACTTCACCAAAAGGCGTTGCTGCAAAGTGATATTCAATATGTAAATTAGCACCGCCATTTTTATACTCAGCAGGCGTCATGCCTTCAATTTGAATAAACAAATCATGTAAACGGCTTGGACTTGACAAACCTGTTGCAAATGTTGCGTCTAAAATAGATAACTCTTGCTGATGTTTTAAGATATTCTTTGCATATTGCAGGCTGATAAATTGCAAAAACTTCTTAGGACTGGTACCTGCCCATTCGGTAAATAAACGCTGAAAATGTGCTGAACTCAAATGGATGTGCTTCGCCACTTCATCTAAATTTGGCTGATCTTTAAAGTTATTTTGTATATATTCGATGGCTTGCGCAATACGTTCAAATTGCATTTGTTTCTGCATTGTCACATCCTCATGATCATTTTCTAAAGATCACCTTATCAACCCAGGTAATGAAAATAAATCCAGATCATGCGCAATTTGCATGATATTGATTTTTATAATTGAAATCGACAATAAAAAACTGCATCGTTTTAAAGGATGCAGTTTTAAACATCGAAGAGCATACTTAACAATATAACTTTAACGATACAATTTATGCCCTTGGTCACGAATTGCCGCAATTTTTTTTGCTTCTATTTTGGCATGATCCAGATGTCCATCTTGCACAATCTTTTTGGTTTTATCGATTTCAGCAATCAACTGCGCATATAATTGTGTTGATGTCGGTGCTTTGGCATCCTGAGCTTTTAGTTTTATTTTTTGCGCTTCGACTGCGGCAGCTCGCATATTGTCTAAAGCCTTGATGGCATCATTTTGATTTGTGGTTTTATTAAAAGTTTTGAAGTTTTTAGCAAGGGTTTCCATGTGCCCTTCAAGAGCACCACCAGCAAAACTTACTGTACTGAAACTACATACCGAAACTAGCATGAATGCGGCTAATGTTTTTTTGATCATTGGGATCATCCTTAAAACTGTGGCTATCATTGGTGATTATCCATTTTCAAGATTAAACATAATTTAAAATCGCAAAAAAACCAATAAAAAATGCAACGAATTCGTTGCATTTTGATATTTGAAGGTAATTTTAAACAGGATCAATCTCATGATTTAAAGCATCGTGAATTGCTTCAATGAGTTGCTGAGCAATCTCTTGTTTAGAGGCTTTTTCTAAATCACGTTTTTCCATTTGGTATTGATCTGCAAAAAATACAGTCATGGCATTTTGATCTGATGCAAAACCAATATCCGCTCGTGACACATCATTACATGCGATCATATCCAGTTTTTTCGCAACCAGTTTACCTGCTGCATATTCTTCAACATTACGAGTTTCTGCTGCAAAGCCCACCATAAATGGGCGTTTCTGTTGCTGCGCAATCGTTGCCACAATATCAGGGTTCTTGATTAAAGCGATATTCAGCTCATCCCCTGCTTTTTTGATTTTATGTTCAGCTACTTCTGCTACACGATAGTCCGCTACGGCAGCCGTTGCAATAAACACATCACACCCCTCTTCAAGCTGATGCAGACTTTCATCTAACATTTTGAGTGCAGAAGAAACATTAATACGTTTTACCCCATTAGGCGTATCCAGACTGACAGGACCTGCTATTAGCGTCACTTTTGCCCCTGCGGTATAACATGCTGCAGCAATTGCAAAACCCATTTTTCCTGTACTATGATTAGAAATATACCGTACAGGATCAATGGCTTCCCGTGTTGGCCCTGCGGTAATGGTGACACGTTTACCTGCGAGTAAACCGAACTTTTCAGCAAGCGCACGTTGTGCTTGATGGAAATAGTTTTTGACTTGTTCGGCTAAATCTTCAGGTTCAGGCATACGTCCTAAACCGACATCACCACATGCTTGTGAACCTGCATCAGGCATGATCACATGTACGCCATCTTCAACCAACGTATTTAAATTACGCTGTGTTGCTTTAGCTGCCCACATTTGCTGATTCATCGCAGGTGCAATCCACACAGGTGCTTTGGTCGCCAAATATAAAGTACTGAGTAAATCATCTGCTAAACCTGCTGCAAACTTGGCAATCGTGTCACAACTCGCAGGCGCAACAAGAACTAAATCCGCCCAACGTGCCAGTTCAATATGCCCCATCCCTGCTTCAGCTTCAGGATTAAGTAATTCCGTATGCACAGGATTACCTGACAACGCTTGAAATGTAAGAGGGGTAATAAATGCTTGCGCGCCATGTGTCATCACCACACGCACATTAAAACCATAATCCTTTAAACGGCGGACTAAAATCGCACTTTTATAAGCTGCAATTCCACCTGTGACAGCAAGAATAATATTTTTATTAGAAAATACACTGAGATCGAAACTCACGATCAAGTCACCTTTTTGTTGCAGTGGCGCTCACAATAGCATTAAATAATCTATATCCCAAGTCATTCACTTGGGAAAATTGAAAAGTAAAATAAATCAAAACAGTGAATAATAATGAATAACTCCACTAAAGCGACATCCATTAAACAATGGCCTGAACAAGAACGTCCAAGAGAACGCTTACTTAGCCAAGGCGCTGAGAGCTTGTCTGATGCTGAGCTTTTGGCAATATTTCTGCGCTCTGGTTCAAAACAACATTCTGCTGTGGCGTTGGCTCGTATTCTGATTCAACATTTTGGGCATCTGAATGCCGTTTTTGACGCCTCCCCTGATGAAATCAAGCAATTTCATGGGATTGCAGATACCAAATATTCTCAACTCATGGCAGTGAAAGAATTAGGTCGGCGTTATCTTAAACAACAACTTTATCAAGGTATGGATTTGAGTCGTTCCGATTTGATCTGTGATTATGTACGTTATGAGTTGCTCGGTGAAAGTCAGGAAGTTTTTGCTGTATTGTGTTTAGACAGTCAACTACGCAAATTAAGCTTTAAGAAGTTATTTTATGGCTCAATGAATTATTGCAATATTTCCATTAACCAATTATTACGGTATGCGATACAAAAACAAGCATCATCTATCGTGATTGCACATAATCATCCCAAAGGTTGTGCAAATCCTTCCTCTGCTGACCATCAACTCACCCAAGAGATTTTACAGGCGTGTCAATTGGTTGAAATACAACTGCTTGATCATATTATCATCGCAGCCGAGCAGAATTATTCCTTTGCAGAGCACCAACAAATCAAGACCAAGGATTTTATACCAAATCATATTGACAATGCCGTTTGAAGCAAGGAAGATCGTACAAAAATAACAGATTCGATTTACATGATTGTTCGGGAACAAAACGACACTTTTAAACTACTTTTTTCATGGCGTGGCACGATTTTACCTAAAGTTTTACCTCCCTTAGGTTTTGTCATGCTGATCTCTGCCATTGTGGGTGGTATTGAATATACGGGTTTATATCGTTTTCCCGAATTACCTTTAGTTGGCTTTACTTTAATCGGTGTCGTTCTTTCGATCTTTTTAGGTTTTAAAAATACCGCTTGTTATGACCGTTGGTGGGAAGCACGTAAACTGTGGGGCATGTTGATTGCCAATGCTCGCCATTTTGACCGTGATTGTCGTATTTTTCCACAAGGTCGTCGTGAACGCATTATTCAACATATTATTGTGTTTGCAAATGTACTACGTGATCGCTTACGCCATCAAACCGCCAGTCCCGATGCTTTATTAGAAACCAGTGGCATGAGTCAACAAGCCTTAAAACAATTATATCAACAAGCCAATGCGCCTCAATATACTTTGAGTTTGATCCAATGGGAACTGATGCAAGCGCTGAAAGAAGGTGAAATTTCCGATATTATTTATACGCAAATGAACCAGCATGTGACTGAATTAAGTCTAGTTCAAACAGGATGTGATCGTATTGCAACCACACCTTTGCCTTTTGCTTATTCTGTTTTATTGAATCGCACTGTGTATTTTTTCTGTTTTATGTTGCCTTTTAGTTTAGGCTCATTGTTGGGTTTAGCAACACCACTTTTAGTCGGGATTTTAGCCTACACCTTTTTAGGTTTGGATGCTTTGAGTAGTGAAATCGAAGAGCCTTTTGGTACACAAAGCAATGACTTACCTTTGGATGCGATGGTACGCACCATTGAAATCGAACTGTTAGGGACTTTGGGTAAACCCACACCGCCGCCGATTCAGGCGCAGGATCATAACCTACTTTGATCCTAAGTTTTAATTTTTTTCCCTTTAAGCTTCTTCTGTCAAAAAAACAAGCTTTATTTACTTTAGAATCTAACAAATGAAAACTTCTTTGCTGTATCTAACAAAGGATTAGCAAATTACATTTGGATTAACGAAAGCTCTCCCAAATCCCCACTTGCCCTTCTTTTACACGTGGAATATTGCCTAGTTTAATCCAAGGCATATGACCACCATGAAAATCACTCCCCACGGACACTTTTAAATTAAACTGAGCAATCATACGATCAACCATTTGTCGGGTAGATGCAGTATCAATTGCAGGTGGAAGCTCAACAGCATCACCACCGAATTGAGCAAAAATTTCAATCAAGTATCTAATATTTGTTGAAGACAAATCATAACGTGTGGGATGTGCCAAAACAGCAAAGCCTTGGCTGTCATGAATCACTTCAATGGTCTCTTTAAGTCCTAAACCATCAAATTTTACATAAGCTTTTTTACCTTCTTTAATATATTTATCAAAGGCTTGTTGTGGTCGCTGCACTATTCCTTTTTCCACTAAAGTTTTGGCGATATGCGTGCGCGTTACACGATCTGCTTCACCATCAACTTTAGCAATGACATCAGCATAAATATCCTGTCCAATCAAAGGAATCAGCAAATCACAAATTTGCTTGGAACGTACTGCTCGGATGCGTTTTTGTTTAGCAAGTAACTTTTCTAAAGGTTCAGGATTTTGCATATTTAAAGCCACGATATGTACGCCATAACTTTTTTTGGTGGATGGGCGTGACCATTGACTGGAAATTTCTACACCAGAAATCAATTGCATACCTAAATTTGCAGCACAATATTTCGCACGTAATACACCATCCATTGTATCGTGGTCGGTTAATGCAAAGGTCTTTATACCTAATGCATGGGCAGCTTGGATCAGCTCTTCAGGCGTGAGTGTGCCATCTGAAATATTACTATGCGTATGTAAATCGACACCAATCATTGTTTGTATTATGCTAAGTCACCAAAATTTGATGACCCTACTGTAGCATGAAAGCGCTATTTGATTATTTACCTATTATTATCTTCTTTTATTTTTATAAAACGACAGATCCCAAAGATCACCAACACCCTTTACTCGAATTGGTGGGAAGTACAGGCAATGTTGACCAAAACCATATTTTAGTTGCAACCTGTGCCTTATTGATTTCAACCTTAGTGGTTTATGGTTGCTTGTTCTTCGCACAAAAGTTCAGACTTGAAAAGATGCAATGGTTTATCGTCATCATGTCTGTGATTTTTGGGGGAATTACCCTTGCTTTCAGCGATGTGACCTATATCAAACTCAAAGCAGTCATCTTAAATTTAGGTATTGGCATTGGCTTTTTGGTCACGCCATTATTCAATAAAGAACGTTTACCAATTATCCAAAAATTGCTGGGGTCAATGCTAGAACTTAGTCGTGAAGGCTGGATGCGTTTAAACTGGGCATGGTGTGGTCAATTCTTCTTATTAGCCGCTTTACATTATTTTTTCGGTTTCTTGTATATGGATGGCAAATATTGGGGCGAATTTACCGCTTTTGGCGATATTATCGTATCCTTAAGCTACCTTGCTGTTATACTATTTTGCTTGCGAAAACATTTTAAATCTTCAGAGTAAATCAGGTCTTTTCCATGCCTTTATTTGTGATTACCTGTACCGACCAAGACGGTACAGTTGAAAAACGTCTTGCTGTTCGTCCTCAACATTTGGCACGTTTAGAAAAATTAGATGCTGAAGGTCGTGTGATCGTTGCTGGTGCAATGCCTAAAGATCGTGAAAATCCACAAGCAGGTTTTTATGGGAGCACCATGATTTTAGATTTTGAAAGTCGTGAAGCCTTAGATGAATGGTTGAAGGATGAACCTTTTGTTAAAGAAGGTGTGTATAGCCACGTTGATGTAAAACCATTTAACAAAGCTCTACCAAAAGGATAAGCCAATGCGTGTTGTCGTCCAAAGTTTATTGGGTTTTTCTTTACTTTGCTCATCTGTTGTATGGGCAGAACCGACAGCTACTCCACCAACCAATCAAGCTGCACAAATTGCTGCAGCAACGCCTCCCCCAAAACCTTCTATTTTACCTGCGGTTGCAGGTGCTAATACGATTATTCAAAATCAAGCGCAAGCACAGGAAAATAAACCTTTAACCGCAGAACAAATCATCAAAGAAAAAGCATCACAAGATGCTAAAGTCAAAGCACTCGTCAAAGATCAAGCCACTCGTTTACAGCAACTTGAAAAAGCAAATCTAGAAGCTTTAGCACAGAACCAAGAGCTGCAATTAAAAAATGATAATCTTGGGGTACAAGTGCAAGTCCTACAAAGTGAGCAAAGCGCGCAAATGTTTTTGTATGGCGCAGCGACCATCGCTGTCGGTGTATTACTCGGTTTCCTGATCGCCAGCTATATCTATACCAAACGTCGTCGTCAGTGGTAAACCACTGACGATCTCCTATCGGTTTATCTCTTTTTAAAGTTTCAAAAGGTACACAACATTGTCAAATACCATTCAAACTGCTGACTTGGATTGGCAATCTGTCGATGGCATTGAAGTTCCAATTTCCAAACAATTTGGTGATGTCTATTTTTCCAAAGACAATGGACTCTTTGAAACACGGCATGTATTTTTAAATGGTAATGATCTTTCGACTCGTTTAACGGATTTACAGGCTTTTGAGTATTTTACGGTGGCTGAAACGGGTTTCGGCACAGGTTTAAATATTTTAGCC
The DNA here is from genome assembly GCF_001704615.3 of Acinetobacter defluvii. NCBI lineage: Bacteria > Pseudomonadati > Pseudomonadota > Gammaproteobacteria > Moraxellales > Moraxellaceae > Acinetobacter > Acinetobacter defluvii. The sequence goes on from NZ_CP029397.2 coordinate 2,862,853, forward strand.
TTATGGCAACTTTGGCAACAAGTACGCCCTGATAATCACAGTCATTTACATGCCATCAGTGTCGAAAAATTTCCATTGTCCAAAGCAGATTTGATTCGAGCTTTGAGTGTTTGGGATGAACTTAAACCCTTAGCAGATCAACTGATTCAACAATATCCATTACCACTTGCAGGCTGTCATCGTCTGAATTTTCCTGAAGAACGCTTTTCGATTGATTTGTGGTTCGGTGATGCACAAGATATTTTCCCAATCATTCCCAAAACGACCTCAGTGAATGCATGGTTTTTAGATGGATTTGCGCCCTCTTGTAACCCCGATATGTGGGCAGAGAATGTTTTAAATCACATTGTGCGTTTATCAGATTATGGAACTAGTTTTGCTTCATTCAGTGTGGCAGGTATTTTAAAACGTGGTTTGAAAGAACATGGGATCTCAATCTCACGTCCACGAGGTTTTGGTCATAAACGGGAAATGCTCAAAGCAATTTGGCTTAAACCTAATGTACAAACAGAAGAATTAACCACTGAAAATAAGCATGAGACGAATAGAAACCAAGATTCAACACCTCAAAAAACTGAATGCCGATCTACTTCGCAATTTAAACAGCGTCAAATTGCCATTATAGGCGCTGGAATTGCTGGATTAAGTTGTGCTTGGGCATTTGCTGAACGTGGGCATCAAGTCACGATCTACGACCAATCAGCGCCACTAGCAGGTGCTTCTGGAAACCCTCTTGCATTATTGAACCCTAAACTGTGTCCAATTGAGCAAAGCGCTGATCATCTCATGACGTTGTCATGGCAATATGCAAAACATTATTATCCTCATTTTCAGGCATTTCGAGCGATTTCAATTCATCAATTAATTCAAAAAAATCCTCAAGAAGCTTTAGATTTAATACAACACTATCCAGATGATGTCTTAACGCATACTGCTGCAACTGAAATCGATTTAAAAACTGAATATGCAAGCTTACACTTCAAACAAGCAGGTGCAATTTCACCGCAGCAATTGTGTGATCAAATTCTTGCGCACGATTTAATTGATTTCAAAGTCGCACAAATTGAACACTGTCAAAAACTGGACAATGCACAGATTCAACTTTTAGATATTGATCAAAATGTCTTAGGAGCATTTGATCATGTTGTAGTGTGCTGTGCACGTGAAAGTCAGCGCTTCTTTTCTCATTATCCACGTTTAAGAGCGATTCGAGGACAAGTTAGCTGGCTGAAAAATACTGGATTACAATTAAATCCCAAACAAGCTTATAGTTTTGGTGGTTATTGTATGCAACTCGATGCTGAGCATTTGATTTTAGGTGCCTCATTTCACCCTGAACGAGATGATTCAGCTGTCGAGCATGCAGATCATGTGCATAACTATGAACTTATCCACACTGCTTTCCCTGACTATGCGAAATCATTGCCTAAAATAGACACTTGGCAAGGTCGTGCCTCCGTGCGTGCACAAACACTTGACTATTTTCCTGTCGTTGGAAAAGGTGTGGATGATTGTGAAATATACACATTTTCAGGTTTAGGCTCGAAAGGCTTTTTATTTGCACCCTTATGTAGTGAAATCTTGGTGGCATTGGTTTTAAAAGAAGCTTGCCCTATTTCGCAAAACTTATTGGACAAACTCAGCGCAACCCGTGGTCGAAAGAAAGTACGAGTACGTAAACCGTATTATCAAGCACCTGAACTTTGATTTTATTTTGAGTAGCTTTCTAAAAAGAAGCCTTAAGGTTAGATTATTTTAGTTTTCTTCAAATTCCAATAAATCCCAATACAACAAAAAAGCGCCTTACGGCGCTTTTCTTATGCTTCTTGCTCTAAAGGCAAGCCTGCATCACGTGCTGCACGTGTACCACCCATAAGTACCACATAATCTCGAGAGCTATCCAAGCTTTCTAGTTTTTCTGCTGCACGTGGAGCTTTACTGCCACCGCCGCATAAAATATATATGGGCTGATCCGAATCCACTTGAGTTAAGCTGTCTGCGGATAAATCATCAATAGGCTGATTAACAGCACCTTTGATATGACCTTCAGCATAGGCTTTGGCATCACGAACATCCCAGATAATTGCATTTTCTGGGAACTCAAATGTTGTAATTTCTTGTTTACGGATCATTGCGCACTCCTTTGATGTAAACAACACTTGGCAAATGAAGAAAACATCCCTAGCATCTCAGATATTCTTTCCATTTGTAAAGGTCTAAACTATGCCATCTTTCGATATTGTTTCAGAATTAGAGATTTTTGAAGTAAATCATGCCGTTCAGAACACTCAAAAAGAAATTGCGACTCGCTTTGACTTCCGTGGTCAAGATGTTTCTATTGAAATTAATGAAAAAAATAAAGAAATCAAAATTTCAACTGAAAGCGATTTCCAATGTGAACAAGTCTATAGCATGTTGGAAAATCACTTCTTTAAACGTAAAGTAGACATCCAAGCACTTGATCCACAAAAAATGACGGCTTCAGGTAAAAATGTGATTCAAATCATCAAGCTTAAAGATGGTCTTGACTCAGATACTGCAAAAAAAATTAATAAAGCCATTAAAGAAAGCGGTGTCAAAGTGCAATCATCTATCCAAGGTGACAAAATTCGTGTGACTGATAAAAAGCGCGATACTTTGCAACAAGTGATGGCATTTTTAAAAGAACAGCAATTTGGTGTCCCACTTCAATTCAACAACTTCAAAGACTAAGATATTTTATTTTTTATATAAGAATTTGATTTTAATTTAAAATTAATTTTCTTAAAAGCTATTATAAAGCGGGTAAGATGACAAGGGAACATTCCTATCATTTTACCCATTTTCGTTCATGATGCTAAAAGATACAAAATAATAAGGCCTTTAGATAGTAGGGTTACTATTCATTTTACCTCATGAGAATCAAAGCTCTTTTTTCTAAAAAATTATATAAAATCATAGCTTGCTATGTGCTATACAAAAATATTTAGTTTGTTTGATCCCTATATTTTATACAGCTTAGTTCTTATTTTTACAGTCTATCAGTGCGTAATTCTAATTTATCATAAATCATTTGCAATAAATGCATGCTGTAAAAGTCAATAGCTTTTTTTTTATTTTAATTTGAAAATAATTATAAATTACAGGAGTATAAATAATGAAATCAAGGAATAAAGGATTTTTTTACTTCACTATAATAGCCCTATTGAGTAATGATCTTAAAGCCGCTAACTGGTCAGATACTAGTGCTGGTGTTCGTTGGGGAAGTATTTTTAGAGAACCTTATAACCCACATAAAATTTCTAAAACTATTTTGAATTTTACCCATGTTAGTCAAGATGATTATGGCCGTAATTTCTTACTTATGGACTATTATATTTCGGATATGGATGATCCATCAAAGGATAATGCAACTGGGGCTGAGGAATTTTATGGCTTATATCGTAGAACACTATCTTATAATGCACTGGCAAAAGAACCTATAAATAATAATTTAATTAAAGATATACATTTGTCTAGTCGTATGGATGTCGGATATGAAAATACTCATCTTTCACCCCGGCCATTTAAAGTTCGTTTAGGTGGAGTCGTTGACCTAAAAATACCTAAAGGTCATTTAGAATGGGGTTTAGAAGGAGTTTACCAAAAATCCTATAATGGTATTACAAATCGCCATTTTGAATTTGAACCAACGCTAGTGACTTGGACGTCTTGGAGTTATCCTATTACAAAAAAATCTCAAATTAATGGAATACTTGAATATATGGGTGCCATTGGAGAGGATGGATTTGGTAATGAGACCAAACCTTTAACAATACTAAGAGCAAATTATATTTATGACATTGGTCAACCTAAGGGGTTCAAGGTTGGTGTTGGCTATGAACAATTTAATAATAAATATAGTTCTAATAATGCAATAGACCCAACAAAAGGCTCTGATCAAAAAGCATTTGTACTGCTCGGTAGTTATCATTTTTAAATCACAAGGAGTGACCTAATGAAAGTAAGAAATTTATTCTTGAGTATTATGCTCAGTCTTGGAAGTATTTCTACTGTATATGCTGAAAATTCAATTAAACCTGCTACTAATATACAAGAAACGGGGACAAAAGTTGTCATGCTTGGAACAGGACATCCTGGATTCGACAGCAAGCGAGCAGGACAAGCCATTTTAATTGTGGTCGATAAAAAGCTTTACCTCTTTGATTGTGGACCTGGCTATATGAAAAATTTTAATAGCCTCTCAAAGCTACCATGGATGCCAAAAGACACATTATTTACGAATGATTCAGTATATGGCGCCATTAATAAACTATTTCTAACTCATTTAGATTCAGACCATACCCTTGGACTAGATGAATTTTTATTACGCCCTTGGGTGCAAGGGCGTTCTACGCAGCCTGTCATTTATGGTCCTAAAGGTACTAAAAACCTAGTTGCACAGAGTCTAAATGCGTTTAAGTCAGATATTGACCATCGTACTTTAGGTTCTCAACCTTCAAATCAAACTGGATACAAAGCAATTGTCCATGAAATCTCAAAGGAAGGAGTTGTATATCAGGATGCCAAAGTAACAGTAACTGCATTTAAAGTTCCTCATGGTAGTTGGGCAGATGGTATGGCGTATGGCTATCGTATTCAAACACCAGATAAAGTCATCGTTCTTAGTGGCGATACTCGTTATGAAGAACGTAATTTCCAATTTTTTAAAGATGCAGATATATTAATTCATGAGGTTTTAAGTGATGTAGGCAATAAAAAACTATCTCCTGATTGGCAAAAATATATGCTTGAAGCACATACAACTACAACACAACTCGCAAATATTGCTAATATAGTGAAACCTAAAAAACTTGTATTAAATCATGCAATATTTTTTGGTCAGTCGGAACAATCTCTTTTAAATGAAGTTACAGAGATATATAAAGGTGATGTTATCCTTGCTGAAGATAATATGATTATTGATTAATAGTTTATGGTAGGGTTGAAAAATTAAACCCTACCATTCTTCCCACCTAATTATTTTAAATTACTTTTATTTACTGTTTCTTCCAACATAAATATAATATTTTGCTGCGATGGTGTTAATTTTCTTTCTGCATACCAAACCAAGCCAATATCAATATAAATATTTTTCATATTTAAAGGTAATATATCAACTAAATTTGCTTTTTTAAAATATTCAGCAACCTGACGTGATAAAAACCCAATAGATTCTGTTTCTTGTAAAACACCTATATTCGTTAATGTTGATAAAGACTCAACATAACGCCTAGAAAGATTTACTCGATTAAATAGTAAAAATTCCTCAATTACATTCCGAGTAGTAGCAAATTCTGGTGGTAAGACCATTGGAAAATTAGATAAATCTTTCCAGTCCAACTCTTGCTTTTCAATTAAAGGATGCCCTTTTTTAACCACGACAACAATTGGATCTTTATATAGATGCTTTGTTCTAAACTCGATTCCCAATGGTTTAGCAGTCAAATTTCCAATCATAACATCCAATTCACCAGTTCTTAGTAAAGAAAGTAACACATCTGAGCTACCTTCTCGTGCACTAATACTGGTAGAAATCATTTCATTTTCAACACGTGCCACAAAATTTGGAAGAATGGAAAGGGATACTGCAGGCAATAAACCAATGGCTATTCGTGTTGCACGACCTTCACTGATTGCAACAAGTTCATCTCTTGCAAAAGCAATTTCATTAAGTATTTTTTTTGCATGCTTAACTAGGCAAACGCCTGCTTCCGTAGGAAGCATTCCACGGGTAGTTCTATCAAATAAGCGAACATTAAGTCCCTCCTCAAAGTCTGCTAAAGTTTTCGAAATAGCGGGTTGTGTTACATTTAAATAGTTTGCAGCTTTACCAATATGCCGAAATTCATCTAAGGTTACAAGTAATTGTAAATGCCTTAACTTTAAATTTGACCGTAAATATTGATCTATTTTTGCCATTATTATTTAACCCCTAATATAAATCCATTTATTTTAGATTAATAATACTATATACACTTTTATTTAATAATCAAATTAAAATACATAACCTTTTTATTATAAATCCAAATTTAAATATAAATAGACTGATTAACATGTTCAGGCAAAATTAAAACTCAAGGATAAATTCAAGGATGTACCTATGTATTTTAAATACTTCAAAAAAAATATTACCCCACATATATTATGGGGTACAACGATTAGTTTATTTAGCCTAGCAGCACATGCAGACTTTTGGCAAAATAACCAAGTAGGCATATCATGGAGCAATCAATATCATGAACCAGCCAATCCAGATAAAGTTTCAAAAACTATTATTAACTACGCACATTTAAGTAGTGATCAGCTCGGGCGAAATGTATTAGTTGCTAATCTCTACCTCTCAGATGACAAAGATCAAAAGGCAAATGGAGATGGTGGAGCAACTGAGTATTATGTATTCTATCGTCGTTACTTTTCCTATAATTCTATTTTCAATCATAAAATTGAAAATAAGCTAGTTCGTGATATTAATTTGACATTAAGACTTGATAAGGGTTTAAAAAACTCCGCACTTGAACCCAATCCGACAAAGGGGCGTGCTGGTTTGAGCATAGATTTTAATGTTCTAAAAGGTTACTTCGAAGCAGGTGCCGATTATTATTATGAAAGTGCCAACAATAATTTTACAGGTGGGCGATTCAATTTTGATCCAACCTATGCATTGTGGGCAAACTTTGGTTTTCCTGTTCATGACAAAGGTTTCATCGATGGTTTTGTCGACTATGTTGGTGCAACTGGACCCGGATACTTCAACGTCAACGCCAAACCATCCACCTTGTTTCAAATCAACTATATGTATGACGTGGGCGCAAAAGAAGGCTTAAAAGTTGGTGTCGGTTATGAATATTTCCGTAACAAGTACCTAAATGACAATCAGAAAGATCCTTATGGTCATGCCACTCACAGCGCGCCCTTTATTGCAGCACGTTATTCATTTTGATATGTATTTAGAATACTAACCTTTTGATGGGTTAATTTTTTATAAACTACAAACAAAAAAATCCAGAACTGAAATGAGTTCTGGATTTTTTAACTTAACGGATCTGCAGTTTTATCTCTGCAATTCCTTCGACTGAACCTTCAAGAAAATCTCCTACTACAACTGGACCAACACCTTCTGGCGTCCCAGTAAAAATCAGATCACCTGGTTGTAGCTCATAATAAGTCGATAGATCTTCAATAATTTCTGCAATATTCCAGATGAAATGCTGTGTATTTGATGACTGGGTTGTCCTGCCATTCACTCTTAATTCAATATTGACTGCATTGATATCAGCCCGAACATCAGCAGCAAGCACAATGTCTGACATCACAGCAGACTGATCAAAATTTTTTCCAAAATCCCATGGTTTGCCCTGATCACGTGCTGCAAGCTGTATATCGCGGCGGGTCATATCCAGACCGCAGGCATAACCGTAGATATATTCAGCAGCCTGACTAGCTGGAATATTGACGCCCTGTTTCCCTACAGCAATCACTAGTTCAATTTCATGATGATAGTTCTGAGTTTTTAATGGGTATGGAATTTCACTGCCAGATGGAATATAAGTCGCTGCATCTTTCAAAAAATAAAATGGTGACTGTGTAGATTTATCCACGCTGACACCCATTTCAGCAGCGTGAGCCATATAATTGCGTCCTACACAAAAAATACGGTTCACAGGGAATTTCCTGGGTTCATTAACAACAGGTACAAGTACGGGCGGTTTAACGGGAAAAAGTACTTCTGTAGACATATGGATCTTCCTTGTTTTCAATTCATATAAAACAGGAACAGCCGCTACCGCTCCTGTTAAAGGGATTAACCAAGAATTGCTGTTGCCTCAATCTCTAGCAGAATTTCAGGTTTAGCAAGAGACTTCACTTCTACCAGTGTGCAAGTAGGGAAGTCTCCCTCAAAGAACTCTTTACGTGCCTTCCATACTGCTGAATTATTGGCAATGTTGGTAACAAAGATCGTCATTTTGATAATGTTGTTCATACTGCCACCTGCGGCTTCCACTAGGTCTTTGATCTTCTGAAAAATGACCTGTGACTGTTCGTACTCCTCACCCAAAACAGTTTCACCATCTGGCTGGCGAGCAGTCATTCCTGAAATAAAAACTTGATTGCCCACTTTTAAACAGTTCGACCACATATCTGGTGCAGGCTCTTTAACTGATGGCGAAATAATGCGTTCTTTTAACATACCGTTTTCCTTTTATTTAAACTTGCTGATCACTTATATTTTCTATTACAGGCTAATGCGTGAATCCCATGCACTTTCACCACCCCAATTAATACACACACTCTGGCGGCGTACATAACCTTTCCATGCATCTGATCCAGCGGTACGACCACCACCTGTTTCTTTTTCGCCACCGAAGGCAGCACCGACATCTGCACCGGTTGTACCCATATTGACTCGGACAATACCGCAATCACTGCCTGCGGCTGAAAGGAACAGCTCAATATTACTTAAATTTGAACTGTGGATTCCCGAAGCCAAACCTTGTGCAACACCGTTATGAATTGCAATCGCTTCTTCCAGATCGTCATAAGGCATAACAAATACGATCGGAGCAAAAGTTTCATGCTGCACACAGTCCCATTCAGGCTGTACATCTGTAATCAAGCATGCTTCTACATAAAGACCTGGTCGATCAATACGCTGACCGCCATAAACCACTTTACCACCAAGCTCTTGCGCACGTTTTACCGTTGCTTGGTATTCTTCCACAGCCGCTGCATCAATCAAAGGACCGACCACTGTATCTTTTTCACGTGGATCACCAATACTGATCTGATCAAAAGACTGTTTAAGCAGTTCAATCAGTTCAACCATTACACTGCGATGAACGATCAAGCGACGAGTACTGGTACAGCGCTGTCCTGTGGTTCCTACTGCCCCAAAAGTAATTGCACGAGCAGCGAGTTTTAAATCAGCTGTTTCATCAACGATACAACCGTTATTTCCAGAACATTCAAGCATGTATTTACGCCCAAGCGTAGAACCCACCACATTGGCCACTTTTTTGCCCACGCCTGTAGAGCCTGTAAATGACACCATACTGACACGCTCATCACGGATCATCAGTTCAGCAACATCATTCTGTGCTGGAAGGAACAAGGTAAATACGCCTTCAAACTGCATTTCCTGCATCGCTTGATTGGCAAGCTTTTGCATAGCAATCGCTGTTAATGGAACTTTTGGACTCGGTTTCCATACCACAGTGTTACCACCGATCGCAGCAAGAAAACCATTTTGCGCCCATACGGCTGCTGGAAAGTTATAGGCACTGATCACGCCAACAACACCAAGTGGCAACCATTGATCATACATACGATGTTTTACTCGTTGAGATTGCTGAGTGAAACCATACATCATGCGAGACTGACCTGCTGCAAGCGTTGCCATATCAACCACTTCTTTCAGTTCGCCTTTGGCCTCCATCAGAGATTTTCCCGTATCCAAAGCAACAATACCTGCCAAAACCTCCATATTCTGCTGCACCAACTGACCAATACGGTTAATCAGCTCACCACGGCGAGGTGCTGGAACCATACGCCATTTTTTCTGATATGCCACAGAAGCCTGCATAATTTCTTCATAGTCTTCTGCTGTGGATGCTGCAATCTGACCCACTATTTCATTGTCTGCTGGACATACTGCATGAATCACTTCACGCCCTTCCACGCCAGACCATCCTTGTTTTACACCATAAGAACCAGCGTGCAGCTGATCTAGATCAAATGCTTTTAAAACCTGTTCTGTATTAAACAAGGCATCATCTGCATAATTTTTCTGTGCAATATTCATATCTGTTTCAACCTATTCTCTTAATTTTCTTTCTTTACAAAATCGCCAATCGTTTCATTTGTGTGATACACAGGTTTTTCGTAATAGTGTGGGCCATCATAAATTTCGATCAGACGGCTAAATTGATGTGCCAATGTTGGTCCATGTGGGTTGTCTTTAGGGTTCATATAAAATGAGCCTGCTTTTAGCGTCATACCCACATCGGTATATTCATATTCACCTTCAAGGCAGAACATAAATTGGTTAGAGGCATGTGTATGTTTAACAGGAATACGACCACCCTTTTGATACTCAAGTAATGCTATCGTTGCACCTGTCTCAATATTCTTCCAAAGAAAGTATTGACGGAATCCATACTCTGGAAAATCGATCCAACCATCCTCATTCAACTCAGTAGTATTCAGTAAGACTTCTAAACTTTTAAATGTTTCAGCATTGATATCCATTGTTATCCTTCCTTTTTTTGCGCACATTTCCATATGCTGTATTCTTTACGGCTATTTTCTGTAGCAGGAAACAGCCCAAAAATAGAACGTCCTTGTTGGATCTGAAGCGCTGCAAATTCTTCATACTCAAATGCATCTAAAGCTTCATCTGCAACCTGATCGATAAGTGCTTGCGGAATCACTACCACACCATCTCCATCACCCACAATAATATCCCCCGGGTAAATTGCGACACCGCCACAACCTACAGGTTCATTTAAGGAAATTGGGTGTAATGCGATAGGCGTTGCAGGTGGTGCATTGTGCTTCTGAAAGCAAGGCAAACCAATTGCATGAATAGCAGGAGAATCACGGTATCCACCATCGGTCACAACACCTGAAACACCACGGTATTTCAGTCGTGCAGCCATCATGTCACCCATACTTGAAGCTTTCGTATTTCCAAAAGCATCAATCACTAGCACAGCACCTTCAGGACATTCTTCAATAGCACGGCGATGCATATTGTCATCACGACTGTAATTAGTCATGTTATCCAAATCTTCACGCGCAGGAATAAAACGTAATGTATAAGCAGGTCCTACAAGTTGTGCTTGAGCAGAATTTATTGGGAAAATGCCGTGCATCATGGCATTCTTAAAGCCATGTTTGAGTAAAACGTTGGCAATATTTGCCGTACCAACTCGCATTAATTTTTCGCGAGTTGGGGCTTTTAACACGTATGTCATGTGATCTCCTACTGGAAGAATTCCAGTCCTGGTGCCATTCCCCACTGAGTGGTTTCAGTTGCAGTGCCATTAAATTTCACTGGCTGGGCATGATGATCCAACATATCGCCATCGGTGTAGTGCTCTACTCGAAAACCAAAAGGGTCTTTCCAGTAATCAAAAATCTGACTTCCCAACATATGTCGACCTACCCCGCATTCCAGTTGATAGCCTTTATCAACGAGATAATCGTGTGCAGTCATGACTGCATCTAGATCTATTACTTCAAAAGAACAATGATGTACGCCAACCCAATCTGACTGCAAAATCAAAATCGCATGATGATCAACTTTTTCAGCACCATGGTTGAAACGTAGAAATGTGCCAATAATTGGTCCATCTTCACCCGGTGGTACAAAATAATCTGAATGAAGTAAATCAAATCGTTCCTCAAGCCATTTCACTGACGCATCATGATTGCTTACATGTAATACAAAATGTCCAAGTTTGATCGCTTGGCAAGGTTGACGTTTGACACGAATGCATTCGTTTAATCGAGGTTTATGATCTGCATTGTTAAACTCAAAAGCTGAACGTTCTGTCGCTTTGGTATGCTTTTCACGTCCCCAGATTGCTTTTATTTCAAAACCATCTGGCATAGTCATTACTACTTCATAACCACCACCAAGTTCACGAGATGGTTGCATCACAGATGAACCTTCTAGTTTAGCCAGTTCAATTAAATCTTCCTGACTTGATACTTCAATTGAAGCACCAATAAAACGTTGTTTTTCAGCATAATGAGTTACATGTATATGATGTTGCTCACCACTACCTCTCATATACAGCACATTATCTTTATTACTGACACAACTCAGACCAAAATCAGTCATAAACTTTTCCATCAGCTTCAAATCTGGTGCTGCATAAGTAACTTGAGCGATTTCAATAGGTTTTGCCATATTTCAATTCCTTTTGCTTTTTCAGTATTTCAAACTGCGATATGTGCATATTTTCCACTATGAAATATCAATGGCTTCACCCCTTCTTGTTGCTGTAGGTTGGTTACTAATCCAACAAATAATGTATGATCACCACATGGATATGCAAATTGCAGCTTAGTCACTACCTGAACAGATGCATCTTTAATCACAGGAAAACCATCAATATACTCAAATTCAGGGTCAAAACCTTCCTGTCTCTTACCTGCAAAGTGATTACTAATCTGTAACTGATCTTCATTCAAAATACTGATACCAAAGCACTCACCAAGCGTAATTTTTTCATGCGATGCTGCTTTATTATCTACTGACACCAAGACCATTGCTGGCTCAAGTGAGCCAGACATAAATGCATTGGCGGTCATAGCATGTGGTTGTCCCTCATGGCAAGATGAAATTACCACAACACCTGTAGCAAATTTTCCCATTGCATTACGAAATTCGCGTGCCGTAAAGTCCACTTCGGGCTGATTTGCTTTCATGATATTCACCATTTCACCTAAAGTCGTTACTTGTAAGTTTGCAACTGTCATTTTCTATATCCTTATATTGGCCACTAACTTAGATTATTTTCGATTTAAAATACTCACATCATCTGGATTAATTAGATCAGGTACTGTCCAGCCATTAATGTCATATTCATCCATTGCTTTTTGTGCAAAATCTTTACAGTAATCAAGCAAACCCGTTCCTTGTGCAGCAAATAGGTTGGTTTGACGAGTAACATCATTACTACCAATATAATTAATTTCATACAGCTCATGACGAGCACCGAACTCAGTTCCAATTGCATCCCACAGCATTTTCATGACTTTTACACGCTCAATGGCATCTTTACCATTTGAACCACGAACATAGGTGTCTAAATAACCGCGAATCTGAGGGTTTTTAAAATCATCTGCATGCGAATTTAAATAAATCAGACCACTTGCAACAATCTGCTCAATAATGTTTTTAATTTTTGGCATTGCCAGTTGATTCATCACACGATAAGCACCTGCATGATGTGGATCTGGGCGAATCATGCCATTCCAAGGCTTGGCACTTTTTGCCATCGCATCTGAAAGTGCCCAAAAAGTATTACGCCATGCGATCACTTCCCCCATTTGCGACATCACACCGTGGAATTTTTCCGCACCTGTAATTTCCAATGCTTTTGCTAAAGTACCTACCAAGAAATCTAATTTCACCGCAAAACGGGTACAGCCATGTAAAGATGCACGTTCTAAATAGCCCGAACCAATATTGTAGGCATTTGCTTGCTTTAGATCGTTATGAATAAATACGTCTTCCCAAGGAATAAAAACATTGTCCATCACTAAAATGGCATCATTTTCATCTAACCGACTTGATAACGGATAATCAAAAGGACTGCCCAATACTGCTGCACGATACTCATTCGACATACGACATAAGAGCTTCACACCAGGTGCATTCGTTGGCATGATAAATACTGGTGAGAATGCAGGATCTTGAATAGCAACTTGCCCTACATGACCGATGAAAGTGTAATGAGTCAGTGCCGAACCTGTTGCAACGACTTTTGCACCCGAGACATAAATTCCCTTATCATCTTCTTTAACCACGCGAACAAAAACATCTTTGCCCGCATCTGCGCCCAAACCACGATCCACTGGTGGATTCATAATTGCATGATTAATAAACCACGTTTTTTCCTGCGCTTTACGGTACCAACGGCGCGCGTTTTCTTCATAACCTTTATAGAACTCCGCATTTGCACCAAGTGTTCCAAGGAAGCACCCTTTATAGTCTGGAGAACGTCCCATCCATCCCCATGAAATACGTTGCCACTCTGCAATTGCATCACGTGAGGCAACTTGTTCTTCAACATTATTGGCTGCACGGAAGAAGCGATGAGTAAAACCACCCCATTCCGTTGGTACTGTTAAAATATCTTTAGTTTCAGGTGCATGTAATGCATCATACATACGTGCAATCATACGAGCTGAATTACGAAATGCAGGGTGATCTGCAATGTTTTCCACACGCTCACCATAAATCCACACTTCACGACCATCATTCAAACTTTCTAAATACTCTCTACCTGTAAATGGAATATAATCCTTATTGACCGCACCATTTTCAGCATTCACTTTACTGTTCATTTTCACATCCTTATTTACTTTATTTGTAGCGTAATTCTTAACGCTTCCCTGTAGCTCAACTTGAGATTAACAACCTTATATATATGCGTCCAATCATGAATTAAGACCATATATATAACTATTTTGTTATGAATAATTATCTTGTAAGCAAAAAAAGAGTCACGTTTATCCTCACGTGACTCTTTATGGAAAAATTGATTAAATTCTATTCAGCTGCATCTAATGCAATATCAGCTTGTACAAAGTGAGTCGCTGTTCCTTCTGGCATAAGTTTTCTCAATAATGGATAGATGATCAATGACAATGCTAGGGTCACAAAAAATCCCAGTTCAAATACTTTTGTTACAATTAATACGATCCCTATGCCGGAAGAGATAAACAGCGTAAGCACACCAGCCCAGTTACAACTCTCAACTCTTACATTATTCACTGAAAACTGCCCCTTTCGGACGAAATAGTAATCTGCAAGCATAATTCCGCACAGACTCATGGTCATACAACCAAGATAAGACAACCAAGCAACAAATTGCCCTAAAATTCCACCACCAATCATTATTAATGCAAAGATATTACCTAGTACAACCATAAAAGCACGCCCTGGTTTTTTGCCTGTAAGTGCATCAAGTAAGTTTACGAGAGCAAGAGAACCTGAATACGCATTTACTGCCTGGGCCTTTGCCTGGGCCGCATAAATTGTAATAAATCCAACCCATCCAGCAAGTACCACAAAGAATGCACCTGTGTTACTCATTGCGAAACCTCCAGCAGCCTCTGCTGCTTGTTGTGGAGATAACCCTGCATTACGCTGCATTAAGTAGTCAGCCACTTCTGGGACGCCACCAATAATAACCAACCCTCCTAATACAATCATTAAAAGGTTTTGTGTAATAGGTCCAGCCATCGCTAATACCTTTACATCTTGAGTATTGCGACAATAACGAGCAAAGTCTGTTGTTACCAATGAAATTGTTCCTGCTGTCGCCCCCATTAATACAAGTGCAGTACTCAATTTTGTCCAGAAACCACCAGGTATAACACCAGTTGAATTAAAAACTTGCATAGGATCCATACCTCGGACACCATAAATCTGATAAATCATATAAAATGTAACAACTAATGTAATGACTATCATAAATTTAGATGCTTTCAATGCAATCTGTAATCCAAAAATTGCCAATAGGATCCATGTCAGCGTCAAAGCACCATACAAAGAAATTCTTACGAATATAGTATCTTGCAAATTGAACATTAATAATGTTCCCTCATAAAGCAAAGCACTTTCTAAAGCAAGAAACCCTAAAATCATAAATGCAAAAATGGCTGCACCAAAAGATGAACCTTTCACACCAAAACCGAAAAATCTTGAAGTTACAGTACTCGACATTCCGGTTTGAAAAGTCATTTTCCCGAGGAAATAACTTAAAGTAAAACCAATAATGGTTGCGATGAACCCCGCTAAAAGTCCTGTCCAAAACCCTGAAAGTAATACTGTAAATCCACCTATGGCAAAGATAACCAAAGCCGTTGCAACCCCAACAGGACTCATTGCTAACTTAAAACCACTTTGACGTTCTTCGAGTGGCACACTTACCAATGCATGATCTTCAACTGCATTTGCAATTGTACTCCCCATTTGGTTCACGCTTTGTGAACTGACTTCGTGTATATTCATTATCATTCCTTTATATCAATATTGGCACACCAATCCTCTGGTGATCATTTATGAACAGAATTCAATCCTGTTTTAAACTAGTACTATTTTTTGAATGAATATGCTTTGAAGTCTAATCATCTTTAAATTTGGATTAATAACCGAATGGATATATATGCTGCTATATCAAGCAAGAATCAGCCTCTTAAAATTATTTATAATTCATCATGACTTTGGTAGCTCATTCAACTAAAGCGTTTTGACATTTGTAGTATGTAATTTTTTCTATAAAGGCAACCAAATATACAAACGTCAATTTAGCGGTGATCACGCACTGAGTTATCAACGCTGTCACTCTGGTAGCAAAATCAAAATACTACATTTGGTGGTACGAGGCAGTGGTATCAGGGATATTGCCGAAGTTGAGAGAGTGAGTATTGGTAAGATTTTACATACACTCAGTCAATCAAAATATCAACTTCAAGCACGGCAAAATTATTATGAAACGCTTGAGGTAGATGAGTTTTAGACTTTTTTCAGTAATTAAGCAGTGGTTAATTTATGCCTATCATCAAGAAACAGGTGAAATCATTGCCTATGTATGAGGTGAACGAGATTTAGACACAGTAAAACGATTTAAATTAAAGCAGTTAGATGTGAGCGATACTGTATATCAAGTGAAAATTAGGATAGCTTGATTACGATCTTTAAAAAATATAAACAGTTGATTGGTAAGTTTTTCACTGTGGGTATTGAAGGCAATAATCGTCGCTTACGCCATCGGATTAGGCAAGGGTTTAGTAGGATTGTAACTTTTCCTAAAGGTTTTAAAATCATTTCAAAACCTTTGATTTAGTGTTCTTTTATATCAACAATGGATTCATTTAATGCCAGCATACTTTTTGAAACACTTCCTAAAAACCTAAAATTAAAAGACAAGTCTAATCGTAAACTTGATGTAGATAGATTTCAAATCCAATTTGGAATATGCCTTCTTACATAACGCAACATGGTCAGAAATATCGGCTAGCTTAATTTTTGTGATAATATTGCGCGCGCGATTGGTAGATTCTTAATTAAGAGCAGAGAATAGCGTTTCGTCCTTCCATACTCGCTCCCGACTTCATCCAAATATTTATCTATGGCATCTGATAAGGTCAGATCAATCAGCTTTTCTTTGCCCAGTAAAATATCAGGATTGTCTTGAATTTCGACTTCTCATTTCTTAATCCAGTTTTCAGCTAACTTCTTTGAGTGAAATGTTTTACTTTCAGAAAGTGTAGGAAAGCCCTTTCGATTAAGTCGAATCGCGGCACGATAGTTAACTTTACCATCTGCACCTTTCCTTACTGTAATTGACCCCATAATTTACACCACAACCTGTTTTTTTGATTATGGTGTAAAATTTGGTGTAAATGCAAACCGATTAACCCACCTAAACACAGGTTAGAACAGATTCTCGCAGGTTGCGAAATATAGATTAAAGGTATGATTTTTAATGACTATTAACAAAAACATTGAAAACACTCAATCTCCGCGAATCAGTGTTGCACCGATGATGGATTGGACAACTCGCGATTATCGTTTTTTTGCCCGTTTATTTAATCCCAATATCATTCTATACACAGAAATGGTCACTACAGGAGCTATTATCTATGGTGGGGCAAATCGCCATTTAGATTATAATCATGAAGAACATCCAATTGTATTACAGCTAGGTGGCTCAAATCCTAAAGATTTAGCACTCTGTAGCAAGATGGCACAGGATTGGGGTTATGATGAAGTCAACCTCAACGTTGGCTGCCCAAGTGACCGTGTGCAAAATAATAAGATCGGTGCATGTTTGATGGCAGAGCCTGATCTCGTGGCTGAATGTATTTCGGAAATGCGTAACGCTGTCAATATTCCTGTCACGGTAAAACACCGAATCGGCATTGATAACATGCAATCTTATGAAGAAATGCTGCACTTTGTCGATACAGTGGCAGAAACAGGTTGTGATAACTTTATCGTGCATGCCCGAATCGCACTACTACAAGGTTTATCACCCAAAGAAAATCGTGATGTTCCACCGCTTCGCTATGAGGATGTTTATCGTTTAAAACAAGATCGTCCCGAATTACTCATCGAAATCAATGGCGGCATCAAAACCTTTACTGAAACCCAAGAACATTTAAAATATGTCGATGGTGTGATGATTGGTCGAGAAGCTTATCATAATCCTTATTTACTGGCTGAACTCGGTCAACTTTGGAACTTGGAAGCACCAGACCGCTTTGAAATCATGGAGCAAATGATGCCTTATATTGCCAAACGTATGCAAGAAGGTGCGCCATTGTCGATCATTACTCGTCATATTTTAGGTTTATTTCAAAATCTTCCCGGTGCACGAAAATGGCGTCAAGCGCTCAGTGGAGGCAATGCCAAAACTTTTGCAGATCTTGAAAATGCAATTTCCAACATTAAACAAGCCATGAAACGTACTGAAGACTATATGTTAGAAAAACAAAACTAAAGCAATAAGCTCCCGAATTGGGAGCTCATTTATATGAATATTTACAGCAATGTTTGCATTATTTATTTTCTAAAAAGCGATATGCCAAAGCAGCTCTACGCCATGTTGTGATTGCTGCACCTAGATTTAACAGCACCAATGCAGCCAGCATCACAAAATCATGTTGCCAAATCCACTGTTCAACTGCACTAAGAACACAAGCTACTGTTAATAATGCCATACGATGTTGTTTTGCCATTGGACCAGTAAAATTGGCAGGTGCACCAATCGATACCGCTAATGTCCGTACATAAGCAGTCAATACTGCCAACAATGCACCACACCATCCTAAAATATCACCATAGCCTACACAGACGATCGAATAACCTGCTGCAATGATAATCAAAGGATCAGAAATCCGATCTGGAATATCATTAAATAATTCACCTGAAGCTGTTGACTTGCCACCTTCAATCGCGACCAAGCCATCAAATAAATTACATAATAAACGCCCTTGAATAAACAATGCCGCTAAAAGATACAATCCGAGTTGTGTCATTCCAACATAATATGGCACAGCAAATAAATATGCTGCGGCAAACGCTGCAAAAACAATACTGAGCAATGAAATGTGATTAGGCGTAATTGACTTTTGACTTAACCATTTGGCAAATTGATTCACCAGTCCTACGCCACGCACTTTCAGTGGTCGACGGTTTTCAGATGAATTATTTTCTAGTGGCATCTTTTATTTCCCTCACAATTCAACATTTTGATATTGCTTATAAAGTTTTAAATTAGTAACAAAAGCAAAAATAAAAGCGACAGTTAATGCAGGTACGACTGTTTTTACAATATTTGGGGTATGAATCAGGTTATGTACCAAAACAAGCCCACTCCCCGTTAAAAAAATCGTGCAAATGGGGGGAAGGAATATTTTTAAAAACTTGGCTTGATAAAAATTAAACTGTTTTTCAATCAAGTGTGTAATGAATAAAGTAATAATAAAGCTACAAATACCTTGTGCAAGCCCTGAAATGATCCCAGCTTTTAAGCTACCTTGACTCATATTGATATAAAATGACCATGAGCCCCAAAGTAGAAATGCAAAAAAAGCAGATAAAAAATTATAACGTTGGGTATTTTTAATTGTTTTATTCATCTTTTACGATAGCATATAGGATTAAACTAAAGTCACTCTAGTAGATTCATTGCACTGACACAATGGCAGTTTTTTAGGTTTTTTATTGCTAAATCAAGTCTCAACGTTGACTTTAAATATTGATAAAAATAAGACTGACCTAATAAATTAAAAAATCAGTCTTATCTTTACTTGAATTATTGCGACTCGTATACGGTTTCTCCCTCAGCCATTGCCGCAGCTTCTACCGCTTCTTCTGCTGCAGATTGCACATCTTCTTCACTATAATAAGTTTCATCAGCGCCATCCGCTTTTGCATCAGCCCCCTCTGTTTCTCTTGAATAAGAAAGATGATCTTCAGCTTCAAGTTGCATACTATTTAGCCGATCATCCAACTCTTTTTGGTATTTTTCAAGTTCACTATTACGCACAAAATTAAAATTTTCTGCTGGAATTTCCCAAATGTATTTTTCACCATCCATTAAAATATTCACAGCAATACGATGCACTTGTCCCTCATACTCCACTTCAGCCAAGCCTTTATACTGGTTTCCTTGTTGTTTGATTACCGTTAAATCCCTAATTTTAAAATGATAATCTTTAAATTGCGACTGCGTATCAAATTCTTGTTGAATTTGCTCTTTAACGTCTTTGGCGATTTGATCTGTCGATATAAAGTAATTACAACCCACAGCAAAAACGATGAATAATACCAATAATAATGACCGCATTTCCCCTCCCAAATGCTAATTTTTTATTGCATAAGTATCTCATTTATAAACTAAATAAAACAATGGGTAAAATTTTTATCTATCAAACCACAGCATATTGATTTAACTCAAATGCGTCTTGATTTAAATTAATGAGTATTAGTTTTATTTGATAATCAACTTTGCCATTTTTACTCTCTATTTAGATTTTATTTTATCCAACTTTTTCAACACTTCTGCCACAGCCACCATCGCAAAACTTGATGTCACAACAACTGCCGAACCGTAACCGCCACAACGTAAACCTGCACTTGCACATACATCTGCACTCGAAAATGGATTATCAGTCGAATACACACAAGTAATGCCGAATTTATCTTTTGGTTTTTTGCAAATGCCCATAGCACGTAATTGAGTACGTAACTTCGCTAACATTGGGTCTTGTTCAGTTTTGGATAAATCAGCTACACGGATTTTAAGTGGGTCTAATTTTCCTCCAGCTCCACCCGATACGATTAATGGAATTTTATTAAAACGACAATGCAACATTAAAGCCAATTTGGCTTTAACGTCATCAATACAATCTAAAATAAGATCTGGTCTGTCTGCCAAAATTTCTTTGATATTGTCAGCATTTAAGTAATCATCAACTAAATTGATTTTAATTCTAGGATTAATCGAACGGCAACGCTCTGCCATCACTTCAATTTTTTCTTGTCCTAATGTCGAAGTCATCGCAGGCAATTGGCGATTGATATTTGAGGCAGCAATCGAATCCATATCAACCAAAGTTAACTCACCAATCCCTGTACGTGCTAAAGCTTCAACCGCCCAAGAACCGACACCCCCAATTCCGATCACCATCACATGACTTTTTTCATAATGTTGAAACTCATCATCACCATAAATTTTTGCAACACCTGCAAAACGGCGGTCATATTCATCATTTTGAGGTAAATCAGTCATGCTCTTCAATCAACAAAAAATTTAAAACCATTTTAGCAAATTCAGCTTTAAGAAAGCTAATTCCATGTTTCAGGCAATACGATCTCATCTGCCCGATTGTCTTTTAATAGATAAGTTTTATGTAAATTAATAGGTTTTGTTCCTGTATCGGATACAGGCGAAAAATCTGCCTGAAAATGATATTTCACTTGCCATACATAAGGTTTTACATACTCAATTTGACTGCCTAAACCATACTCATCATGGCAATTTCCTTGTGCTTCTACATAATCCGCTTCAGAAAAACATGCGCGAACCATGCGATACATAGACAACGGAATATTTTGGAAAACTTGTAGGTATTGCCCATTATTTTTAACTTTTAAAAAATCTGCGACTTCTTCTCCCATTCCACCACCTGAATATCCCTCACTCCATGATCCAACAATGGCAATTGCATACTCTGTCGTGCTCACAGGAAATAATTTTGGAAAAATAGATAAGTTTTTTTGATCATCTTGCTGAAATGTTGCCCAATGCGGTGTTTGAGTCTTTGCTGAATAATCAGAAAAGTCCCATTTTACTTGGATACGCCATTTTCTATTTTCACTTTTAAGTTGATACAGTTTTAAATCATCAATCAAATAATATTGTTGTTGTGCTGTTTTATAAAGTGTCCAGTTCGGTTTTTGTTGACAACGTTCACTGAGAAGTTCACATAATTGTTGGTTTTGTAATACGCTGATATGTTGCTTTTTAAAAATGATTTGCTGTGGTTTAGAAAATGTTAAATTAGAAATCATTAATAATACAAATAACATCAAGATCTTATTTTTCTTGGTCACCTTAAAGTCCTTTAGCTCAATTTAAAATCTTTCGGTTCTCAAACATGCCCATACAAACCGATAAAAAAAGCCCTACATTCTAGGTAGGGCTTGGAGAACTGAATATTTTATGAGGCAATCAAGTTACGTAAGACATAATGTAAAATACCGCCTGCTTTAAAATATTCCACTTCATTCAAAGTATCAATACGACACAGTACTTTAAACTGCTCAATTGAGCCATCTGCACGTTTTAGCTCCACATTCAGACTTTGATGCGGTTGCAACTCATCTGACAGCCCCCTAATAGACAATTGCTCGTGTCCTGTGAGATTTAAACTTTGACGACTTTGATTATTCACAAACTGTAAAGGTAACACGCCCATACCCACCAAATTTGAACGGTGAATCCGCTCAAAACTCTCTGCAACCACCGCTTTTACACCGAGTAAGTTGGTGCCTTTCGCTGCCCAATCTCGTGATGAGCCCGTACCATACTCTTTTCCTGCGATGATCACCAATGGCGTTTGTGTCGCTTGGTATTTCATTGCGGCATCATAAATGGCAAGCTTTTCTCCTGTGGGAATATATAAGGTATTGCCTCCCTCTTCACCGCCTAACATTTCGTTTTTGATGCGAATATTGGCAAATGTTCCACGCATCATCACTTCATGATTACCACGGCGTGAGCCGTAGGAATTAAAGTCTTTTTGTGCCACACCTTGTGCCAACAAATAACGCCCTGCTGGACTATCTACTTTAATATTTCCCGCAGGTGAAATATGATCAGTGGTCACCGAATCGCCAAGCACTGCTAAAATATTTGCATTTACAATATCTTGAATCGGTTTTGCAGGCTGATCGATACCATCAAAAAATGGTGGATGACGAATATAAGTGGATTGCGGATTCCACTCATAAGTTTGACTGTCTGGAATTTGAATCGCTTGCCATTTTTCATCACCATCAAATACTTCTGCATATTCTTTATGGTACATCTGTGTATTGACTTTTTGCAGTGCCGCATCAATTTCGGCTTGGGTTGGCCAAATATCTTTCAAATATACAGCCTGACCTTGTGAATCCACGCCCAAAGGCTCTTGGGTAATGTCTTTGCGAATCGTCCCCATCAAACCAAAAGCGATCACCAATGGCGGTGATGCCAACCAATTGGTTTTTACCAATGGATGAACACGCCCTTCAAAGTTACGATTACCTGAAAGTACCGAAGCAACATTTAA
Source organism: Acinetobacter defluvii (assembly GCF_001704615.3). Lineage (NCBI taxonomy): Bacteria > Pseudomonadati > Pseudomonadota > Gammaproteobacteria > Moraxellales > Moraxellaceae > Acinetobacter > Acinetobacter defluvii. Next base: position 2,885,959 of record NZ_CP029397.2, read on the forward strand.
GTCATAACACTGGATCGCATCTTCAATTGGCTTCGGTAAAGGACCTGAGTTGCCGATACAGGTAGTACAACCATAACCGACCAAGTTATAACCCAATTGATCTAAATACGGTGTCAGCCCTGCCGCAGCCAAATAATCCGTCACCACTTTTGAACCTGGTGCAAGAGAACTTTTCACCCAAGGTTTACGATGTAAACCTTTTTCAACAGCTTTTTTCGCTAAAAGTCCTGCTGCAAGCATCACACTTGGGTTAGAGGTATTAGTACATGAGGTAATCGCTGAAATCACGACATCCCCATCTACCAATGGATAACGTTTACCCTCAATCACACAATGCGGTTCATCATTTTGCAGCGCAGATTGTTTTGCATCCACAGCCGCTCCTGCCCCCCCTTCATTCATTAAACGTTCTTTGTCTTCTTTGGCAGGTTTTAAATCTAATGCCATTAATGCATCAAAGACCTGTGGAATATCGGCTAAAACGACTCGATCTTGTGGACGTTTAGGCCCTGCAACACTGGCTTGTACTGTCCCCATGTCTAGGCTCAATACATCAGTAAAAATAGGCTCATCACCTGTATTTCGCCATAAACCTTGCGCTTTACAATATGCCTCAACCAAAGCAATACGTTCTGCACTACGTCCTGTCAGTCTTAGATAATCTAAAGTGATTTCATCAACAGGGAAGAAACCGCAAGTTGCGCCATATTCAGGGGCCATATTGGCAATAGTTGCCCGGTCAGCCAGTGGTAAATCTGCTAAACCATCACCATAGAACTCAACAAATTTGCCAACCACACCTTTTTGACGGAGCATTTGCGTAATGGTCAGTACCAAGTCTGTCGCAGTAATACCTTCTTTTAATTTTCCTGTTAATTTAAAGCCAATCACTTCAGGAATCAGCATCGAAATCGGCTGTCCCAACATGGCTGCTTCTGCTTCAATACCACCAACGCCCCAACCGAGTACGCCCAAACCATTGATCATGGTAGTGTGTGAGTCTGTTCCCACTAAAGTATCTGGGAAAGCAAATTTTTCACCATCATGTTCTGCTGTCCAAACGGCTTGCGCCAAGTATTCTAAGTTTACCTGATGGCAAATCCCTGTGCCTGGGGGGACGACACTGAAATTATCAAATGCAGACTGTCCCCAACGTAAAAACTGGTAACGTTCTCCGTTACGCTGCATTTCGATATCGACATTCTCTTCAAAGGCTTGTGGCGTTGCGAAATAGTCCACCATCACAGAGTGGTCGATCACCAAATCTACAGGTGACAAAGGATTAATTTTTTCAGGATCAACGCCAGCTTTGGCAACAGCGGCACGCATGGCTGCCAAATCGACCACCGCAGGCACACCTGTAAAATCTTGCATCAAAACACGTGCAGGTCGATATTGAATTTCCTGATCAGAGCGTTGTGTTTTTTGCCAATTCACCAAAGCTAAAATATGTTCAGTTTTTACGGTGAGATCATCTTCAAATCTCAGTAAATTTTCTAATAATACTTTCAATGATTTTGGGAGTTGTGAAAAGTCATCGAGCTGTGTTTGTGCTGCTTGGAGGCTAAAAATTTTGTAATGCGCTGAACCAACCTGTAAATCTTTTAAGGCTTGGAAACTATTTTTCTGGCTGTATGTGCCCATAGGTGATGCTCCTTTGGCGAGATATATTTTTTATTCAATCATAAAAATTTACTATAATTCTAATGTAAGTCAATTTAGCTTTAGGCGTGTTATTGATTGGTTAATTTTTAACATATTCACCAAAATTAGAGTTTTAAGTTTAGGGCTTGTAATGAGTTTTCCCAAAGAATAGGCGCTAATATTTTAGGAGAAATATGAAGTTGTTTTGCCAAGCCTTCAAGCACATAAGGCAGATTAACTGGGGTATTTCGCGTACGATGCTCAGTGGAAGTCTGACAGCATAAAGGGGTCATATCGGGACAATCGGTTTCTAAAACCAAATGCTCTGCCCCAATCTCCTGTACCACCTTGATCAGTTTTTTAGCATTGGGGTTGGTAATCTGTCCTGTCACACCAATCTTGAAACCCAGCTTAATAAATGCTTTGGCTTCTTCTACACCACCGCTAAAGGCATGGGCGATACCCCCATTTTTAAATTGATGTTGTTTTAGTATCGCCAAAACATCTGCATGAGATTTGCGAATATGAAGCAACACTGGGTGTTCAAATTGCTTTGCCAAATCTAACTGTGCTGCAAAAAATTGCTTTTGTTTTTGTAAGCATTCAGGCTGTTTATGTTGCATTAAAAATGTGTCTAAACCGATTTCACCAATCGCCACGCAGTCTTCATGTTGGAGAATATTTTCAAGTTGGCTAAGGTGTTCGTCTTGGTGTTGTTCGATATAAAAAGGATGTAAACCAGGTGCCAAATAACTACACGGTGCTTGTATGAGCTGATTTAAATAATGATGCGTATCGATTAAATCTGCAAAACGCTCTTGCACAAAACCAATTAAAATTAAAGCGTCTACACCAACAGCTTTGGCTTGATACGCCAAGGATTCTCGATCTTGATCAAAATCAGGAACATCAAAATGGGTATGGGTATCAAACAAAGCCAACTTAGACATGATATTGTCCTCGTTCTTGTGTTATTTATTTTTTGCAGCAAGAGTTGCTGATGCAGGTTGATCTACCAACAATTCTGCAGGCAAATAAGGCTGTTTGAGAACAGTTTTTAATGCGCTATAAGGGATTTCTAAACGCGGTAATCCCACCACATAAGGACCAATCTCATATTCTCCATATTGAAGAATTAAGCCATTCTTTCCTAAATAAAAATTATTCGATAATTTAAATTTCCAAACTTGCTCATACTCTTGCAAATTATCGGCTAACTTATTGTCAGTCACCCAAACTTTAAATGCTTCATATGCCAGTTTTTCTAATTCTTTCTTTTGATTTGGCGCAATAATATCATCTAAGCCTACTTGCTTTTGATGTTTCAAATCAAAGTTATAATATACCTGTGATGCTGAACCATGTGCGCCTCCTAAATAACTACTGGTATTTAAGACAACTGTTGCCAATGGTTCTGTTGAGTTTAAAATTTTAGGGCTGACACTTACACTGATTTTACTACTTGCACCAAGACTTAAAAGCTCTTGCTGTAAAGCGGTAAAAGTCGCAACATAAGGTTTTAACTGATCTGCCATAGATTGAGCTGGTGTTTTTGCGGCATTGGCTGCAATAACACTACTACTGGCTTGCTGCTCATCTTGTTTTTGCTGTTGTTCAGTTTTCTTTTTTTCCTCTTGAATGCTTTTGCTCTGATTACCCACATCCAAGATTTGATCTAAGTTCTTCAAAATCGCTTGGTCAATGATATTATCGACCACAAACTGATTAGTATGTAAGCGCTCTACCGAAAATTCGGGGCAGCTATTCCCGCTACACTCAGGCAATTCAACAGCCACTTTTTCTGATTGCCCTTGCAAAGTCAACGTTGTATCCACAGCTTCGGAACTACTGCTTTGTTCTACAGGTTGTTTTTGCTCTTTTTGATCTGCTTTAGGCTGACAAGCAGATAATGCAAAAGTTGCCATCAACATGGACAATACCAAAGTACGTTTCTGATCTAACATCTCATAAAACCTTAAAACAAAATTGAATAAACAAGGTATCGTTCTAGCTTATGCTTCCTGTGCATGCTGCTCAATCTTTATTTGTATCTGAACTTAAAACATCTGCTGAAAGACTTGTGCTTGCAAAACTTCCTGAGTTTGTTGTTTGGAAAAATAAATATCTAACTGCTTGGCATCTTCCACGATTTCTCCTGCGCGATAATGTAAACCCACACCTTCACCATCAAAGAACCAATCTGACTGCCCCCAATACAACTTCTTAGGTGCAGATTTTTGTACCAAACTGTCTTGATCTTTGAGCCATGCTTGATATTTTTCTTGTACCCATGTATTCAGTTTAGTTTGTTTTTTTGATTGAATTACATCCAAAATACTTAAACTTTTCTGTGTCTTACGATCTGCTACAAAAAAATATTGACGTTCTTTGACCGCAACTTCAGCTTGTTGTGTATTCACAGACAATTGTAATAAGACATATTGATTACGCTGCGATGCCATACGTGTACTTAAGTGCAATTCATAGGCTTTATTTTTAGAAAACTCTTCTTGCCATGCATCCGACTGTTTCACATACGCATTTACAGCTTGTTGTAAACTCATATTTTGTTTCAGACCGATCTGATCTTGAATCACTTTGGATTGATTGTTGGCAATCCAACTATTTAACCATTTGTCTTGAGTTTTTAATGTTTGAATGTCGATATCAATACAGTTTTTCTTTTCACAAAATGGAACAGCATAATCTGCTTTAGCTTCTTGGATATTTAAATAGGGTAAAACTTCTGCTTTTTCTACTGGTTGTACGGAAATGTCTTTAGATTTTTCTTGTTGTGCAGTTTTATTGTTTGAATCACATGCTGACAAAAATATACCCATGCAAAGCATCAGCATAAATCGTTTTTGAATGTGCATTGCATTCTCCATTATTGTCAATAACTGTTGCGGTATTTTGAGCGAAATAAAACAGCTTCACAAGGAAGCTGTTTTGATCAAATCGAATGATATATCACTATCTATGATTAGTGTTCCCGTGTCGCACGGAATTCAATATCAGGATAACGCTCTTGCATCAACTGTAGATTTACACGACTTGGTGCAAGATAAGTCAAGTGACCACCGCCATCAACAGACAATTGATCATGCGCTTTTTTCTTAAATTCATTGAATTTCTTCTCATCGCTACAAGATACCCAACGCACCGTGTTAATACTCACAGGTTCATAAATACAATCGACTTTGTATTCTTCTTTCAAGCGATATGCCACCACTTCAAACTGAAGCACACCGACTGCACCTACGATCAAGTCGTTGCTGTTTTGTGGCATAAAGACTTGCGTTGCACCTTCTTCTGAAAGCTCTTTTAAACCTTTTTGTAGTTGTTTCGATTTCAAAGGGTCTTTTAGACGAACACGGCGAAACATCTCAGGGGCAAAGTGTGGAATACCCGTGAATTGTAATTTTTCACCTGAAGTAAAGGTATCCCCGATTTGAATGGTACCGTGGTTATGTAAACCAATGATGTCACCTGGCCAAGCTTCTTCCAAATGCTGACGATCGCCTGCAAGGAAGGTCAAAGCATCACTAATACGTACATCTTTGTCGATACGCACATGCTTCATTTTCAAGCCTTTTTCATAACGACCTGAACAGATACGCATAAATGCGATACGGTCACGATGTTTCGGGTCCATATTAGCTTGAATTTTAAAGACGAAACCTGTAAAGCCTTCCTCAGTCGCTTCTACCGTACGTACTTCTGTCGGATGCGCTTTGGGTGGTGGTGCATAATTACTGAACGCATCCAAGACATGATCTACACCAAAATTACCCAAGGCTGTACCAAACAAGACAGGGGTTTGACGACCTGTCAAAAATTCTTCACGATCTAATGGCTCATTTGCCATTTGCACCAACTCTAAAGATTCTTCAAATGCAGCCCATGCCAATTCACCCACTTTTTCACGTAAGTCAGCATGATCGTATCCATCACGAACTTCGATGTCGGTAATGGTAGAACCAAAACCTGCTTTATAGACGTAAAATTTTTCTTCGATTAAATTGTAGACCCCTGCAAAATCACGTCCTGTACCCAACGGCCAAGTCAAAGGAACACACTTAATTTTAAGGACGTTTTCAATCTCATCAAGCAACTCTAAGGGCTCACGGATTTCACGATCCATTTTGTTGACAAATGAAATGATGGGTGTATCACGCATACGACACACATCCATCAGTTTGATGGTACGGTCTTCGACCCCTTTTGCGCCATCAATCACCATCAATGCTGAGTCGACTGCGGTTAAAGTACGATAAGTATCTTCAGAAAAGTCCTCATGCCCTGGCGTATCGAGCAAGTTGATCATCTTATCTTTAAACGGAAACTGCATCACTGAGGTGGTGATCGAAATCCCACGCTCTTTTTCCATTTCCATCCAGTCAGAAGTCGCAGCACGATCAGCTTTACGACTTTTTACCATTCCTGCAACCTGAATCGCTTGTCCCCATAACAACAGTTTTTCTGTCATGGTTGTTTTACCCGCATCGGGATGCGAAATGATGGCAAAGGTTCGGCGTGCCGCAACTTCTTTTGCTAATTGCTCTTTAAACATAAACTAAATCTTAAATTGGCACACAATTTTATACACCACTTCAAATTGAGGTGTTTTGTGTGAGAGAAAATAAATTAAAAATTGGCGTAATTGTATATGAATACGTGACTATCCGCTAATAAATTAGACATGTTTCATTTCTAGACGTATTTTTATTTTTGAAATATTTATCATTTTCTTTGAGCCAATCCTGTTTCTTTCCTCAATCAAGACCCTGCAAAATATTTAGCTTCCAAACACTGGATAGGCATCGGTTTGCCCAACAAATAACCCTGTAGTTGCTGGCAACCTAAGCGTTTTAAGATTTCTGCTTGTTGCTCTGTTTCCACGCCTTCAGCAGTCACAACCAATCCAAGTCGAATCGCTAAATGAATAATACTTTCTAAAATAATCTCATCTTTAGAACCTTCACATAAGTTGCGAATAAACTCACGATCAATTTTCAATTCATCCACAGGTAAATCTTTTAAATACAAAAAACTTGAATGCCCAGTACCAAAGTCGTCAATTGCCAGCAAAACACCTAATGCCCTTAAACGCTCAAACGTGCAAATGCTCTTTTCAATATGATGCATTGCGGTTGATTCAGTAATTTCTAAAACCAACTCTTTAGGTTGAATTTTATATTTTTTAATTAATTTATCTAAGGTGGAAACAAGATGTTTATGTTCAAACTGAACGGCGGATAAATTCACTGCAATTTGGCAAAATGGTAGTTTTTTTTCATGCCATACGTGTAATTGCATGCAGGCTTGTTCGAGTGCCCAATAGCCCATACGAATAATCAAACCCGTTTGTTCTGCTGCCTCAATGAATCTGTTCGGCGCAAGCAAACCCAGCGTTGGATGTTGCCAACGAATTAGCGCTTCTGCACCACAAATTTGATAATCTGCTAAAAATTTGGCTTGATAATATAAAACAAATTGCTGTTCATCGACAGCACGATACAAATCATTAATCAGTTTAGATTGATGACGATGCTGAAAATATTGCTCAGAACTAGCACTATAAATACAAAAAGTATTACGCCCTTGTTCTTTAGCAAGCATTTTTGCAGTATCCGCATGTGTTAACAAGTCGTGTAAAGACTGCCCATGATCAGGATAAAGTACGATGCCTAAACTGGCTGAAATATTGATTTGTTTATGTTCAATCAAAAAACGCTCTTGAACTTTGACTAAAATTTTTTCAGCAATGCTTTCGAGTTGAAACTCTTTAATCTGTGGCAAAATGATTAAAAACTCATCTCCGCCTAAGCGCAGTAAAATCTGATTATCATCCAAAACACTTTGTAGACGCTCTGTCAAAGCAACCAGTAAATGATCTCCAACTTGATAGCCAAAGTTATCATTCACCGCTTTAAAAAAATCTAAATCCAAATAAATCAATGCAAATTTTTGATGGGTTAATTTATAACGTTGAAATAACTTTTCGATATGATCTTGTAAAAACAAGCGATTCGGTAATTTAGTTAAATTGTCTTGTAATGTTAAATTTTCCAATTCTTCATTAATTTTTAGGAGTTGTAAATTTCGCTCTTCCAACCGTAATTCTAATACTGCAACCAAACAGGCTGATGCTAAAACCACGCACGTAAAAAACATCATACTGAGCAGCAGCATTTCTTGAGAGTGCTGCGCCCCATCATCTAAATGTGGAACTTCTGTAAAATTATAAAAAGAAGCGGCTGTCATGCCTGTGTAATAAAGCCCCATCAAGCTGATTACAAGCATCAAAAAAATTGTAACTCTCATCCAGTGCTTGGCATATACACTATTTTTTGCTTTAAAAGCGAACCAAAGACTAAACCCTGAAACAATGATGCTGATAACAATCAAAAGAATGACCCATATTGGGTCATAATGAATTTCATGTTCAGGTAAATTGACTGCCATTAACGCTAGATAATGCATACCAGAAATACCTGTACCCATGAATAATGAGCACAGTAACAAACGTGAACACGGTAATTTATTTTGGGTAATCACCCATGCAGAAAACACAGATGCAAGTACAACAATAAAATAAGAGTAACAAGATAAACCTAGCTTAAAACTATAGGTATCAGGCAAATAATTTTGCATTCCCAAAAAATGAATGCCCCAGACACACAAACCAAAGCAACTACCAAAGGCAACTAATATCGCCCTTCTATAGACAACTTTATCTTTTTTCTTGATGAGCTTCTCTACACACATCAACAACCCACTTGCGATGAATGCGAGTACAGCAGCACCTAAAATTAGATCAATGTTGTCTAGCATCTGAAACCATAGAAACACTTACACTCGCTTTCATACTTGTGTTATTCAATCGAAAAATACAGCATAAAACAGTGTGAAGGTTCACCTTTTAAAGAGTAAAAAATATAGGATTAAAATAGCATTATCTTATTGAAGGTCAAGTTATTCTTAATTTTTTAGACAAGAAAAAAGCATATCGAAATATGCTTTTTTACATATGATTAACAGAGTATTTAGTTGCGCTTACTTTTGCAGTTGAGCAAGATCAATTAATACATTTGCTGCTTCAGTGACAAAAGTTTCTTCTTCAGGTAAAGCTGGTCGTTTATTGGCTTTCATTTTCGCACGAGACTCAGCCAGTGCATCTAAAGAAGCTTGATAACTTTCCCAGTTCGGATAAGCTTTTAAGCCAGTTTCAGCACGACGTTTATTTTCCGCAGCTAAAGTTTTCAACTCAAGCTCATTCAACTCAGCTTTACGTTTCTCAATATCTAATACGACCTGTTTTTGATCTTTGGTATGTTGTGAGATGGCTTTACGCGCTGCTAGATATTGAAATTGAGGATCGGCATTTACACGTAATTTTGACTGTTCAGCCAATTGTGCCACGTGTGGCTGAATTAAACCTTCACGTTTAAATGGCGCAGTTGGAATCGTGTCCCATTTCAAGGCATTTTTAGCTTTCCGCTCACCAAACTCTTCATCATAAATATCCACCAACTTAATGTCTGGAATTACACCTTTATTTTGGGTACTTCCCCCCGTAATACGGTAAAACTTACGTTGCGTTAATGTCGCTTGACCATACGCTAAACTGTCCAACTGAACTTGTGCGGTTCCTTTACCTGTGGTGGTACTTCCTAAAACTACACCACGACCATAATCCTGAATCGCAGCAGAATAAATTTCACTTGCTGAAGCGGATGCAAGATTGACCAAGACTGCCAATGGACCTGCGTAGGTTTGCGCACCACCATCCGTATCCTCAAACACATTTACCGTGCCATTACCATCACGAATTTGCACCACTGGACCTTCTTTAACGACCTGTCCAATCATTTTTGCAACTTCTTCTAGCGAGCCGCCTGGATTATTACGCAAATCAATAATAATCCCTTCAATTTTAGCGTTGGCTAATGACTGCAATGCTTTATTGGTATCTTCAGCCACAGAGCGATATTCATTACCTGCACGACGTGCACGATAGTTCAAATAGAAAGATGGGATTTCAATCACACCAAACTTATGCTTTTTACCATCACGCATGACTTCAACTGTACGAGAACGCACGCCAGCATCTTCTTCTTGAATCACATCACGGGTCAATGTCACGGTACGCGCTTGATTCATCGAAGCACCTGCACCTAAGAGTTTAATACTCACTTTGGTGCCACGTTTACCACGAATCAATCCCACAATTTCTGAACTTGGCCAGCCAATGACATCAATCATTTTCTCGCCATCTTGTGCTACACCAATGATACGATCCCCTGATTTGACTTGCCCTGATTTACTCGCAGGTCCACCTTCTACGATGGTTTCAATCTTGGTGTAATCTTCATTGCTACGTTCAGGACGAATCGACACCCCAATCCCTTCAAGCTGCAAGGTGGTTTGACGATTCAGTTCGATCGCATCTAACGGTGGGAAATAATTACTATGCGGATCATAGGTTAATGTCATTGAGTTTAAGATTTTTTCAAGGACATCGTCACTCTTCACCCGCCCCATACGCTCTAACTGACGAGTATAGCGCTTGGTCAATGTCTGCACAGGTGTTAAGTCTTCAGATGCTGTCAAATCCTGACCATTTGCCAAAGAAGGATCATCTTTTAAGGCTTTTTGTTTTGCCTGTTCCTCTTGTTTGGTAATGGTTAAATTGATGAGTTGGGACACCAACATTTTATTCCAGTACTGCTCTTGCTCCGCTTTACTGTTAAAAAATGGTGATTTTTCACGATCCGTTTCAATATAAACATCAGGCTGATTCAGGTTTTGTGGCTTTTTTAATTCAGCCAACATATAGGTATAAAACTCTTTTAGACGTGCCCGATATTGCGCATGAATCGCATACGGCCCTGTTAAATCCCCAGCTTTTAAAGCAGCACCCAATGATGCACCATATTGCTTTTTATACTGTTCAATTTCAGGCGCTAAAAATAAAGAATGGTCTGGATCCAAACTATCTACATACATATCTAAAATACGTGCAGATGTAGTGGCATCCAAACGCATATTCAAATAATGCTGACGATCCACCAAAGTCGCCAACTGACGTGTCACCAAAGCTTGTTCTTTGGTCGGTTGAATAGACGCTGAAACAGAAGCTGGTTCAGTTGCGGCAATAGCCTCTGTAATAGCATGATTAAAAAATAATCCACCTGTTGCGATAGCAACTGCACATGCGATTGTTTGAAGTTTCATAAATTGTGTGTACTTCCTTGGATTTACCAATTTCAGCGCTGTTTTTTAAATGAATTCATGTGATTCAAAATCTTAAACAACTTTATCTGTTTATATCGTGTAGTTTTATCATAATCTGTACTGACAAAATGTAGCAAATCATTGCAGAATTCGGTTATTGTTTCTTTTTAAATAAATACAATTCGGATTTCTTATGATCGGCGCATTGATGCTTGACATTGCAGGCACAGAACTTACTCAAGAAGATATTCAACTATTACAAGCTCCGCAAGTCGGTGGCATGATTTTATTTTCAAGAAATATCCAATCTCCTGCGCAAGTACGCACGCTTACCGATCATATGCGTCAAATTCGCCCAGACATTTTAATTGCTGTTGACCAAGAAGGTGGTCGTGTACAACGTTTAAAACAAGGCTTTACATTATTACCAGCAATGGGACATTTTGGCGAACTTTACTTAACTCAACCTGAAAAAGCACTTGATTTAGCTGAAAAATGTGGCTGGCTGATGGCAACTGAAGTTTTAGCTGTAGGGATTGATTTTAGCTTTGCGCCTGTTTTAGACCTCAATGGAGTTAGTGATGTCATCGGTGATCGTGCATTTGCTCAAAATGTACAAGATATTGTGCCACTTGCAAGTGCCTTTATGAAAGGTATGCAACGTGCAGGTATGGCAACTACAGGCAAACATTTCCCAGGACATGGCTCAATCAAAGCAGACTCGCATGTTGCCGCAGCGATTGACTCACGTAGCTATGATGAAATTTACCAAAATGACATGCAAAGTTTTATCAAACTACAAGATCAACTTGATGGTTTGATGCCTGCCCATGTGATTTATGAAAATGTTGACCCAAATCCTGCAGGCTTCTCACCGTATTGGATTCAGAAAGTATTACGCCAAACGTTAAAATTTGATGGCGTGCTATTCTCAGATGATTTAAGTATGCAAGCAGCTTGTGTGGCAGGCGGCGCAGATGCACGCATCAAAGCAGCCTTGGAAGCAGGTTGCGATATGGGACTGGTCTGTAATGATCGTGAGTCAGCATGCACAGCCCTCGCAGGTATTGAAAATTTAGCATTGCCAAATCAAGAACGTTTAGCACGTATGCGTGGAAAAATTCCAAATATTCACATTGGCGAACAACTAGATTTGGGTGAAGAATGGCAAGTTGTCAAAAAAGTCATTGAAGAATTTAAGAATTCACTTTAAAAATAGAGGGACACCAAGTGTGTCCCTTTTGATTTCAAAATCAAAATAACAAAAAGAACGTTAAGGATAACTATGTCTGATCAAGTCTTGTCAAAACATCGCCATATTTCATTTACTGCCCACTATACTGGATATATTTGGTATCAAATGGGGATCTCCCATCCCCTCCTTGCAACCTCAAAAGGCAAATCCTTAGCCTTTATTGCCAATCCTGTTGAAACTTGGGCAGAAAAATATGTGGGTGGCAGTATGCGCACCACCTTAAAAGATCGTCATATCATGTTAGATGACACACTCAAACAGTTGATCGAGCGTTATCCTGATCTACAAGTTTTGGAAATCGCTGCAGGATTATCACCACGGGGGTGGTGGTTTAGAGAATATTTTCCACAGATTGATTATCGTGAATTAGACTTGCCTGAGATGGCAAAAACCAAACAAGCAGCCTTAAAACAAATCAATGCAGCAAGCCCTGATGTTTTATCGGTTGATTTATTTACTGAAGATTTTAAAAATGCATTTGCTGTTTTTGACCCACAACGTCCTTTGGTGATCATCAGTGAAGGTTTAATTAATTATTTTGAGAAAAGTCTATTACAGCAGTTATTAAAATCGATTGTGAATTATGGACAAAACTTTGCGGTGCTACATTATCTGACCGATATTTATCCTGAACCAATCAAAAACAAACTGGCATCTGTCATTTGGAACAGTAGTAAACTACTTAAAGTAGTTTCTCGTAGTGCTTTTAGTTTTCACTTTCAAACACCTCAAGAAGCCCGAGTTTTTTTCCAAAAAGCAGGATTTAATCAAGTGGATGTGATTCAACCGAGCCTTTATTTCTCAGAAAAACAACTTAACAATGGCAATGCTGAAGAACATTTAGGGGACTTAGTGTGGATGATTCATGCTGAAAAATAGCGAATTCTAGCTATAAAAAAATCAGTCATATTCGACTGATTTTTTATTCACCTGAAAATCTTAAACACTTTCACAGACTTCTGCGTCTAATATGGCACGTTCTGCTGCAATGAATTTAAGTAAACGATCTGCATTTTCAAAACTACCATGCTTAAATAAAGCACGAATATGATTTTTGCCTGTCTCAAAGATCAAACATTCAATGGCAAAATCGCCTTGCTCATCATTTAAAATCAGTGCCAAATCACGTGTATGCTCAGCTGCAACTTGCACATCTTCTGCACTTAATGTCATTGAAAGTCCAAAATAATTTAGATCATTAACATGCACATCTAGTCTACACGCTAAATGACGATGGTGCAGTTGACGTTTAGGTTGTTGAAGATGAATACGGTCTTCCCCACGACGTTCCATATTTTGCATGTCTTCACGACTTAAATTAATGATGCCATCTAAACCATGAATCGACTCACCTTTTAAATAGGTGGTAAATAGCGTCATGGTTTCCTTACGGCGTTGTAGTTGTGGCACATGATCCGCATTAGCAATCATGGCAAATTGCATATCTGGGCATTGCAATGCAAATGCTGCATTTTCATGTGGCAAAGTAAAACTATCGTACTGCCCACAAGCAACCAAAGTATCGCACTGTGGCACGGGGACATTGGATAAGCGCAACAAACGATTGCAGTTAATTTCATAACGCTCTTGTTCGGTTGCAGAGAACTCAGCCATCTGTTTAAAGAAAAGACGCTTTGCTGTTGGTGACATCCGTGTTTTGTCGAGCTTAGCGTGATTGACCAAATACAAAATTACAGCTTGACCAAACTCATCCATACGCTGTTCTTTCATCAACATTAAAGACTCTTCAAGCAGCATACGCCAACTCTTGCGTGTCTTTTGCATCACCCCCATCAAAATCATTTTCTCAACCAGTTCAGGACGTTGCTCCACAAAAAAAGAGGCAATCACAGAACCTAAGGAAATGCCTACAACATCAACTTTCGGAATACCAACAATATCAAACCACTGACCCAGCATAAGCGATAAATCGGGTAATTCTAAAGTGCCTGCGGATAAACCCGTATCAACATTGGTAATTTGTTGGTTGGCTCCCATCGAGGGGAGGTCAATTAAAATCACAGGTCCACTTTCAAAAAACTGCTCTACACAGTATTTGTAGGAGTTAAAGTTTTGAAAAGCACCACCGATAATTACAATAGGCGTATTATGAATTGTCTGTGGATCAGCAATCGCCATATATTCAATTTTCCAGCCATCAATCCATGTGGTACGGGCGGGTTGTTTGAAACTATTTTTATTGTAAACATCGAAAAAACCAAAATGTGTAAAATTTTGATTTGATTCTGAGTCCATCTGGATAATGGAATTCATATCCTTCCTCCATCCTTGCTTTATTCTTTTAGTCTGCAAGATTATTATCGCTCGCGTTGTTTTATCAAATCGTGATACAGACCTACTTTTGTATCATTTCAATGTCCTTATAGTTTCATTCTATACAAATATGTGAATTCCACGCAATTGCTGAAATGACCGCTTATCATTTTTAGAGCAAAAAAGCATTGCAAAATATTTACAAGCTCACGTTTTCACTTGCATTTTATATTTTATTTACTAATCAGACTTCCTTGCTTTGATATTGACTGCTACTATCGAAGGGAAATTTCTAGGTGGTCAATTAAAACGCTATGCAAGATTCTATTGAACAGTATATGCAAACTGTAGGGAAACAGGCACGCCAAGCTTCACGCTTTTTGGCGGGTGCTTCTACGCTGCAAAAAAATAATGCACTTTCAGCTATTTATACAGCTTTGCAAAACAACCAACCGCAAATTTTAGCTGCCAATAAAGTGGACATGGACAAAGGACATGCTAACAATTTAGACAGCGCCTTACTTGATCGCCTAGAACTTAACCCCAAACGCTTCCAAGACATGCTCCAAGGCTTAAAAGATGTCATGAGTTTGACTGACCCCATTGGAGAAATCACTGATTTGGCGTATCGTCCAACGGGGATTCAAATCGGTAAAATGCGTGTACCTTTGGGTGTTGTCGGCATGATTTATGAATCTCGCCCGAACGTTACACTTGAAGCTGCATCACTGGCACTCAAATCAGGCAATGCCATTATTTTACGTGGTGGTTCAGAAGCTTTAAATTCAAATCAAGCACTTGCTGAAGCGATTCAACATGGTTTAAAAGCAGCAGGCTTACCTGAAACATGTGTTCAAGTCATCAATACCCCAGATCGTGCTGCGGTGGGTCAATTGATTACGTTATCTGAATATGTAGATGTCATCGTTCCACGTGGGGGCAAAGGTTTGGTTGAACTGATTACCAATGAAGCAACCATTCCTGTGATCAAGCACCTAGATGGCAACTGTCATGTCTATGTGGAAGCACAAGCAGATCTACACAAAGCTTTACCAATTGCTTTAAATGCCAAAACCCATCGTTATGGCGTGTGTAATGCAATGGAAACTTTACTGGTTGATGAAAAAATCGCAGAAGAGTTTTTACCACGTATTGCTGAACTTTATGCTGAAAAGCAAGTTGAACTACGTGGTGATGCTGAAACACGTCGCATTTTAGGCGCATCTGTCAAAACAGCAACCGAAGAAGATTGGTATGAAGAATATCTTGGTCCTATTCTTGCGGTCAAAGTTGTTTCAGGTTTAGATGAAGCCATTGATCATATCAATAAATATGGCTCACATCATACCGATTCGATCATCACTGAAAACTTTAGTTTGGCACGCCAGTTTTTAACCCGTGTCGACTCAAGCTCAGTGATGGTAAATGCCTCTACCCGCTTTGCGGATGGTTTTGAATATGGCTTAGGTGCTGAAATTGGCATCTCAACCAATAAAATTCATGCACGTGGTCCAGTGGGTTTAGAAGGTTTAACTTCACAAAAATGGATCGTATTAGGTGATGGTCAAATTCGCCAATAATTTTCATTTTTAGTTATTTTTATCAAGTTTCAAGCTGCATAGTTTTAAATAAGCTGTGCAGCTTTTTATGTTTCTGAAAATTATAAGGTTATAAAAATTTACAACATTAGGATGATATTTTCATACAATGCTAACAAGATAAAAAAATAAGGAGTTTGTATGTTTTATGCCTTAGTGATTATTACTTTTTTCTTGGCGCTGTTGGTGTCTTTCATTGTGATGCGTATTTTCTCAAATTCAATTAATGCCATCTTGGCGCGTATCATCAATGATCCAATCCATACAGCTTGGGCAAAATATACCAAATTTGCAGGCATGGTGGTGGGGACGTCTTCAGGTATTCGTATCTATGACATGGAAAAATACATCACGCCTCTTACTTATACAGCAAATGACAAACGTATTATTATCGAACTTACGCATGAACGTTGGTTCTTGGAAATTTATCGTACCATCATTGAAACTTTACAAGGTTTGGCGTGGATGATGTTGGTATTTTTTATGGTGTCACTGATCGCTTATGTGATTGTACGTTGGTCTGAAATTAAATATTCGAAATAATTTTTTAAACAAATCTATTTAGAATGTCTAGCGAACTCATGTTATGGTCTGAATGTTTTAACACTCAGAATGTTTGAATTCATGGGTATTTAATTTATAAATGGAATCTATCAACTGATAAATTTTAATTATAATTCTTAAAAGGGTCGATAGTGCTTAAGTCTAATCACCTAAAGTCTATCTAGGACAGAAAATCAACACATGGTACAACATTACTACTGATCTAAATTGCATCAACAAAAAGCGTAATCAGATCAATCAGGACGACCATATCAAATTACAATTTCGGGTAATAAAACGTGTCTACATCAGTATTAGTTATTAACTGCGGATCTTCATCAATTAAATATGCTTTGGTTTCAGAGCACCGCAAAGATCGAATCTTTGGTTTGGCAGAAAACTTAGGTTCTGCTGATGCACGTATTAAAGGGATTACCACTGGTGGTGCTGAACTGGAACTTTCTATTCCTTATGCAGATCATGAAAAAGCATTAGAAACGATTCTTGAGCGCTTATCGCATCACAATCCCCAAGCGATTGGTCACCGAGTGGTACATGGTGGAACTTTAACCAAAGCTGAGTTATTAACTCCTGAAATTATTGAACGTATTCGTGCAGCAACGCCACTTGCACCATTACATAATCCTGCACATTTAGTGGGTATTGATGCAACCATGCGTTTATTCCCACATTTACCACAAGTTGCTGTGTTTGATACAGCATTCCATCAAACCATGCCTGCACATGCATATCGTTATGCATTACCAAAATTTTTATACACCGAGCATAATGTCCGCCGTTATGGTTTCCACGGTACAAGCCATGCTTATGTTTCTGAACGTGGCTCTGAGCTTGCAGGCAGCTTCAAAAAAGGTGGTTGGCTTACTGCTCACTTAGGCAATGGTAGTTCAACTTGTGCAATTTGGAATGGTCAATCTGTCGATACCTCTATGGGTTTAACACCACTTGAAGGTGTGGTGATGGGCACACGTAGTGGTGATGTAGACCCAAGTATCCATAGTTTTCTTGCTTCAAACTTAGGTTGGGACATTTATAAAATTGACAAAATGCTCAATAGCCAATCTGGCTTGCTTGGTTTGTCTGATCTTTCCAATGATATGCGTACCTTGATTGAAGCTTCAGAACAAGGCAATGAAGATGCAACGCTTGCCATCGAAGTATTCTGCTACCGTTTAGCAAAATCATTGGCAGGTTTAAGCTGTGGCTTACCACGTATTGATGGCTTGTTCTTTACAGGTGGTATTGGTGAAAACTCAGCTTATATCCGTGAAAAAACAGTTGCTTACTTACCACACTTTGGTTTTAACCTGAGCAAAGAAAACAATGACAGCTTAAAGCGTGGTACTGAAGGTCGTATTGATGCTGGTACAGGTCCACAAATTTGGGTTATTCCAACAGATGAAGAAGGTCGTATTGCGAAAGAAACTGAAAATGTAGTGGTGCAAGAGGTGAATTCTTCTGTAAAAAAGTCTAATGCGGAAACTGAGATAGCTTAAGCTGTCTCGGGCTTCTATTTTATTTAAAATTTAATTTTTATTTATTTTTTTAAGAACAGTGTATGAAAACAATTTTATTGGTTCCTACAGGTGAAGGCGTAGGTCTTACCTCTGCATGTCTTGGACTTATTTATGCTTTGGACTGCCAAGGAGTCAAAGCTGGATTTTTAAAACCTTTTTCACAAGACGAAAAGGCTGACTCGGATCGTACAACTGCACTATATCGTCATGTCGCAAAAAGTGAGACGGTAGAGCCAATTGCATACACCAAACTCACGCATTTACTCAATGCTGGCGAAGAAGATGAGCTGCTTGAAGAAGCTGTTCGTTTACATCGTGAAGTTGCACGCACACATGACATCATCATTGTTGAAGGCGTTGTTCCGACTGCTCGTGATGCTTTTGCCAGTGAACTGAATGCGTCACTTGCTCAGGCGCTTGATGCAAAAGTAGTGTTTGTCAGTAATGCCAACATTGAAAAACCAGAGCAAACAGCTGAAAAAGTTGAAGCACAATTACGTAACTTTGGGGGTGCAGCATCTTCACGTAATGTTGGTGTGTTGTTCATGCGTACGCGTGGTTTGCCTGAAGAATCTGCACAAATTCCTGTTACCTTTGCCCCAGACTTACGTTTGGTTGAAGACACTGAAAAATTTACCCAAGCCATTCAACGCACACACGCACATATTGGTACAGAGCATTTACCGATTATTGGTTTAGTTCCATTTAGCGATACTTTAAGTGTGCCACGTGTTTCAGACTTGGCTATGCATATTCAAGCGACTTGGATCAATGAAGGTAAATCTAATGTACGCCGTGTTTTACATAGCAGTCTAATCGCTTCCAATATTGAACACGAATTACAAAAATTTATCGCGGGTGAGTTGATCATCAGTGCGGCAGATCGCATTGATGTATTACTTGCTGCAAGCTTAGCAACCAGTAATGGCATTCCATTGGCAGGTTTAGTTTTGGCAGAGCAACAAGAGCCAAATCCTGTCGCTTTGGCATTTTGCCAAACAGCCATTAAAAATGGTTTGCCGATTTTACACACCCCCCTGAGTACCTTTGAAACGACACAGTTACTTTCAAACCTCAGCAATGAAATTCCTGTAGATGATACGGAACGTGCTGAGCAAGTGACCCGTTTCGTTTCAAGTCATATCAATATGGATTGGTTGGTGTTGTTGCTCAATGGTGATTATCAACCACGTTTATCGCCTTCTGCATTCCGTCATGAATTGGTTCAAAAGTCGATTGCAGCGAAAAAACGTATTGTACTGCCTGAAGGTGATGAACCACGCACTATTCAAGCTGCGGCAATTTGTCAATCTCGTGGTATTGCACAGTGTATTTTATTGGCAAAACCTGAAGCAGTGGTTGAAGTTGCACGCGCACGTAATATTGACTTACCTGATGATTTAGAAATTATTGATCCAGATTTAATCCGTGAACAATATGTCGAAAAAATGGTGGAGTTGCGTAAAGGCAAATTGAATGATCTACAAGCACGAGATCAACTCCAAGATACCGTTGTCCTTGGCACAATGATGCTAGCGCTTGATCAAGTAGATGGTTTAGTTTCTGGTGCTGTACATACCACAGCCAATACTGTTCGCCCTGCTTTCCAATTAATCAAAACTGCACCTGACTATTCACTGGTATCTTCAGTATTTTTTATGCTGTTACCTGACGAAGTCTATGTTTATGGTGACTGTGCAATCAACCCTGATCCCGATGCGGAACAATTGGCTGAGATTGCGATCCAATCTGCAGACTCTGCAAAAGCATTTGGCATTGATCCACGTATTGCGATGATTTCTTATTCTACAGGAACATCAGGCATGGGAGCAGATGTCGAGAAAGTAGCGAAAGCAACTGAAATTGCCAAACAACGCCGTCCTGACTTATTGATCGATGGTCCATTACAATACGATGCGGCTTCGGTTGAAAGTGTTGGTAAGTCAAAAGCACCTGACTCAAAAGTTGCTGGTCGTGCCAATGTATTTATCTTCCCTGATTTAAATACAGGTAATACCACCTATAAAGCAGTACAACGCTCGGCAAATGTGGTCAGTGTAGGTCCAATGCTACAAGGTTTAAATAAACCTGTGAATGACTTGTCTCGTGGTGCCTTGGTCGATGATATTGTCTTTACGATTGCCCTAACTGCGATTCAAACTGAGCAGCAAGCTGCACAATAATTTTATTCAATAACATTTTAACGTTTGATACTCAAACCACCCAATTTACGGATTGGGTGGTCTTTTTTATTTCGCCGATTGATGTAAATATTCAGGTTCAAAATTCAATTCACCTTGTTCATTTACTGTCGCGGCAAACTTACGTTGTTGCTTTACATCTACCATCACCAAACCTGAAATACCTTGATTATTTAGAAATAAATAACTTGAAGCACCTTGTTGATGATCAAACTTGAGATGTGAGCCTTTCGGATCAAGCTCAAGTTTCACGTTGAGCAATTGATCTGCAACCGATGAGAATTCAAGCTTAGGATAACCATCCACGCTCACATCAATTTGCCCAGCAACCTTGCCATTTTGATCTAATAATTCAATCGTAGGGCTGTTTGCTTTGACTGCGAGACGGATACGAACTTGATCATTTTCATCCACAATTTCAAGTTCTCTCAGTTTTATTTTTTGCTGAATTTCACTCATTTTTACCTCTATTTTTGTTGTGTAATGCGTTGCTGAAAGTTTTGAATATAATGATTCGCTTTTTCTTCAAATTGATGATCGCCTGCACCAAAATACCAAGTTTCTACTGTATTTGGTTTCACCAAACCCAATTTTTCCAATTCAAGCTGCGCATCACATACTTCAAGTAAAGCGTCTAACAAAACAGAACTTAAATCTGTTTGTATATTTAAACCTGTATCCAAAATACTGGGAGCAAATGCCACACTTTTCACTGCCAGTTGGTTGGCAGTTCGAAATGCTATTTGCACTGCTTTTGACGTATCAGCAACTGTCCATTCTTCAGGATTTCCCATTCCAATCAACAAGACTTTTTCAGATTGCAGATTGTGTTGTGGGTGGTTAATAAGTAATGTTTCAAAACGAATTGCTGAAAATAATTTTTGTTCTCTGATATACAGTAATTTTCCATTCAATGCGTGATTTAAATCTGCCAGTCCGCCTTTGATAGGTGCATGATTAATTTCATGTTCAAAGAAACATCCACATGCCAAATCAACCTCAGCGGTTACGGCATCCCATGTCACAATATGAATGTTAATGTTTTTATATTGACCAACAACAAATTGTTTTGTATTTGACATAAATAAATCATTCTTTTTGGGGGACAATTCTATTTTGTCGGCTTTAGGCTAAAATGAATGTTGATAAATTCTTATCATTTGTGGTGTTTTGAGTAATTTTTTTAAATACATCATCATTTTTTATCCTAATGTTCTGTACAGCAATCCATGCTCAATGACGTTCAACCCCTATCCTCCAATTAAATCGTATTACAATATTGTAAAATTACTTCCCCTCAAGATTTATTAAACTTTAGCCCAAATCTTAAGCAAAGTGCCGACAAATCTTGCTTTATCACGTATAATTTAGCCCGCTAGCTATCAGCCCGCTCAAGAGATTTTTGATATGACAACTATTATCAAGCAAGATGACTTGATCACATCGGTCAAGGATGCACTTCAGTTCATTTCTTACTATCATCCACAAGACTTCATCCAAGCGATGAGCCGTGCATATGATCGTGAAGAGAACAAAGCTGCAAAAGACGCCATCGCACAAATTTTAATTAACTCTCGTATGTGTGCAGAAGGTCATCGTCCAATCTGTCAAGATACTGGTATTGTTAATGTATTTGTTGATGTGGGCTTGGATGTTAAATTTGATTTAACCATGAGTTTGGATGATGCGATCAACGAAGGTGTACGCCAAGGTTATTTAGAAAACTCAAACGTACTTCGTGCATCTGTACTTGCAGATCCTGCTTTTGGTCGTAAAAATACCAAAGACAACACCCCTGCTGTGATTCACTACAAACTCGTCCCAGGCAACAAAGTTGATATTACTGTTGCGGCTAAGGGTGGCGGTTCAGAAAATAAATCTAAACTTGCGATGTTAAATCCATCTGACTCAATCGTGGATTGGGTACTGAAAACTGTACCAACCATGGGTGCAGGTTGGTGTCCGCCAGGTATGCTCGGTATCGGGATCGGGGGGACTGCAGAAAAAGCCATGATGCTTGCCAAAGAGTCACTCATGGAAGAAATCAACATGGACGAGTTACTTCATCGTGGCCCACAAAACCAAATCGAAGAACTTCGTATCGAAATCTTCGAGAAAGTGAATGCACTCGGGATTGGCGCGCAAGGTCTTGGTGGTTTAACCACTGTGCTTGATATTAAAATCAAAGATTATCCATGTCATGCTGCGGGCAAACCAGTCGGTATGATTCCGAACTGCGCTGCAACTCGTCATGCACATTTCCAGTTAGATGGTTCTGGTGTTGCACATATTCAAG
The DNA here is from genome assembly GCF_001704615.3 of Acinetobacter defluvii. Taxonomy (NCBI): domain Bacteria; kingdom Pseudomonadati; phylum Pseudomonadota; class Gammaproteobacteria; order Moraxellales; family Moraxellaceae; genus Acinetobacter; species Acinetobacter defluvii. Next base: position 2,908,548 of record NZ_CP029397.2, read on the forward strand.
CACCTAAACTTTCTGATTACCCAGAAGTCACTTGGGATTCTTCAAAATCTAAACGTGTTGATTTAGACAACATCACACAAGAAGAAATGAATTCTTGGAAACCAGGCGATACCTTGCTGCTTAACGGCACAATCTATACAGGTCGTGACGCTGCGCATAAACGCATGGTCGACATGTTAAATAAAGGCGAAGAACTTCCTGTAGACCTAAAAGGTAAATTCATTTACTACGTGGGTCCAGTCGATCCAGTTGGCGATGAAGTGGTTGGTCCTGCAGGTCCTACAACGGCTACACGTATGGACAAGTTCACTCGCCAAGTACTTGAAGCAACTGGCTTGTTCGGCATGATCGGTAAAGCGGATCGTGGTCCTGCTGCGGTTGAAGCGATTAAAGACAATCAAGCAACTTACCTCATGGCTGTCGGTGGTGCTGCTTACCTCGTCTCTAAAGCGGTTCGTCAGGCTGAGGTCGTGGCATTTGCTGACTTAGGTATGGAAGCGATCTACAAGTTTGTAGTAGAAGATATGCCTGTTTCTGTTGCTGTAGATGTCAACGGCACATCGATTCATGCCACTGCACCAAAAATCTGGCAAGCAAAAATCGGAAAAATCCCAGTAGTTGATGCTGCTGCGAACTAATCCGAGATTTAGAGAGATTCGACTTGAATCTTGATGAAAAAGCACCCTATGATGAGGGTGCTTTTTTATTTTTGAGAAAACGATGAAAATAAAACCTTATGTATTTTCTATACTTTTATTTGGCTTGAGTTTACAAGCTTTTGCAGCACCTGCAACGACACAACAAATTCAACAACTCATCAAACTTGAACATTGGGATCAATTCAAACCCGCATTGCTTCAACAAAGCATGCCCAATATGAAAGCTGCCACAGAAGAGTTAATGCTTGAGCAGATACAACAAAGCGATCCTCAACCGATTACTGCAGATCAACAAGTACTGATTATTCAAATTTCTGACATTATAATCAATGACATGATCGAACGAGTCGATGAGCAAGCTTTTCTCAACAATATTTATGCTGCCTATCAAACACTCAGCAAAGCACAAGCGGCAGCTTTATTAAACGTGTATAAAAAGCCTCATATGCAAAATGCAGGTAAAAATATTCCGGTAATGATTGCACACATGGTGGATGCATCGACCAACGATTTTAATAAGCTCATCAGTTTGACTGAAATCCAAGACATCATTCGTGAGAATCAACAGTAATGAAAAAAAGCATAGTTTTTGTTAGTCTTTACCTAACGAGTTCACTACTTTATGCAACACCAGCCAGTACTGCTACTACACAGCAGTTTATTGAAACCATTCAACTGGAACAGCACATTCAAAAGCTTTCGAATAGCAATGCATTTCAGGAACTAACTCAGCAAATCATTGCCTATTATCAGATTCCTCAAACGCAACAAAATCAGACACGTATCAACAATGCAATAAAAAAATACTATCAAAGTGATGCATACAAACAACAATTCCAACAACAACTTTTTGACATCTATAGTAAAAACATGAGTGAAGAAGAGTTACAAGAATGGATCACATTTTATAAAACACCCATAGGTAAATCTATTTTAAATAACTCTAAGTTTGAAGATAAAATTGTAAATGCTGTTGAACAAATTTTTCCTGAAAATGCAGAACCTTCTGCACGAGCTCAACAGAAACTCAGCCACGCAATGGAAAAATTCTTCCTCAGATAAAACTCGTCCTGTAGAGACAAACACACAAATTATAGATTTAGATAAATCAAAGGACATAAAATGAATATATTCAAAATACTACTTTGCCTTGGATTATGCACACTTGCGCCTATGACTTTTGCAGCACAAGCCACTAATCAGCAAGTGCAAAAACTCATTGATGTCATGAGGATTGATCAACTTTTACAACAAACCGTCCAACAAATCCGTCCACAGATAGATCAACAAGCCTATGTCATTGTGCAAAATATCGTGAAACATGACAAACTCAGCCCACAAGAACAAATTGTTGCCAATGAATTGGCAGATCAACTTTTCGAGCAAAGTAAGAAAAGTATTTCTTGGGATAAAATGCAGCCGATTTATCAGAAAATTTATAAAGACGTGTATAGTGGTGAAGAGGTTCAAGCACAGATTGATTTTTATTCAAGTAAAGTTGGACAAGCCATCCTTGAGAAAAGCCCAATCGTGGCACAAGAATCCATGAAAATAGTAAATACACAGCTCTTGTCGACCATGCAATCGACTGAGAAAGACTTTGCGCAACTAAATAAAAAATTAGAAGCATTGAAAAAAGCAGCAGAAGCACAGTAAAGATAAATCTTTTAAACATGAAAAAGAGGTTTTAATACCTCTTTTCCAAATCATAAAAAATCTAAATCACCATGTGAGTGGATTCCAAATTTTAAATGGTGTACTTAAATGCACATCATCACTGGCTTGATAATCACCGCTGTCGATTTTTTCTTTGGGTTGAATAACTTTCCCATCTGCACGCAGCTCACCGACAAAGTTTAAACCGGGTGACTTCAACTGAGTCATACCGATTTCTTTGAGTGCTTGGCGAGTTGGCATTTGCATAAGAGGTCCAACTTTCAACAATTCGCCACCACCATTTGGACCCCCACGGAATTTCTCTTCCTCATACTTTACAAAGTATTGCTGCCCTGCTTGTACATGAAAATAGGCAACTTTTGGTTTTTGGAAATGAATCACCGCCAAAGGACGACTTAAACTGAGTTTATAATCTCCTTCTGCCAACTCAATCCAATAATAATGATTGCTGATCAAACTTGGAATGCGTTTACCATTCAGATAAAAACTTTGTGCAATAATTTCTTGACGATTCCACTTACTATCTGGGCGATAAAAATACACCACTGCCGCATTTGGATTTTGTGGTTTCACCAATTTGAAATATTGTCCTGGTTCTTGATTGATCCATGAACCTACGGAAAATTTACCCAATTTATATTGGTCTAATTTTTCATAAACAAATGAATTTTCTTTTTCAAAATCGACTGCTTTGAGTGTTGAAACTACATTATGACTGCTTGGTTGTTGCTCCACTGCTTTATGGCTTTGACAAGCTGTCAACGCACAACTTGCTACAATCATTAGACCCACATAACGCATGATTATCCCTCACCACGTATTTTTTATTTTCATTTTTGAATGAAGATGATTTTCTCAAATTTAGCTTAACATTTCATTGACGATTTAAAAATAAAAAACGTGTAAAAAGTCCAGCTTCTTACACGTTTCGGATGAGTTGCAGAGTTTTTTAATGAATATTAAGCAGATTTGCTATTAATCACTTTTAAATCCACTTTTTCTTCAGCTGCTGCTTCTTGCTTTGGCTGACGCTCTGCTTGATAAATTGGTTCAGCTTTATCATTAATCACATCAGCATTAATGATGACTGTGCCAACATCTTCTCGGCTTGGTAAGTCATACATGGTTTCAAGTAAGACATTTTCCAAAATCGAACGTAGACCACGCGCACCCGTATTTCGCTCAAGTGCTTTTTTCGCCACAGCACGTAATGCAGAATCTTCAAAGATCAGATCTACATCTTCCATTTCGAACAAGTATTGATACTGACGTGTTAAGGCATTTTTTGGCTCAGTCAAAATTTGCATTAACGCTTCTTCATCAAGTTCTTCAAGCGTTGCGATCACGGGCAAACGACCGATAAACTCTGGAATTAAACCAAACTTCACCAGATCAGTCGCTTCAACTTGGCTAAACAATTCAGAAAGTTTTTTGCTATCGTCTTTGTTTTTTACGTCTGCAGTAAAACCAATTCCACCTTTTTCTTGGCGTTGTTGTACCACTTTTTCAAGCCCAGCAAATGCGCCACCACAAATAAATAGAATATTTGAGGTATCAATTTGAATAAACTCTTGTTGTGGATGCTTACGTCCGCCTTGTGGTGGAATCGATGCAACCGTACCCTCGATCATTTTCAAGAGTGCTTGTTGAACACCTTCACCTGATACATCACGTGTAATCGATGGATTTTCAGATTTACGGGTAATCTTATCAATCTCATCAATATAGATAATGCCTTTTTGCGCTTTTTCTACATCATAGTCTGCTTTCTGTAACAGCTTTTGCACGATGTTTTCAACATCTTCACCAACATACCCCGCTTCGGTTAAAGTCGTTGCATCTGCCATTGCAAAAGGCACATCGAGTAAACGTGCAAGCGTTTGCGCCAATAACGTTTTCCCTGAACCTGTTGGACCAATCAGTAGAATATTACTCTTGGCAAGTTCAATCACATCTTTAGATTTATGTGCAGACTGCGTCACTTTTAAACGTTTATAATGGTTATATACCGCAACGGATAAAGTTTTCTTCGCCGTATCTTGACCAATCACATACTGATCAAGCGCAGCACGAATTTCATGTGGTTTAGGCAATGGACGTGTTGCCCAATCCCCAGTTTCAACTTGTTGACTGGTCTGAACTAAGTCTAAGCAGACATCTACACACTCATTACAAATGTAAGCGTCCTCACCAGCAATCAATTTTCCAACTTCAGACTGTGTTTTTCCACAAAATGAACAATGTTTTTGTCCTTGAGGATTATCGGACATTTTCACTCCAAATCTTAAATCTGTACATTAAAGCTTAGTTTTGCGGGCGTTTGGTTAAAACTTGATCCACTAAACCATATTCTTTGGCTTGCTGGGCAGTCATAAAGTTATCACGATCTGTGTCTTTTGCTACACGATCATAGTCTTGACCACTATGCTCTGCCATCAAACGATTTAAACGTTCTTTAATAAATAAAATCTCACGGGCATGGATTTCAATATCCGATGCTTGACCACGGAAACCACCCAAGGGTTGGTGAATCATAACACGTGCATTTTCAAGGCAATAGCGTTTACCTTTCGCACCAGCATTTAATAAGAATGCCCCCATAGATGCAGCTTGCCCCATACAATAGGTCACCACATCTGGTTTAATGAATTGCATGGTATCGTAAATCGCCATACCTGCAGTCACAGAACCACCTGGAGAGTTAATATATAAATGAATATCTTTATCTGGGTTTTCAGCTTCTAAAAACAACATTTGCGCAACGATTAAGTTTGCCATGTTGTCTTCAACTTCACCTGTTAAGAAAATCACACGCTCACGTAAAAGACGTGAAAAAATATCGAAAGAACGCTCTCCACGAGATGATTGTTCTACGACCATAGGCACTAAAGCGTTTTCAATAGATGGAACATACATATGTTATTTATTCCTGAATTTTGTTACCCAGCTCATAATGACAATATGAGGGATAATGATTGAAATTGCAAAATATTCCCCATTAAAAATCATTTTTTTTGAATACACATTATGAATTTGGGTCAATTACAATTTTGATACAGCATAAAAAAAGGCGCTCGAAAGCGCCTCTTAACTCACAAGAACTTAGCCTTGTTGACGCGCTTGTTGTTCTTTCAATAAATCTTGGTAGCTCACTTCTGTATCAGATACTTTCGCAGCAGCCAAGATGTAATCTACAACTTGATCTTCTAAAACAACTGCTTCGATTTGAGCACGTTGCTTTTCATCATTTTTGAAGTATTCGATCACTTCAGCAGGATCTTCATAAGAAGTTGCCATGTCTTCGATATACGCATCTACACGTGCAGCATCAACTTCAAGCTTAGCATCAGCTAAAATCTTGCTGACTAATACGCCAAGTTTAACTGATTTTTCAGCTTGTTCTTTGAATAAGTCATCTGGAAGCATGCTGCTGTCAAATGCTTTTGCACCTTGCGCACCAAACTGTTGTGTGAACTGCTGAATCATTTGTTGACGTTGACGATCAATTTCTTGTGCAACCATCGCAGAAGGAAGTTCAACTTCATTTGCAGCAACAAGTGCATCAAACGCAGCAGATTTAACTTGATTACGAAGACCATTTTTCACTTCACGTTCCATATTTTTACGAACGTCAGCTTTTAATTTTTCAACGCCTTCTTCTTCAGTAATACCAAAGATTTGTAAGAATTCAGCATCAATTTCAGGAAGTTTTGGTTTCTCAACCAATTTCACATTGATTTTAAATTGTGCTGCTTTACCTGCAAGGTTTTCAGCTTGGTAATCTTCAGGGAAAGTCACATCGATCACTTTCTCTTCGCCTTTCTTCATACCGATGATGCCATCTTCGAAGCCAGGAATCATACGACCAGAACCTAATACTAGTTTAAAGTCTTCAGCCGCACCGCCTTCAAACTTCTCACCGTCTACAGTTCCTTCAAAGTCGAAAGTCACTTGCATGTCTTTTTTCGCCATACCTTTGGTTTCAGCCCAAGTTTGACGTTGTTTTTGCAAGTTTTCGAGCATTGTGTCGACATCTTTGTCATTCACTGACGTTGATTTACGTTCGATTTCTAAGCCGTCTAACGCATTTACAGTCACTTCAGGATAAACTTCTACAGTTGCTTCATAAACTAAAGCATCATCTTTATTTTCAACTTTTTCGATGTTTGGCATGCCAACAGCGTTAATTTTTTCTTGTTGAATTGCTTCAAACACCGTGTCACGAATGATGTCATTCACCACTTCTTGGTAAATGCCAGCACCATATTCACGACGAACAACGTTTACAGGAACTTTACCTGGACGGAAGCCGTTAATCTTCACAGTTTTGGCAGTGCGTTTTAAACGAGCTTCGAATTGCTCATTCACACGGCTCGTCGGTACAGAAACATTTAAACGACGGGCAACGCCCGAAACCGCTTCAGAAGTTACTTGCATGGCTTCCTCTATATAATAGTAGTTACAATTTAAAAAAGTGCCATATTATATGACAACTTTATAGATATACAAAATGTGGGTTATTTTAACCTCTAAATTAAAAATTTCTCTATATTTCTTTTCACTAATTTTCCAGATTCAATTCTTCTACATTTAGAAAAAACAATATACAAATTTATTGCAAATAATAACAATTCTCATTACTATTAAACTCAACTTTACGTAATTTTTTATTTTTCATTAACTTACTATTTTGATCTCGTCCAAGTATTGGAATTCTTTTATGAGTAAATTCAACCTCCATCCTCTCACACTTGCACTGTTTGCTTTTAGCTCAAGCTTTGCCTATGCAGAAGCACAGCCTGCACCTCAAGAACCTGTGCAACAACTTGAAGCTGTGGTACTTACTGCATCAGGCTTTGAACAGAAATTGAAAAATGCACCTGCCAGTATCAGCGTGGTATCCAAAGAAGAAATAGAAAAGAAAAATGCCACATCGATTGCTGATTTATTGGTAGATGTACCTGGACTGGATATCCGTGATGGCGTCGGAAAAACTTCTGGTCTAAATATCAAAATGCGGGGCTTAGATGCACCTTATACTTTGATTTTGATTGACGGAAGACGTCAATCAACGTCTAGCGATGTCACGCCAAATGGTTTTGGTGAAACATCCACTGGCTATCTCCCCCCGATTGCCGCTATTGAACGTATTGAAGTGATTCGTGGACCAATGGCTACGCGTTATGGTTCTGAAGCGATGGGCGGTGTCATCAATATCATTACCAAAAAAATAAGCGATGTGTGGCATGGCAATATCACATTGGGTGGCAATATCATGGAGCATACAGGCGAAGCAGATTCATGGAAATCTAGTTTTGTCGTAAATGGTCCAATTGTCCAAGATCGTTTAGGAATCCAGCTTCGCGGTAGCTATTTAGACCGTCAAAAATCAGAACGTATTCCGGGAACATCTGGTCGTGATCCTCGTCCGAGTGAAGCAGATAACTACGATTTTGGTACAAAACTCAGTCTAAAACTGAATGATCAAAATAGTCTTTGGACAGATGCCTTTCATTCCTCACAGACTTATCAAAATGATGATAATCGCTTAGGTACACAAGATACAGATAAAAAAGCCAATGGTTATCACGACCAGTTAAAGTTTAAACGTACTCAATTCTCTGTCGGTCATGATGGTGATTATGCACTAGGTTCACTGAGATCATATGCAAGCCATACCACTACTGAAACGGTTGGACGTACTATTCCTACCAATACCTTCCCGAATAATCTAAGTGCAGGTGCAGATCGTACTTTAGAAAATACAGATCTTGTTGTAGATACGCATTTCATTGCACCGATTGCCAATCATAAACTTACTGTTGGTGCTGAATATAAAGAATCAACTGTTGCAGATGATATTGCAGGCATAGGGTCAGAGTTCAAAAAGGATTCTTGGTCTTTATATGCTGAAAATGAATGGAAAATGCTCAATAATTTAAGATTAACTCTAGGTGGTCGTTTTGAGGAGCATAGCGGATTTGGCGGACATTTCAGCCCACGTGCTTATTTGGTATGGAATGCCAATAATGCCATTACCCTAAAAGGTGGTGTAAGCACAGGTTATAAAGCACCTTCTGCCAAAGATTTATACAATGGTATCATCAGCGTCGGTGGACAAGGCACCAGTTTTGGAATTGGCTCTCCCAACCTAAAACCTGAAGAATCAACCAACTATGAACTTGGTTTTTATTTTAACCAAGGCGATCTCGACTTCTCTACCACTGTATTTCATACCAAAATCAAAGACCGTTTTACCAATGGTCCTGAATTACTCAACTGTTATTATGTAGACAAAGATGGTACTCAGCCGAATTTAGCAAATCCGAGCTGCGTCAGTTTTGGTTCACATATTACCCAACAAGCATTCTCACAAAAAACCAATGCCGATGAAGCAAAATCTGAAGGCGTAGAGGTCAGTATGAAATATAGTGTCCTACCTGAGTGGGATATACAAACCGCCTATACGTATATGGAAACTGAGATTACGAAAGGTAAAGACAAAGGTAATGCACTAAGTAATGTCCCTAAAAATGCTTTTAACACTACATCAACCTGGCATATCAATGACCAGTTTGATTTATGGTTACAACATGAATATAAATCAAGCCGTACTCGCTATGACACTGCACAAACGCCAGGGACAGATGCTGCAACGATTTATGAATTAACAGGCAATAAACTTAAAGGCTATAACTTATTTAATTTAGGTGCAAGCTACACAGTGAATGACCAATTACGCTTCAATGGCGCTATTAACAATCTATTAGATAAAGACTTTGCAGGAAATCAAACTTATATCAACGCAAAAGGTGAACTCGCAACTGCTTATGACTATATGTCAATTAGTTCAGGCATGGATGGTACTTATTTACCTGGAAGAAACTTCTGGCTATCGGTTTCCTATGATTTCTAATTCATAAAACCAATAAAAAACCCTTCTTTAAAAGGGTTTTTTATTTAACAAATAAATCAACCACTTAATAAAGTAAAGCAATTAAATAGATTCTATTTACAAATTACCATCATTAAATTCATTGTTAAAACCAATTATAAAGAATAGTTAAAACAAATAAGAATTATTATTATTCGCATACAAATTTGCATTCATCTCCAGTGAGTCGTCATGTCATTTATTAAGTCACGTAAAAAGGTCGTTGTTTCTGCCCTTGCCTCTTCTTTATCCGTCATCGCAACAAGCGCAATTGCACAAGAAGAATCAGTTCAACAACTCCCTACTATTCATGCACAAGCTCACGCAACAAAAAAAGACAGCTTAAAAGTGGATGAATCTGCCAATTCTAAATTTGTAGCACCTCTGTTAGATACACCAAAATCTGTTTCTGTTATCTCAAAAAAATTAATTGAAGATACGAAAGTTGCAACACTTGCAGATGCACTGCGTACAGTTCCAGGCATTACTTTAGGTGCAGGTGAAGGCGGTAACCCAAATGGCGACCGTCCATTTATTCGTGGTTATAACTCTGAAAGCTCAATGTATATTGATGGTGTGCGTAATTCAACATCACAAAACCGTGAAATGTTCGCAGTCGAACAAGTTGAAGTCACCAAAGGCTCTGCTTCTGCAATGGGTGGAGCAGGTACTTCAGGCGGTAGTATCAACATGATTTCTAAAGTTGCGAAAAAAGGTGACTTTTTAGAAGGTTCTGTTGCAGGTGGTACTGATAACTATCAACGTATTACTTTAGATGGAAATAAAAATTTTGGTAATGGCATTGCGGCACGTGTTGCTGTCATGGGACATCACAACAATAAAGCAGGTCAAGGTGATGATGCTTCTGAATACAAACGTGCAGGGATTGCGCCAAGCATTAGCTTTGGTTTAGATACCCCAACACGTGCGACTTTAAGTTATTACTACTTAAAAACCGACGACACGCCTGATTCAGGTGTTCCATATCAATATGATGTTGTTAAAAAAGCGACTGTTGGTAAACCAGTAGATGTGAAACAAGGCATTTATTATGGTTGGTTAGATCGTGATTTCCAAAAACAAGAAAATCAAGCAGGTACGATTAAATTAGAACATGATTTAACAGACAATATTACAATCAGTAATACAGCCGTATATAACAAATCTAAAAACAACTACTTATGGACGCAACCTGATGACAGTCAAGGTAACATTGTAAATGGAGAAGTGTGGCGTCGTCTAAATACCAATTTAACGAGTACTGACAGTTTTACTGACCAACTTGCTTTAACTGGTAAATTCAATACGGGTGCGTTCACACATAAATTTAATGTGGGTGCAGAATATGCAAAACAAGATTCTGATCGTGGTGGAAATTTAGTTACAGACCCAAATACTTCTGTAATCGGCGGTAGCGGTACAAATAATGCATGTTCACTTGTAAACTCAAATGGTTGGTGTACAGATCTCAACAGTCCAAACTCTCGTGATCCATGGTTAGGTAAGATTACAGCCAATCCAAATGTCATGAATATTACTTCTACAACTCAATCTATTTATGCATTAGATAATATTGAAATCACACCACAATGGTTGCTTGATTTAGGTGTCCGTTGGGACAAATTTGAAACAGAGATGAATTATAAGAAAGACAATGGTTCGGGTACTTCTGCTGTTAAAGCAGGAACACATTATAGCTCAGACAATGATTTCTTTAATTATCAAGCAGGTGTAACATTTAAACCTGTAGAAAATGGTTCAATCTACGCAAGTTTTGCAACTTCTGCTAACCCTGTAGGTGTAGATGCTGGTGATGGTTCTGAAGGAATTAGCGTTCCAGGACGTAACACAACTGATGAACAAGCACGTACTATTAACAACTTAAAACCAGAAGAAGTGAAAACTTATGAAATTGGCACAAAATGGGATGTATTTGGCGATAAGCTCAACTTAACTGCTGCTATTTTCCGTACTGAAAAAGAAAATACCCGTGCCTTAGATACTGATGGATTTACTCGCAACATTGGCGAAACACGTGTAGATGGTATTGAACTTGGAGCAAATGGTAACCTCACCGAAAAATGGGCAATTTCAGTTGGCTATACTTATTTAGACAGCGAAATTGTAGATGCTGGTTTTGTTAAAAATACAGATGGTTCATATTCTGCTAGCCCAACAAATGGCAATCAAGTGCAAAACGTAGCCAAAAACTCTGCGACACTTTGGACAACTTACCAAGTACTTCCTCAATTAACAATTGGTGCTGGTGCTTTAGGTATGGATAAAGTCTATGGCGATGCTGCAAACACTAAATTTGTTCCGGGTTATGTCCGTTACGATGCCATGGCTCGCTATGATGTAAACAAACAAGTGAATGTTCAATTAAATGTAAACAACCTTTCTGACAAACGTTATTTTACTAAAGCGTATGCTTCACACTATGCAACTGAAGCTGAAGGACGTAATGCGGTATTGTCTTTAAATTTCAAGTATTAAGTTCAGTATAAATCCATAGTTTTTATGCGAAATCTTTAAATAAAATAGTCACTTTTGAGTGGCTATTTTATTGTGTATAAAATAAATTTCGGCATCTATATCTACCCTTTCATTCATAAATCAAGTTTATACCATTCAATAAATTACCTTTATTTTTCAATCGTTTTAATAGATTAACTTTTAATTTTTTAACATTTTTATCTGTATTTTTTCATAGAAAATAATATTTTTAGGTATTGTTATTAATAATCATTATCAATATTATTCTCATCAATTATTTACACCTTGTAACATACCCCACAACTTTACTGCACATTTTGATTGCAATCCCCCCAAGCAATCAGAACCCCAACTTTATTAGGAATTTAAAATGTCACCTATCCTAAGCCGTAAACATAAGACAATGCCACAACTTGTGGCTTTAGCCGCATCCTTGCCTTTTTTGACGCATGCAGAAAATGTGAGGGAAGATCAGGTTGTACAACTTCCTAAAATTGAAGCCACCGCACATGCAAATAAGAAAACAGAAAGTTATAAAGCTAATGCTCTTCACTCGCCTAAATATACGCAAGCGCTAGTTGATACACCTCAAACCATTTCCGTCATCAAAAAAGAACTCTTACAAGAACAAGGTGCAACATCTTTAGTCGAAGCACTACGCAATACCCCCGGCATTACCCTGCAACTGGGTGAAAATGGCAATACCAGTGCTGGTGATGCCTTCCAAATGCGAGGATTTTCTACCCAAACATCAACGTATGTTGATGATATCCGTGATGTCGGCGCTATCAGTCGTGATGTATTTAATCTTGATCAAATTGAAGTGGTCAAAGGTCCTTCTGGCTCAGAAGCAGGACGTGGTTCTGCATCAGGCTATATCAATCTGGTCAGCAAACTGCCTAATTTAAAAAATACTCGCTCAATTTCAGCAACCTACAATACTGCCGAGCATGCACGTCTATCTGCAGACATCAACCAAGCTATAAATGACAATACTGCGGTACGTCTAAATATCATGGGACAAGAGGGTGGAATCGAAGGTCGTGATTATATTGAAAATAATAGTTATGCGATTGCGCCAGCCATTGCATTTGGATTAGATACTGACACACGTTTTTATTTATATTCGCAACATACTCGTCAGCGCAACATTCCAGATGGGGGTATTCCTACGATTGGAATGCAGGGCTTTTGGAATGCTGATTCTGATTTAGCCCAAGCACCTAAAGTGGATCGTGAAAATTATTATGGTCACAAAGATGATCATGAAGATGTGGATGCTAATATGCTGACAGCAAAAATAGAAACTGATCTCGCTGAAAATCTTAAATTTACCAATATTTCCCGTTTCGGTAAAACTGAGATGAATCGTGTATTGACTGGGATCAACGCTTTAAATCGAAATAACTCGAACAATCCTGCCAACTGGACTGTCAGCCGTTCTCGTCAAGGTGTCGATCAAGAAAATAAAATCTTGGCAAATCAATCAACTATAAACTGGAATATTCAAACAGGCGTCATCGAACATGCGGTTGTAGCTGGAGTGGAGCTTATCCAAGAACAACAACACAGCAAAGCGCGATCAGCACAGATTCCGGGTCAAAAAGCGCCCTCACCTGTCGCAAGTCTTTATCATCCTCATCGTGAGGATAGTGTTCCAAATGTTGCAGCGAATGGTGGTTTTAGCAAGGGTCAAACAGATACCGCTGCAGTTTATTTATTTGATACTTTAAAATTTGGTGAACGTTTTCAAATCAATACAGGACTTCGTGCGGACTACTATGAAACCAATTTTAATGGCTTAAGCGTGAGTACCAATGCTGACACTTTAGCCGTTACATATACACCAGCCGATCTTCGTGCGCACGATACATTGATCAGTTGGAAACTGGGTGGTTTATTTAAACCTACCGCAAAAAGTAGTGTGTATGCGTCTTATGCGAAATCTCTCACGCCTCCAGGCAGTGCCAATTTCAGCCTTTCAGCGGAAGGAATCAACAGCGCCGCAGCCAAACCTCAAGAGACCCATCATTATGAAGTAGGGACAAAATGGGACTTGCTGAATGATCAACTTGCATTAACCGCAGCAGCCTATTATACCGAAAATGAAAATCAGTTTACCCAAGATGCCATTACACGAGAATCCATTCAAGAAGGTAAAACGACTGTTAAAGGTGTAGAGTTGGGTGCAGTGGGTCAAATTAGCGATGCATGGAATATTTCAGCAGGCATTGCCCACATGAAAACAGAACAAGAAGATCAGCTCAGCATCAATGCAACAACGGGAGCAATTACCAAAACCAATCATGTTCGTTGGTCACCAGAATGGACTGCAAGTTTATGGTCAACCTATACACTCAAAGGCTTAAAAGTAGGTGTTGGCGCACGTTATGTAGATGAGCAAAAACGTGTCATTACCGATAGTACAGCACTCGCCAATATGCCATCCATTCCGAGCTATGTGGTCTTTGATGCTTTAGTGGGTTATAGCTTCAATAAAAATGCCTCTATAAATTTAAATATTTACAACATCGCAGACAAAGACTACATCAGCACGTTAAATAATGGTGGTGGTCGTGTCATTATGGGACAGCCTCGTTCGGCAGCATTGACCTTGAATTATAACTTCTAAATTTCCACCAAATTGAGATTTAGTTGCCTTCTAAAAAGTAGTACATTGTGAATGTGTACTACTTTTTATTGATACACCAAATTGTGCCAAAGAGTGATGAAATCTAATGATGCTACATATCCCTGAAGTTTTGAGTAAACAGCAAGTTTTGGAGTTTAGAAAATTACTGGAAGATGAAAAGCTTTGGGTAAATGGTAAAATCAGTGCAGGCGCACAAGCACAACACATTAAAAATAATTTACAAGTGGATGTTCAACACGATGTTTATCAGAGCATTTCCACACAAATTTTAGCCGCCTTAAAACAAAATCTTTTAGTTCAATCTGCTGGGCTGCCGAAACACATTTTACAACCTATGCTTAACTGTTACCAAGATTCAGGCAATTATGGCAATCATGTAGACAATGCGGTGCAATTTTCATCGCTTACAGGGCAAATGATTCGCACCGATGTTTCTATGACCGTATTTTTATCAGAACCTGATGAATATGAAGGTGGTGAGCTGATTGTTGAAGATAATTATGGCTGTCATGAAGTCAAACTTGATGCAGGTGATGTGATTCTCTACCCTGCCACCAGTTTACATCGAGTTGAACCTGTGACGTCAGGTAAACGTATTGCAGCTTTTACATGGATGCAAAGTATGGTCAAAGATGATTGGCAACGCACCACCCTGTTTAATCTCGACATGACGATTATCAAGCTGCGTCAGCAATTAGGAGATTCAGAAGAAGTACTGAGTTTGACGCATCATTATCATAATTTGCTACGTCAGTGGGGCGACTTATGAGTATGGAAAATATTCTGCCGCCATTAAAAGAAATTCCACCTCATTTACAAACGCTGGCAGATTATGAAGTTCAGGCACAAAAGCATTTGTCTGATATGGTATGGCAATACCTACAAGGCGGTGCAATGGATGAATACAGTATTCGTGACAATCGTGAACAATTTGCCAAAATTCAACTCGTTCCTCGTTTACTCAATGACTTGACCCAAGGGCATACTGCATGTGAAATTTTAGGACAAACATTTCCCCATCCGATTTTCTTAGCACCCATTGGACATCAACAACAATTTCATCCTGATGCAGAAGCCGCAAGTGCTTTGGCAGCCGAAGTATTAGGCAGTAACTTTATTCTCAGTACATTTACCAATACCGACTTAGCCAGTTTAAAACAAGAAAATCCTTACAAATGGTTTCAGTTGTATTGGCAAGGGGATCGGAAAAAATCACTGGCTTTGATTCGACTCGCAGAACAGCAAAATTTTAAAGCCATTGTGATCACCGTAGATTCACCGCATACAGGGGTACGAGATCGGGAACGTCGCGTATTTTTCCATTTACCTGAAAATATGCAGCATCCGCATACGCCTAGCCATATCCCACTACCAGAACTCCATGAAAATCAGCACCCTGTCTTTGCAGGTTTAATGCAAATCGCACCCAAATGGGCAGATATTGAATTTATCATTGCGCATACTGATTTACCTGTAATTTTAAAAGGTGTTTTACATCCACTTGATGCCCAAAAAGCCGTAGAAATCGGCGTGAAAGGTTTAATCATTTCCAATCATGGTGGGCGTGTTTTAGATACTTCGATTTCACCACTCAAAGCCTTAGCAAAAATTAAAGCCGTTGTACCGACTGATTTTCCACTCTTACTGGATGGTGGCGTTCGTCGTGGTACAGATGTGTTTAAAGCCATCGCTTTGGGTGCATCAGCAGTTTTAATTGGTCGTCCCTATATTCATGGTTTAGCTGTAGCAGGCGCTTTGGGTGTAGCGCATGTCATTAAAATCTTGAAAGAAGAATTTGAGGTTACGATGGCTTTGATGGGAACGTCTACACTGAACGAAATTAATACAGACTTTATTTCTCAAGAATAGCCATTTTCATGAAAATAATTTCCTTATTTAGCTTTAATGCTGCAAATTAAGGAAATTATTTCCAAACAATCTGTTCTAGAATAAATTATAAGTTAGTTCGTTTACAAGCCGTCAGCGTTGAATTTATGCGATGCTACAACATCCATAATATTATGCCACTTTAGGCGAATATTCTCCGAAAAATACTTGTAAATCGTTAGAATAGACACAATCTATATTTGTAGTAAGCTGCCTTTACCCCTGTCTTTACCAAAGCAACGGGCAGTACACACTACACAAGGAGTTTCCTCATGATGTTGGCTGATCCTAGTAAAAAATATCGTCGCATGTACCAACGTGTAGACTTGCCAGACCGCCAATGGCCAAATAATGAAATCAATAAAGCGCCGATTTGGATGAGTACCGACCTTCGTGACGGAAACCAAGCGATCTTTGAACCGATGAACATTGAACAGAAATTTAAAATGTTCCAAATGTTGGTGAAAATTGGCTTTAAACACATTGAGATTGGCTTCCCTTCTGCTTCGCAAATCGACTTTGACTTCACACGCAAATTGATTGAAGAAGGTCATATTCCAGATGATGTGTATATCGAAGTTTTGGTACAAGCACGTGATCATTTAATTGCACGTACTTTTGAGTCTTTGCAAGGTGCGAAACGTGCCATTGTGCATATCTACAACTCAAACTCGCCTACCTTCCGTAAAAAAGTGTTGAATGTTGATGTAGAAGGCGCAAAACAATTGGCGATCAACGCTGCAACCAAAGTCAAAGAGTATGCAGCGAAGCAACCAGAAACAGAATTTATTTTCCAATATAGTCCAGAGTGTTTTACTGCAACTGAATTGGAAGTAGCAAAAGACGTTTGTGATGCGGTGACTGAAATTTGGGAAGCATCCCCTGACAATAAAGTAATTCTAAACTTGCCTGCAACTGTAGAAGTTTCAGGTCCACATGTCTATGCAGATCAAATTGAATGGATGCACCGTAATATCGAACGTCGTGATGGTGTGATCATTTCAGTACATTGTCATAATGACCGTGGCTGTGGTATTGCAGCATCTGAGTTGGCGATTATGGCAGGTGCTGACCGTGTTGAAGGTTGTGTTTTTGGAAATGGTGAACGTACAGGTAATGTGGACGTAGCTGCGATTGCTTTGAACATGTACACCCAAGGCGTACCTTGTGAGTTAGATTTCTCAAACATTAATGAAATTATCGCAACAGTTGAGGAATGCACAGGCTTACCAGTACATCCACGTCATCCGTATGCAGGTGATTTGGTATTTACTGCATTCTCAGGTTCACACCAAGATGCGATTAAGAAAGGCTTTGAATTCCAAAAAGATGAAGAAATTTGGGATATGCCATACTTGCCAATCGATCCGAAAGATTTAGGTCGTGACTATGATGCGGTGATTCGTGTCAACTCACAGTCAGGTAAAGGTGGTATTGCTTACTTGTTAGAATCAAACTACAACGTGACTTTACCACGTCGTTTACAAGTTGAATTCTCACAAGTGGTTCAACAAAAAACCGATGCTGAAGGCACTGAAATTTCAGCACAAGCAATTTGGACATTGTTCAAAGACACCTATGTTGCCGCAAAAGATGCGCATTATTCAGCGAAAAACTATCGTTTACATGACGAAAATGGCAAGCAAGTGATTGAGCTTGATATTGAGGTGAATGGTGAAATCCAACAATTACGTGGTGAAGGCAATGGACCGATTTCAGCGATCTTAAATGCGCTTCAATTACCAATTGATGTCTTGAACTACGAAGAACGTAGCATCAGTGCGGGCGCACATGCCAAAGCATTGGCTTTGATTGAGCTTCAAGTGCAAGGCACAGGCAAATCTGCCTTTGGTGCTGGTGTACATGACAACATCGTTACGGCATCCATTGAAGCAATTATTGCGTGTACCAACCGTTTGATTGATCGTGGTGTATTAAACACTGAACAAGTCGTTGCCGCAGCAGTTTAAGCGTTTATAGAACTAGACTTTAGCACGAAAAAGACTTTAGAAAGGATATCCCAAGTGGTATCCTTTCTTTTATTTATTGTTTTATAAAATTTTAAGGCGAATTATTCCAGTGTCCTTTCCTGCTGACTCGGTGGGTCTCGTTACCCCGCAAAAGTTTGAATTTGAAGAACCTTTAGAACTTGAATGTGGTCGTGTATTACCACGTTTTGAAATCATGGTTGAAACTTATGGTGAACTGAATGCAGATCAATCGAATGCTATTTTAATTTGTCACGCACTTTCAGGTCATCACCATGCCGCAGGCTATCATCATGAGGATGATAAAAAACCTGGTTGGTGGGATGCGTGTATTGGTCCAGGTAAAGCCATTGATACTTCTAAGTTTTTTGTTGTTGCACTGAATAATATTGGCGGCTGTAATGGTTCTACAGGACCAACTTCGCCAAATCCTGAAAATGAAAATCGTCCCTATGGACCAGACTTCCCTCTCGTCACTGTACGAGATTGGGTAAAAACCCAAGCCATGCTCTCTGACCGTCTCGGTATAAATGTATGGTACGCAATCATCGGTGGTTCATTAGGTGGTATGCAAGCCTTACAATGGTCGGTGGACTATCCTGATCGTTTACAAAAATGTGTCATCATTGCTTCTGCACCGAAACTTTCAGCACAAAATATTGCCTTTAACGAAGTGGCACGTCAGTCGATTTTATCTGATCCTGACTTCCATCATGGACGTTATTTAGAACAGGACAGTTATCCAAAACGTGGTTTAATTTTGGCACGTATGGTCGGTCATATTACCTATCTGTCCGAAGAAGCCATGAAACAAAAATTTGGTCGTGACTTAAAATCTGGCAAATTTATGTATGGCTTTGATGTCGAGTTCCAAGTGGAAAGTTATTTACGTTATCAAGGTGAACAGTTCAGTCGTAACTTTGATGCCAATACTTACCTCATCATGACCAAAGCACTGGATTATTTCGATCCATCGCGTGAATATGAACAATCACTGGTCAAAGCCTTGTCTAATACCCAATGTCGCTTTTTGGTAGTGTCCTTTACCACCGATTGGCGTTTTAGCCCTCAACGCTCTCAAGAGATCGTGGATGCATTGATCAGCACCCATAAACCTGTAAGCTATTTAGATATTGATGCCGAACAAGGACATGATTCATTCCTCTTCCCCATTCCTTTATATGTCAAATCATTACGCGCATTTTTAGGGGGTGAACAGCACCTTCAAGCGACGCCTAAGGAGAATGTGTAATGCGTATTGATCATCAACTTGCAGAAAAATGGATTCAACCTGATTCTCGTGTGCTTGACTTAGGCTGTGGTGATGGTGAATTACTTGCCCATATGAGCAAAAAGCACAATATTCGTGCATATGGATTAGAAATTGATCAAGAAAAGATTGCAATTGCGGTCAGCAGAGGGTTAAATATTATCCAGCAAGACTTAAATCTTGGTTTAGGTCGTTTTGCTGATCAGTCTTTTGACTATGTGGTCATGGCTCAAGCGTTGCAAGCGGTGGATGCGCCTGATGTGCTTTTGCGCGATATGGTGCGTGTGGGGAAACAAGCGATTATTACTTTTCCTAACTTTGCGCATTGGAAGACCCGTTCTTTTCTTGCCTTAAAGGGAATGATGCCTGTTTCAGATGCATTACCGTATATGTGGTACAATACGCCAAATATCCACCTATGCACCTTTCGTGACTTTGAAGCCTTGTGTGCTGAAAATCATATTCGTATTATTAATAGACTCGCTGTAAATGGGAATCAACAAGGGAGCTTACTCAGTAAGTCCATCCCGAATTTGTTCGGCGAAGTCGCTATTTATCGAGTGAGCGCTCTATGAAAAAATTATTATTAAGCAGTACATTCTTTTTTGGGCTGCTAAGTTTTCAAGCCCATGCAGACTATATGCCGCAGCAAAAACCATCGACTGCTGCTTTAGCTGCACAATATGCGCATATGAACATTGCCGATCTAACCAAAGCCGCAAAAGCAGGTCAACCTGCAGCACAATTCTACCTTGCTACACGTTACCAATCAGGTAATGGTGTCGCTAAAGATTTAAAAGAAGCATTCAGTTTATTTAAATCTGCAGCTGATCAAGGTATTTCTGCTGCACAGTTAAATGTTGGTCGTATGTATGCAGATGGAATCGGGGTATCTAAAAACGAAGCTTCTGCTCGTCAATATTTTGAAAAAGCCGCAAGTCATGGTGATAACCGTGCTAGCTTTAACTTAGCTGTGATGGAAGAGCAAAAGAAAAACTATATCGGTGCTTATCAGTGGTATGAGCTTTCGACACGTGATGGCATGTTAGATAATAAAGTGATTAATATGTCTGAAACTAAAAAAACGGCTTTGGCAGCAAACTTAACGCCTGAGCAAATTCGTACTGCACGTGATCGCGCGGATCGTTGGATTCAAACGCAATAATTTGCAGAGAACATCAAAGCACCTTTGGGTGCTTTTTTTGTCGTTATAGAATTTTAAATCCCAAGCTATCATTTTAATTTATGATTTTTTAGCACATCTGACTGAATTGGAATCTTGACTATTTTATGCATGACAAATATGAATAAGAAAAAATATTTTGCATCTCATACACGTATGAAGATTCTCGCAATTTTCACTGCTCTTTTCGCCTGTCCTTTTGGGCTCACAAGCATAATACTATCCATGGAAATCGTTCAATTCAATCATGGCTTTAAAAGCTTATACTTACTCATTTTGCTATTCCCCATTTTATTTGTTACTTATTTACTCTCCTGTAAGGCATGGCGACTTTTTCATAATCACCAACCAATTCTGACCTTAATGCCCACTAAAATCCAAACGATTAATTTCAAAGGTCAAGCTATTCACAAACAAATCATATTATTACAAGATATTGATGAAGTTGAATTAAAAAAGACTTGGCTAGATCGACATTATTATTTGGTTTTTCATATGCGAGATCAAACAAAACAGCAAATTAACTTTGCACTGGGTTGGATGAAAAACGAAGATATTATTGATTTAAAAAATGAATTAGATAAATGGATTAAACCAAAAACAAAGCAAATTCATTGAAAACAAAGATTTAATTTATACTCCCTTCCTTCATACTCAGATTAAGCTAAAATAGCTGCCATTATTCAAACTCAGAGCAATTCAAATGTCTGCACAAGATTGGTTATCCCAAGGAACTTTAGTCCTCGCAAGTAACAATAAAGGTAAAATTGCTGAATTTGAAAAAATGTTTGCCGAGCTCAAACTCCCAGTAGAGGTCATTCCTCAAGGGAAGCTCAACATCGAAGATGCGATCGAAGATGGGCTAAGTTTTATTGAAAATGCCATTATCAAAGCACGTCATGCTAGTCGTATTTCAGGCAAACCTGCCATTGCTGATGATTCTGGGATTTGTGTTCCTCTATTAGGTGGTGCACCAGGAATTTACTCAGCACGTTATGCAGGTGAACATGGTGATGATGCCGCAAATAATCAAAAACTCCTAGAGCATTTAAAACCATTTCGCCAAGATGGAAAACCAATTCAAGCCATGTTCGTGTGTGTTTTGGCTTTGGTGCAACATGCAGATGACCCATTACCACAAATTTTTCAAGGTATTTGGACAGGGGAAATCTTAGATGCTCCACGTGGAGCGAATGGATTTGGCTATGATCCATTATTTTTATTACCAGAACTCGGTGTTTCAAGTGCAGAGATGAGCAAAGAAGAAAAAAATAAAATTAGCCACCGTGGACAAGCGATGCAACTATTCAAAGCAAGCTTGACAAAATAAGTACCTTAAACTGCCCTCTCCTTTTAGAAGAAAAATTTAAAGTTCACAAGAAGGAGAGGTTTTTAAAAATCAAAAAAATAAGTGAACAACTATACCGTAAAATAGACAAATCATGACACTTACCACTGTGCCTGCTGCGATGTATTTGGCAGAAATTCCTGTGCCCTGATAATGCGTTTCTAATGCCACAATATTTGCTGCGGGCGGCAAGCAGAACAGTAAGAACATTACGCCAATATTTTCCTGAATATGTGTAATTGGCAGCCAGTAATAGGCAAATGTACAAAAAATCACACCACAAAATAGTTTGAGCAAAGCGACTCGGAAGCTATATGTTAGATCGTCAATATACACTTTGGTTTTACGCAACCACATCCCTAAAACAGACATGCCCGTAAACACCATGCCCCATTTTGAGAAATGATAAAGTGCATCAATCCAAGTATGATCTTGCAGATTTTGTAGATTTAAAAATCGGAAAATCGCAGCCAATGTCAACGCAACCACTGGTGGCGACTTCATCACTTTTTTTAAAATATCTTGAATATTTAAAGGTTCCGAACTGACTGACGTCACCGCCCAAACATTGCCAAAAATTGAGCCCCCAATATAAATTGCAATCATCGCGGCGCTAATATTTTCACCAAACAAAGCCATTGCTATCGGAAAGCCCAACCATGCCATATTGGTATAGCTAAAACAGAGTGACTGTAAACGGTCTTTGGATAGAACAAGATAAATAAAAAACAGAAAAATCGCTGAAAAAAAGCTAAACAGCATCAACCCCAAACTGCCTGCCTTATAAAACACCATATTGTAAATAATCACAATCGGAATAAATAAACGTGACAGCACAGAGGAAAATAAGCTTTTCAAGCGTGGTGAGAATGGCGTTGTCGCTAAAATTAAGCCACTACAAAATCCCAAAAGGGGTAATACAGCAGACACTCGCATTCACCTAAAATTATTTCACTCAATCTTAGCATGTGATACTTAAACATGCTTTTGAAAATACAGCTAAAAAAATGCTGTCTCTAAATTGCAATATAGATGTCACCTTTTTGTCATAGATACCTGTTGAGATAAGGTCAAAATTAAATAGGAGTTTTTATCATGGCTGGATTATCAATTTGGCACGTACTGATTTTTGCAATCGTGGTGATTTTGTTATTCGGGACATCAAAACTTAAAAACTTAGGCAAAGATGTTGGTGGTGCGGTAAAAGACTTTAAAAAATCAATTAAAGAGGATGAGGGAAATACTGCTGCAATCAAAGAGCCACGTACTTTAGAACATCAAAACACAAATGATGTGAACTCTACAGTTAAGCACTAAAACTGGGAGTCGTAGATCATGCTCGATGTAGGTTTTTCTGAATTACTGGTTTTTGGAATTATTGCTTTATTGGTATTAGGTCCTGAAAAGCTACCTGTCGCTGCACGTTTTGCAGGAAAATGGTATTCCAAAATAAAACGTACTGTGAGTAATGTTCAGAATGACATTGATCGTGAACTGCGTCTTTCAGAATTGCGGGAACAAATGCAACTTGAAATGAAACGCATTCAAGAACTTGAAGAAAAAATGCAAACGCAGATGCAAGCATTACAACAATCTAAACTTGCTGAAGAAAAACAAAATCATACATTCGTCACTACGCATCCACTGTTAGATAGCTCTTATCATTTGATTCAGGCTTCAATTCCATCACCTTATATCGCTCATATTTGGTTAAAAAAATTGAAAACTTCAGTTCATCCGATCCAAAAGCCTGAACCTCATATTTTTGAATCGAAAAACTTAGAGGTTGCGGTATGAATAGTTCTTTTACACCCCAGATTCAATCATCTGAGCCAAATCCACAGCCTGAATTAGAATCAATGCCCATTACCAAACACTTGATCGTTTTAAGACGACATCTGTTTAAAATCATGGGCGTTTTAATTGCGCTATTTTTCTGTTTATTACCTTTTGCCAATAAAACGTATATCACCTTATCTGAGCCTTTAAGAGCGCAGCTTCCAACAACGTCTACGATGATTGCAACGGATGTAACTGCAACATTTATGGCGCCGTTTAAACTGAACTTTTTTATTGCCTTGATGTTGGCAATGCCTTTTATTATTTATCAAATATGGGCATTTGTTAAACCTGCACTGTACGCAAAAGAAAAAACTCTAGCACTGCCTTTATTGATCAGCAGTATTAGCTTATTTTATGCCGGTATCGCTTTCGCCTATTTTATTGCACTTCCTTCAATTTTACATTTTTTCATTAGTGTATCACCCGAAACAGTTGCTCCGATGACCGATATTAATAGTTATTTAACTTTCTGTTTAAAACTATTTTTGGTATTTGGTTTAACCTTTGAAATTCCAATTATTACCTTATTACTGATTTTAATTGGTCTGGTTTCTACTCAAGATTTAGTTGATAAACGTCGTTATATCATTGTGGGCTGTTTTTTTGTGTCTATGTTTATTACGCCACCAGACGCTATTTCCATGATTATGCTCGCCATTCCGATGTGGTTATTGTTTGAACTTGGTTTATTATTTGGAAAAATGCTTGAAAAAAGACAACGTAATGCTTGACGTTGTCTTGAGCAGCCGAACATTTTTATTTTTATACTTTTGATTATTTTTCTTCACCAGAATGTCACCCAACTGTCAAAGCCTCGTCATATTTATTCTCTAAGTTAATAGCAACTTTATTACTGTTAATTAACTTTAGGGAAACTTCCATGACCGAGCTGACGCCATATCATGAAGATCAAGAACTTGATAATAATACTTCTGACAATATCCATTTCCGTGACATTTTAGAACAACATATTACTCGCCGTAGTTTAATTGCTAAAACTGCGAGTGGTGCAGCAGCCTTGGCTTTGGCTTCTACTTTGACCGGTTGTGGGGATGACAAAGATTCATCATCAAACAATGTAACACCACCTACACCTCTTGATCCAAATAAAAAACCCGAAAAACTCACATTTAAACCTGTTGCTAAAAACCTCAATGATATCGTGACTGTACCTGAGGGTTATGAAGCAACTGTACTGTATGCGATGGGTGATTCGATTAACCCTGCATATCCAGAATGGAATGATAATGCGGTTCCATTGGGTCCAAGTTTTCAATATCGCTCAGGTGACTGCCATGATGGTATGAGCTATTTTGGTTTAAATAAAACCAATAAAAACTATGATCCAACAGTATCTGAAAGCGGCTTATTGGTTATGAACCATGAGTATATTAATCAGACATTCTTACATCCTAAAGGTCCAACAAAAACCGCTGATGGTCGTCGTCCTGAAGATGAAGTAATTCGTGAAATGAATGCACATGGCGTTTCGATCATCGAGTTGAAAAAAGATAAAAATACGCAAAAAGTTGAAATCGTTAAAAACTCGATTTTTAACCGCCGTATTACAGCTTCAACTGTAATGGATTTTACGGGTGTAGTAGCAGGTTCTAACTTATTAACGACTCAATATTCTCCAACAGCAAAACAGACCCGTGGTACACATAATAACTGTGGTAATGGTTACACTCCATGGGGAACATATCTCACTACAGAAGAAAACTATATTGGTTACTTCATTCGTGCAAAAGGCGATGATGCAAAACGCACGCCTGAAGAAATCATTGCATTAAATCGTTATGGTTTAAAAGAGGGTGCAAGTTCACGTTATCAATGGGAAACTGCGATCGGTCAACTCGAAAGCCAAGACTTATATGATCGCTGGAACTCATCAGTAACAGGTGCTTCAGCAGCGCAAGACTATCGTAATAGCGCCAATACTTTTGGCTGGATTGTTGAAATTGATCCATTCGATAACCGCCAAAACCCAGTAAAACGTACCTCATTAGGTCGTTTTGCTCATGAAGATTGCCGAGCAAGTCGCTTAATTGAAGGTGAAAATCTTGCATTCTATATGGGAGATGACTCTCGTGGCGAATATATTTATAAGTTCGTTTCAGATGCAAAATGGTCTGCAAAAGACATTAATGGCGGCTATAAAGCAGGTGATAAGTACATGAACTCAGGCAAACTTTATGTTGCTAAGTTCAATAATGATGGTACAGGTCAATGGATTGAATTGGCTTATGGTAAAAATGGTTTAGATGCAGCAAATAAAGTTTATCCATTTAAATCACAAGCTGAAGTAACTACTTTTGCGCGTCTTGCAGGTGATGCAGTTGGCGCAACTAAGATGGATCGTCCAGAATGGGTCGCAATAAACCCAGAAAATGGTGAGGTTTATGTAACTTTAACCAATAACTCAAACCGTGGTACAACACATCCATTAGATGCAGCTAACCCACGTAACTACCAAGATCCAGAAGGTGGTAAAGGGAACGTGAACGGTCATATTATCCGTTTCCACGAAAAAGATGGCAAAACAACTGCGGAAAGCTTTACTTGGGACATCTACCTATTTGGTGCTGAAGCGAAAATGGCAAGCAACATTAACTTATCTGGTTTGAATGATAACAACGACTTATCTTCTCCAGATGGGATGTGGTTTGACCCTCGTGGTGTGCTTTGGATTCAAACTGATGACGGTGCATATACAGATGTAACTAACTGTATGATGCTTGCTGCACTTCCTGGTAAAGTTGGTGATGGTACCAAAGCAACAACTTCTGCAGGTCAGGAAACAATTGTTGGTGCAAAAATGACCGATGATAATTTACGTCGCTTTCTCACTGGTCCAAAAGAATGTGAAATCACGGGGGTAACCATGACCCCAGACCACAAGGCAATCTTTATCAATGTGCAACATCCAGGTGAAGATTCTAAGAGCTATGACAAACCAACCAGTCACTGGCCAGCAACACAAAAAGACGCAAACAATCAAATCGCACGTCCACGTTCAGCAACGGTTGTGATTACACGTAAAGATGGCGGAACAATTGCGGGTTAATTGTTAAAACTATAATTTGTCTTGAGATATCCACATTTGCCAAAGCAAGTGTGGATATTTTTATTATGAAACAGACGAATTTATCCTTACCACATCCCCTGCTTGCTCACCTTGTTGTGTTTTTTCTAGCCATTCAATCGCATGTTTTTTTATCCTTAAAAAATTCGAGCATCGTGTCCCATAGATCGGACTTTGAATAAAAGTCGAAGACAATAAATGTTCCATCTCTAGATCGATCCCTGTATCAGGCAACAAATCTGCTCTCACTTTACGTTCATCTTGTAAAATATCCCATGCCGCATATTGTAAATCTTGCTCTGATGTCGTCGTAAGCTGTAGCATAGGTAAAAATTCTTGAGTAAAACGCTTGCGTAAATGTTTAGTTTTTTCCCAATCTTCACTGAGTAAACCATTAGACACCACAAAAACACCGTTGGCTAAAACCTGAGGGGCTTCACCTCGATTACTCAGGTATACTGCTTGAGTTCGATCGCCAATAAATAAATTAAACCCCGCATAATCACATTGTTGTTTTTCTAAGTTTTGTGCAAAACGAATGGGAGTTTGGTCTGATTCTAAAAAGTTCTGAATCAAATAGCCTCTTGAGGTTTTATAGTGCTGTTTGTCATGACCATCTCTAAAATTAGTGACAATTGCCCAACGCCCTTGTGTTGTTACCCCCATCCATGTTCCGCCCAGTTGCAAATCTTTGCCTGCAATGATTGGGCTATTTTCCCATTGATGTAACTGCGAAGTCGGACGCTGATAAAATTCATCTCGGTTTGAGATCAAACATAATGGCATATCGTCCAAGACTTGCCATGCCAATGCCACAATACACATATTTTTATTCCACTTTTTTCTTACTCTAAGTTTACACATTGAATGTACAACATTTTTAATAACTTTCAGCTAAAATCTGTGCAAAATAGAATTCAAAGGAGTCACCATGCTGACCTACCCGAATATTGATCCAGTAGCGATATCACTGGGTCCGCTCAAAGTGCATTGGTATGGATTAATGTATCTCTTAGCATTTTTATGTGCTTGGGGACTAGCAACCTATCGTGCCAAACAGCGTAGCAACTGGAACGCTGAAATGGTTTCAGACCTTGTATTTTACGGTGCTTTGGGTGTCGTGCTCGGTGGACGTATTGGTTATGTGCTATTTTACGAGTTTGATAAGTTTCTTGCCGATCCGATTTGGTTATTTAAAGTCTGGACAGGGGGCATGAGTTTCCATGGGGGGTTCCTTGGGGTCATGGTTGCGATGTTGCTATGGTGTCATAAATACAAAAAAACATGGTTTGAAACTTTAGACTTTATTGCTCCTTGTGTACCCACAGGCTTAATGTTTGGTCGTATTGGTAATTTTATCGGCGGGGAACTCTATGGTCGTCAGGTTTCTGATCCAAACTTTGCTTTAGGTATGGTCTTTCCAACTGACCCATTGCATTTGGTACGCCACCCTTCACAGCTTTATCAAGCATTATGCGAAGGCTTATTACTCTTTATTATTTTGTGGTGGTTTAGCTCCAAACCTCGTCCTCGTATGGCAGTATCAGCGATCTTCTTGATGGGTTATGGTTGTGCTCGCTTCTTTATGGAATTCTTTCGTGAACCAGATGCAGATCAAGGTTATATTTTATTTGGCTGGATGACCAAAGGACAGATTTTATCCTTCCCAATGATTTTGATCGGGGTTTGGATGATTTGGTATGCCTATCAAAAGAAAATATTCGATTGGGGTCCTCAGAAAAATACTTAGTTTTTAACACCTTAAAGCGGATGAAATAACATCCGCTTTTTTATGTGCTGTATTCTTATTTATCAACTGCTGTGTAACTAAAAATCATCTTAGCATGGAGTTGCTTTATACTTAGACTGTCTTTTTCGATTACTCAGACATTATGCTTGAATTTTGGTTTGATCCACAAACATCTGTATTAAAAAAGTTATTGATTTTTATTGTGATTGCCATCGCAACTGCAGTTTTGTATCGCATACAGCCTTTAGTCTATTCCGCTATTTTAATGTTTGTGGCAACAGGTGTGATTTTTCTGATTTGTCGTTATTGCAAAATTCATTTCGCTGCTAAAAATCCAACTGGGCTGATCTATCGCCTACTGACTTGGATTCCGATTGCACTGTTATTGGCATTAATTTTTAAAAACATGAATCAAGGTGAAATTTTAATCCCAGGGGCTCAAGGCATTGGTTTTATGGCTTTGGCAGTTTGCCTATTTTCACCCTTATCTCTGCTTCATCAAAATGAACCTAAGCAAGTACCCTAGCCATGTTAGATTTTTGGTATTCGGAACGTTGTACACGCCAAGTTAAATTAATGGTCAGCATTGTGCTGTGCATTGCGATTTATTATTGCTCTAGCATTGCCAAACTCA
This sequence comes from Acinetobacter defluvii, assembly GCF_001704615.3. NCBI lineage: Bacteria > Pseudomonadati > Pseudomonadota > Gammaproteobacteria > Moraxellales > Moraxellaceae > Acinetobacter > Acinetobacter defluvii. The sequence goes on from NZ_CP029397.2 coordinate 2,937,954, forward strand.
GCCCTTTATTTGTAGGAATCAGCCTAGCCATTGGTATTATTTTACATGTCTTAAAGCAACTTAGCTTAAAAACACCGACTCAAACAGTTCAATTTAAACTATTAAAAGCTTTTATTATGCTGCTGCCAGCTTTCGCATTGGCAAGCATGGTTTGGTCTTTACCCCAACAAAACCTACTCTATTTGATCTTACAATGTCTTGGGTTTATCGCGCTTGGATTTATTCTCATTGCTAACTATGAAAATCGTGCCAAGCGCTCGGATTAAAAAGGAAGATTTTCCCGAACAAGCTTCCTTTTTAATCTATCAGTTTTACTGATCAAGCATCTACTTAAGCGGATAAACGATAATATTTATAAGTCACATCGCCTTTATAAACATCATAACTCCGTTGTTTAAAGTCAGACACCCATTCTGAGCCTGTATAGCCTGCAATATGCCCATAACGATGCTTACGAGTCCGATCAATGATGTATATATCACCTTCTTGCGGATTATCAAAAGCAGGTTGGATTTGTTTGTAACCAATTTCTTCTAAAGTATCCCCCCAATCTGCCGCAGCAACAGGATGGTTGCTAAATTTAGCACCTGCTGTTTGCAAAGCGATACGAATACTACGTGCACAACGCGCTGAACTGGTACGAGCGGAAATGCTATCTAACTTGCTAATGAATTTATCAATATCAATTTGAAAAGCATTACTTAAAGAAAATTTATTGGCTTGTGCAGCTTTTAATTTATTCTGCTGAATAATTGCAGTGGGATTAAAATCCTGTGGTGGGTAAAAAGAGCCATTTTCGTTTTGGAAAATAAATTGACTCACTGCATTATTTTCTAAATTTTGAATAGGTTGAGTATTTAAATCGACAATCATGACTCAACCCCATGTCTGTTTATTTGAACCAGTTTTACCATAAAATGACCGATACAATAATGAACGAAGCTGAGATACTAGCCATAGATTCTTAAAAAGTGGTTAATGTAAATGTAATAAAATTTGTGAATGTAAATGAGAATAGTTTAAGTTGCTCTTTATTGGGCTATTTTTTATAAATAGTTTTTATATCAATTTTATTTATATTGTTATCTTTTTTTATGCAATAAAATTTTATGAATCATCATCTATAAAAAAACCCACTCTGACGAATGGGTGCTAAAATAGAATTAGCATGTGGGAAACTAATAACAATCCCAATTATACAATACCTTAGAAAAGTCTTTATTTTTCAAATCATCAGGATGGATAAAGAAGTTCGCAACACCACTGTCGCCCCACATAATTTGCACATCTTCTGCATCATCGGTATCTATTTGTAATAAAAGAACATAATCTTTAAAACGATCATCATGCGTACGTGGGTCTTCTTGAGTAAAAAATGGATATCCACCTAAATGATGTCCATTTGAAGAAAAATTATCCTCATAGCCATCAAATAGCTCATCTTCTTCTAAGAGATCCTCATCAATCGCATAAGGATCAAAAATTTTGCTACTAAACTCATGATCGCCGATTGAAATATAACGCTCGGTTGCAGCAAATTGTACTGCATACTGCCCTGCTATTGGACTCATCTCTTCGTGCAATTCTTCAGTTGGAAAATCATGTTGTAAGCGGGCTTGATCTGCTATGACATCAGCGAAATAAATCACTCTAAAACCATTTTGCTTTTGCTGATCATCAAAATCCAAGCCAAGTAAATCATCTTGTGTATCAATATAAAATTGTAAAATACCCTGACTAGGATAAATCTGATTATTTGGCAATTCTGCAAAATTAATTTGTGCAATAAGCTGTAAAGCTTCCCCATTTTCATTACAAGGATAGTCCACACCAACCGGTAAATATGGCTGACCACCGATTTTACTTTGCCATAAAGTTAAATCATCGCAAGGTGTTAAATTAAGCTCAATGGCTGACTTTTTTGTTGCCAAAATTTGATCTTTATATTGCTGAATAAATTCAGGAATTTCATTCCATACAATACTCATTTTTCTTCTCTCTTGTTATCTCTAGTTAAAATAAATCTAGCTTTAGTATAAACTGAGGCGTTTAGCAAAAATATGACATGCTCAAAACAAAACGTCATAATCTGGCGTGTGAGCTTAATTTTGGAACCAATATGAAAGCGTATTTAGACCTTCTACAACATATCCTCGACAATGGTGGCGACAAAGGCGACCGTACAGGCACAGGAACACGTTCTGTATTTGGTCATCAAATGCGTTTTGACTTATCCAAAGGCTTTCCTTTACTGACCACCAAAAAAGTACATTTCCGCTCCATTGTGATTGAGCTACTTTGGTTTCTCAAAGGCGACACCAACGTAAAGTATTTACAAGACAATAAAGTTACCATTTGGGATGAATGGGCAACTGCCGAACAAACAGCACGTTTTGGTCGCCCCGAAGGTGAACTTGGTCCTGTATATGGTCATCAATGGCGTAATTTTGGTGCAACCCAAAAAGACAATGGTTTATATGAAAATGACGGTTTTGATCAAATTAAATGGTTAATTAATGAAATAAAAACCAATCCAAATTCACGCCGTTTGATCGTTTCAGGTTGGAACCCGAATGAGGCTGGCAATGTTGCGCTGCCACCTTGTCATACGCTATTCCAGTTTTTTGTGCAAAATGGAAAATTATCTTGTCAGCTTTATCAACGCAGTGCTGATGTTTTTCTTGGAGTGCCGTTTAATATTGCCAGCTATGCCCTGTTAACGCATATGATTGCGCAAGTGTGTGGTCTCGGCGTAGGTGATTTTGTTTGGACAGGTGGTGATACACATTTATATGCCAATCATTTTGAACAAGCACAGTTGCAGTTAACCCGTGAACCTTTAGCTTTGTGTCAACTCAAACTTAATCCTGAGATTAGCGATATTTTTGACTTTAAATTTGAAGATATTGAAATTGTAGGTTATGAGTCACATCCTGCGATTAAAGCACCTGTTGCAGTTTAATTCTCTTTAAGTATTTAAAATAATAAAATCCCACTTTGCTTAAAGTGGGATTTTATCTTTTAATAGGCATAGTTTTTATTATGCTTTGGATGAAATGTTATGGCTTACCAAGATTTAGAAGTGGTACATGTGGTTGCAATGGATCAACAACGCTGTATTGGTAAAGATAACGACCTGCCTTGGCATATTTCTGCTGACCTAAAACACTTTAAAGAAATCACTCAAGGCGGTGTCGTGGTGATGGGGCGTAAGACCCTTGAATCTATGGGGCGTGCTTTACCGAAACGTGTCAATTGGGTGATTACCCGTGATCTAAACTGGACTTTTGATGGCGTTAAAGTGGCACATAGTATTGAAGACGCTTTACAAGGCTCAATCAATGATGTCGTAATATCGGAAAAACCTAATAGTATCTTCATTATCGGTGGGGGTGAAATTTTTAAACAAACCCTTGCAATTGCAGATCGTTTAGAACTTACCCATATTAATTTAGATGTTCAAGGCAATGCCCATTATCCAGAAGTTCCTGCTGCGTTTAAAAAAGTCGCAAGTGAATCACATATTGATGACAAATCTGCCATTGCTTTTGAGTTTGCAACTTATCAAAAATAAGCCTGACTTTCGCTAAGTATTCTGCGCTATGCCACAACTCGAAAAAAAGAAAATTATTCATACACTTGGAATGGGATTACTCCATTCCATTTTTAGTCTTTTTGTCATCATTTCTTCCATTTGGCTATGCTGTGTCATCTGGTTTCAAGAACCTCTAGGGACGATATTCAGCCGTATTTTGATCGGCATTTGGATTATATTTTCACTCAGTATTTTAGGCATTTATATTAGCCAAAATCTTTTTAGTCGAAATAAAGATATTGCGATTTATATTGTGGCATTTTTACTCAGTTTGATTGGGTATTTCAATATTCCTGCAAAACAAGATCGGGACTGGAATCCCGAAGTAGATCGTTTATTTACCTATAAAAAACAAGGTGATATTGTCACTATTCAAAATGTTCGCAATTTTAATTGGATCACTGAAGATCAATACGAGGTGCATTGGGATACACGTCGCTATAATTTGAATCATATTACTGGTGTGAATATCATTACTTCTTATTGGATGGGACCACAAATCGCCCACACTTTAGTCAGTTTTGATTTTGCTGATCAAAAACCTTTGGTGTTTTCAATCGAAATCCGTAAAGAAAAAACAGAAAGCTTCTCTGCCATTGGTGGTTTTTTTAGAAAATATGAATTGAGTCTGATTGCTTCAGATGAAAAGGACTTAATTTATACCCGTAGCAATATTCGTAATGAACAAGTTTATTTTTTCCCAATCAATATGCCAAAAGCGGAAATGAGAGCCTTATTTGAAGAATATTTAAGTAAAACTGATGAGTTAGCGCAACAACCAAAATGGTATAACACCTTGACCAGTAATTGTACAACTTTAGTGTTTGATATGATTCAAGCCATTTCATCTAAAGAGCTACCATTAGATTATCGTTTGCTTGCTTCAGGCTATTTGCCGAATTATCTTTATGATTTAGGCGCATTAAATCAACAGTGGAACATCAAACAATGGTATCAACATGCACATGTAAACCCACGTACTGATCTACTTAAACAGGTGAAGAACCCAAGCAGCGAAAACTATTCTAAGGTGATTCGTGAAGGTTTACCGAAGAGTGTCATAAATGGTTCATAATCCAATGACTTTTTAACGCTTAGATACATTGTCAAACTAGTGATTTGCATGATTTTTTGGTTATATATAGGCAAATTATATTTTTGAGAAAATCATGCTAAAACATCTTTTATGGGTTGGACTGACGTCAACTGTATTTGTAGGCTGTGCGACAACAAACACTGTAAAACAACAAGAAAATCTAGCACTTTTGCAAAATAAAGTTTGGGTTATGACCCATATTGGTACAACTGAATATAAGCAAAAAACGGATTCGCCCGTGATTCAGTTTGGAAGTGACTTACGTGTCAGTGGCGCTGATGGTTGTAACCGTGTCATGGGACATTATGCAGTTAAAGATTACCATTTAAACTTAGGTGAAATTGCATCTACAAAAATGCTTTGCCCAAACAATACAGATGTCGTTGCAAAATACAACACCGCTTTAAAGCAAGTCATGGGCTATCAGGTCTATGCTAAAACTTTAAAATTGGTGGACAAATATGGCAATGTCGTCCTGCAATACAAAACGCCATAATGTTGGACGGCATTTAACAGCATAAAAGCTTATATTTTCAGGTTTTATGCGGTTTTATTTTGATCCAGAAAATAAAATAGAAAGGAGATCGTGATGCAACAAGCATTATTTGGCGGTGGATGTTTTTGGTGTACCGAAGCAGTATTTTTACAACTGAAAGGCGTTACACAAATCACCAGTGGTTATGCAGGTGGAAATACAGATCAGCCTACCTACGAACAGATTTGCACGGGCACGACCAACCATGCGGAAGTGATTTTGATTGATTTTGATGAGCAACAAATCAGTTTTAAACAACTGCTGACAGTATTTTTTAGCACACATGATCCAACGACTTTAAACCGTCAAGGCAATGATATTGGTACACAATATCGCTCAGTGATTTATTATTTTAATGCTGAACAAAAAGCACAAGCTGAAAGCTATATTGCAGAATTAACAGCACAAGATTTAAATATTGTCACTGAATTAAGCCCTGTGCCAACGTTCTATCCTGCTGAAGACTACCATCAAAATTATTATGCAAAAAACCCATCACAGGGTTATTGTAACTTTGCCATTCCTCCAAAGTTAATGAAACTGCAAAGCCAATTTAAAGACTTACTTAAAGAGAGCTAAGTCTTTATAAAAAAATAAAAAAGCGATCTTTAAAGATCGCTTTTTAACACGTTACGCTATTTGAAAACTTAATGATCACTCATAAAGGCAAGGTCGTTCAGCCCGGCTTCACTGGCACGAGACATGACTTGAGCAACTGTATCATAACGTGCATCTTGGTCTGCTCTAAGTTGAACTGCAGGTTTTACAGATTTTCCTGCCGCTTCTTGGAAGCGTTTTTCCAACTCAGGTAAACCGATCACTTGATCATTCCAAGCCACTTCACCATTTTTATTGATGCTAATGGTAATGGCTTCTGGTGGCGGATCCACAATTTCCGCAGTGGTTTTTGGTAAGGTTAATGGTATTGATGGGTTAGCAACGGTTGCAGTCACCAAAAAGATGATCATCAATACCAACATAATGTCGATGAGCGGAATGAGATTCATCTCATTCATGCCAGCATCATTGTCTTCACCCAATTGAAAAGCCATTAAGCTTGACCTCCAACTAAACTTTTTTGTGTCGCTTGGTTTTCAACTTTTAAGGTTGAATCTTGCTGCAACATTGTATCAATCAATAAACCATGTGCTTGATTTTGTAACTCATTGGACAAGGTACGGTTGAAACGCACACAAATGTTATATGCTAATACCGCAGGAATCGCCACAGCCAGACCTAAACCTGTCATGATCAAAGCTTCACCTACAGGTGTTGCCACTTGCGCTAGCCCTGCTTGACCACTTTTACCCACAGCAACCAGTGCATGGAAAATCCCCCACACAGTACCAAACAAACCCACAAATGGAGCAATTGAAGCAATGGTCCCTAAAACTGAAACACCTTTTTCGGCATTTGATTTTTCAACTGAAATCTGACGCAACAAAGCTTGTTCAGCGACTGCTTTACGCTGATCAAAACTCAAAGGAGCAAGTTTTGCTTTCAGCTGATTTAAGGCTTGAGCAAGATGAACTTGAGCTTGTTGTTTAAGCTGACGTGTACCCATTAAACGTAAAATGAATACCGTCCATGTGGCAATCGACATTGCCAATAACACGAAATACAGTGTCTTACTCACTGCATCTGCATGTTGCCAATAAACTGAAAAGTTCATACTCGAACTCCTGATAGGGTTAGCCGGTTAAATTATTGTCCAGAGGTTTTCAGATTTACAGGTAAATCAGCCACCATAGCACGTCCATCACTCGATGGATTCATTCTTGCAAAACGTACAGCACTACGCACTTCACGATCAAGACCAGATAAACCACTTGATTTTAAAACAGTGACATTGGTGATTTTACCTGCTGGATTGATTTCAATACGAACAAGTAAAGTACGATCTTGATTTTTCAACAATTCATCATCGAACTCAAACGATGGCGCTTTTTTCCAAGAGATCTCACCCGCACTCAATTTACGCGGTTGTTGGGCTTCACGATCTCGATTCGCTTGATCTCTTGCTGCCTGATCTCTCGCAGCTTGTTCTCTTGCCGCCTGATCACGTGCGGCTTGATCTCTCGCAGCTTGATCACGCTTCAATTGATCTTGGCGTTGTTGCTCTAAACGTTGCTGTTCGAGCTGACGCTGCTCTTGTTCACGTTTGATTTTTTCATAATCAATCTTTGGTTCTTCCTGTTGAATGGCTTTCTTTTCCACCACAGGTTTTTTCTGCGTAATCAGTTTTGGTTTTTCAATCGGTGGCGGTGGTGCCTTTTTCTCAACCACAGGTTTTGGTTCAACCTTTGGTTTTACAGGAGGTGGCGGTGGTGGTGGTGCGATCTGCTCTTCTTTAATTTTTACGAATTTAACTTGAATCGGTTTTTTCTCGATAGGCTTCAGTTCAGGCGTTTTTAAATGACTCAATGCCCACAATGCCCCTAGGTGTCCGACTAGAACGGCAATGAGCGCAGCAATGACCTTTTTCTTCATTGGGTTTGGAGCCTGCATATTTGAAGTGGAAGATTGACTCATACGAATCTAATGACCTAAATCTGAAAAAAATCTGTATCAAAATAGTTTGTCAGATGTTCTTCATCGGATAAAACAACGAAAGTGACCCAATAATAAATGAGAAGTGTTTTCATTTGCAACTACTTTTTCGATGGTTTTTATTGCTTCTATGAATTAAAAATAGAAAAAGGATGCATAGCAGCATCCTTTTTTCACATCACAATTAAAATATTTTATTGAAATACAACAGTTTTATTACCATCTACAATAATACGGTCTTCCAAATGCCATTTTACCGCACGTGCTAAAACATTTCGTTCCACATCTTGTCCAAGCTCACGTAATTGCTCAACGGTAAAATCATGACTAACACGCTCTACATCTTGCTCAATGATCGGACCCTGATCGAGATCAGCCGTCACATAATGCGCTGTTGCACCAATCAATTTCACGCCTTTTTCATGTGCTTGTTTATATGGATTTGCCCCAACAAATGCAGGTAAGAAGGAATGGTGAATATTGATAATTTTCATTTCCCATTTAGATACAAATTCTTCATCTAAAATTTGCATATAACGCGCCAACACCAATAAATCATTACCTTGCATGAATTCATCGATTTGCGCATAAGCTTCACGTTTATTCTCTTTATTGACAGGTACAACGTGAAATGGAATACCAAAATTTTCAACCGCTTCTTTTAAATCAGGATGATTTGATACCACTTGGGTAATTTCACATGGTAAACCACCACGAGAATGACGCCATAACAACTCTAGTAAAGCGTGATCAACTTTCGATACCAAAATCCCGACTTTTTTCAAATCACTGACCAAAGCCAAACGCCAATGCATGGCATAACGTTCTGCGACATTATTGGCAAACGTCTGTAACAAAGTTTCACGACGACTTTGTAAGTTTTCCAACTCAAACTCAACACGCATAAAATAACGTCCGCCCTGAGCTTCAGTTGCATATTGATCAAGCGCAGTAATATTTGCGCCTTGATGATACAAAAAGCTCGATACAGCTTGCACGATTCCTGGTTTATCTTCACAAGTAATCAGGAGACGTGCTGTGTTGGCAGTGGTCATGTTCATGTTAATGGGTATCACTTATACGTTAATTTGAAAACAGCCGAATATTCTAACGCTTTTTACACAGCTTTCAATCGTTGATCGACATTCATTCATGTTTAAATGTTGATAAACTGGCAAATAACTCAGATGAACCAAAACTTTCCAACAAACGCTCATAGGTTTCACGGCTTTCACCACGCAAATAAGGTCCTTCCAAAAACACCATTTGACGCAAAGCTTGCCACATCCATTTTTCATCCAAATGATTAGAATTACTCAAATGTCCTGACATATATAAGAAATTTGTCCAATTGGTCAGCACGATCCAAATATTGATAATCAAGGCTTCAATCTCTGATGCCGTCATTTGCATTAGACCTGCATCAACAAAAGCATGATAAATTTTTTGCCCTTGTTGCATCACTTTCCCTGCAAAACGTGGATAAACTTTTCTAAAGTCACAGTTATTTTCAATCAAATGATAAACATCACGATGTAAAAAGCGATATTCCCACAACTGACTACTCAAAACCTGAAAATAGCGAATTTTATCATTCGCATTGACTGCTCGGTCATCTGGCAAAGCCAGCATTTCTAAAGTCTCTTTTTGATAACGTTCCATCAACTCTTTGATGATTTCTTGCTTGTTGCGAAAGTGATAATACAAATTGCCCGGACTAATCCCAAGCTCAGCAGCAATATGGTTTGTCGTGATTGAACGCTCGCCACGTTCGTTGAACAATTGTAGGCTGATTTGCAAAATTCGATCTTTGGTTTTTACCGTTTTGGAGTGCGACATCCTGATCCCATATTTCAGCGTTAGCTTAAGCTAACATATAAAGTGACTTGACTAATTAGAGCTTTTACTCTAAAAATTATCATAAATCAGCTCCTATCTAACGGTGTTCGAGATGAACAGTCAAACAAAAACAAATCCAATGACTTCTTATTCCTCTGAAGTTCAACATTTACATGATACGCTTGCACAACAACAACAAGCATATCAACGTTATCCCGTTCCAACTGCAAAAGAACGTATTGAGCGTTTGGCTCGCTTAAAAAAAGTGTTACTAAAATATCAAGATCAAATTGCAGAAGCAATCAATCAAGATTATGGCAACCGATCTATCACTGAAACTAAAATCGGTGAATTGGTGACCTGTTTAGAACAGATCAAATATTATAGTAAAAATTTAACTACATGGATGAAGCCATCAAAACGTCATGTTGGCATCATGCATCAACCCTCTAAAGCATGGGTACAGTACCAACCGCTTGGCGTGATTGGTATTATTACACCATGGAATTACCCATTACTACTTTCAATAGGTCCTTTGATCTGTGCTTTAGCCGCAGGCAACCATGCCATGATCAAAATCTCAAGTTCATCTATGCATTTTGGTTATGTTTTAGAAAATGCTTTAGCAGAAGCATTTCCACGTGAACTCGTTGCCGTCATTACTGGAGGTGGTGTAATCTCAGATGCATTTAGCCACCTAGCTTTTGATAAAATCATTTTCACAGGTTCAACCAATGTCGGTAAAACTGTGATGGCAGCAGCTTCAGAGAATTTAGTTCCTGTGATTTTAGAGTTGGGTGGTAAGTCCCCTGCTATTGTGCATCCGTCTACTGAAATGAAAGATGTCGCACAACGTTTAGCATTTGGTAAGTTATGGAATGCAGGACAAACTTGTGTTGCACCAGACCATTTATTCTTACCGAAAGGCAAAACGGCTGAGTTTGTGGATCAGTTCAAAAAAATTGTCAGCAGTATGTATCCAACACTTGCCAACAACCAAGACTACACCTCGATGATTAATGATAAGCAATATAGACGTGTGCAAGGCTATCTAGAAGACGCTAAAGCACAAGGTGCAGAACTGATTGAAATTAATCCTAAAAATGAGGATCTAACCTCAGTACGTAAAATTGCACCAACCTTAGTTACAGAGGTAACCACTGACATGGATATCATGAAAAATGAAATCTTTGGACCAGTATTACCGATCATGGAATATGATCAAATTGATGATGTCATCGACTTTATTAATAGCCGTCCACGCCCACTTGCATTATACTATTTCGACTTTGACGATGCACGAGCACAATATGTGGCGCAGCGTACCCATTCAGGGCATTTCGGTCAAAATGCATTATTAACCCATGTTGCACAAGATGATCTGCCATTTGGTGGTGTTGGTGCATCAGGTATGGGTAAATATCACGGCCCAGAAGGTTTCTTCAATTTGTCACATGAACGTTCTATGATGTCGATGCCTAAACTATTTAGCATAAAATTCATCCTACCGCCATTTGGTGGCGCTGTTCATAAAATTTTAGAGAAAACTTTTATCCGTTAACTGATCAAGGCATGATCTATCGTCAAAGATCATGCAGTGTTTTCACCGATTCCGCTTGTCTTTTAAGCGGAATTTTGGTATAAAACGCCCCTTGAAAGAATTCAATCCGTTTTATTTTGACTGGCCATACAGATTTGCTGTTGGCTAAATCAATGGAGTTACACCATGTCTAAGGTTTGCCAAGTTACCGGCAAGCGTCCAGTCGTTGGTAACAACGTCTCACACGCCAACAACAAAACTAAACGCCGGTTCGAGCCGAACCTGCACCACCACCGTTTCTGGTTAGAAAGCGAAAAACGTTTTGTACGTCTTCGTCTAACCACTAAAGGTATGCGTATTATCGACAAATTGGGTATCGAAAAGGTTGTTGCTGACCTACGTGCTCAAGGTCAAAAGATCTAAGGAGTCTGAACCATGCGTGATAAAATTCGCCTAGTCTCTACTGCTGGTACAGGTTATTTCTATACCACAACTAAGAACAAACGTACTATGCCGGAAAAAATGGAAATCAAAAAATTTGATCCAAAAATCCGTCAACATGTCGTATTCAAAGAAGCTAAAATTAAATAATTTTAGTTTTTTAAAAAACACGACCCTTTTGGGTCGTTTTTTTTGCCTTTTTTTTATGCACATGGTTAAAATCCTCCAAGTTTTTTCTTTTGGCACTCTTTGTGCTTAGTTTGCGCATTGAGTTGTCTAATAAATTTCTCCACCTTTTAAGGAGTGTTGAGTGCCACATGATGTAGATTTGATTATTTTACTTGCAGTTGGTTTTGGTATTGCCCTTATTTTTGGTTATATCGCTGCTCGTTTGCGTTTACCTCCATTGATCGGCTATTTGATTGCCGGAATTATTATTAGTCCAAATACACCAGGTGTGGTGGGAGATATTGCCCTTGCCAATCAGCTTGCGGAACTGGGGGTGATGTTCCTGATGTTTGGTGTAGGTATGCACTTTTCACTCAATGATCTGATGCAAGTGCGACGTATTGCGCTACCTGGGGCTATTTTACAAATTACTGTTGCCACGATTCTAGGCATGATTGTATCGCACTTCTGGGGTTGGAGTTGGGGTTCTGCACTGGTTTTTGGTTTAAGTCTGTCCTGTGCCAGTACCGTGGTTTTGCTTAAAGCTTTAGGTGACAAAGGTTTACTCAACTCAGTCAATGGCAAAATTGCAGTGGGTTGGCTTTTGGTTGAAGACCTCGTGATGGTCTTGGTCTTAGTTTTATTACCTGCTACGGCTGTACTGTTAGGCGGGCATGCACTTGAGGGGCATGCTTCTGATGAGAACATTTGGCTGACTTTAGGGATTACATTACTTAAGGTTTCGGGCTTTATTGCTTTTATGCTGATTGTCGGTAAACGTCTGGTGCCAATGATCATGCAATATGTCGCTCGTTTGGGCTCTAGAGAGCTTTTTACCCTAACTGTAGTCGCTGCTGCAGTTTCCATTGCGTATGGCTCTTATGCGATCTTTGGCGTTTCTATGGCACTCGGTGCATTCTTTGCAGGCATGGTCGTCAAAGAGTCTGACTTTAGCCACCGTGCTGAAGAGGAAACCCTACCACTTCGAGAAATATTTTCGATTTTGTTCTTTGTCTCTGTAGGCATGTTGTTTGACCCACGTATCCTGATTGAGCAACCGTTACATATTTTAGCCGTGATCGCTATTATCATGATTGGTAAAACCATTGCGGCAATGGGATTGGTTTTATTCTTCCGCTATCCCCTCAACACAGCATTAACTGTGGGCGCAAGTTTGGCGCAAATTGGGGAATTCTCATTTATTCTTGCGACCTTAGGCTTATCACTTGGTCTACTGACACCTGAAGCACAAAACTTAATTTTAGCAGGGGCTTTATTTTCCATCACACTCAACTCTTTCTTGTTTTCAGCGATTGAGCCTGTACAAAACTGGATTCGTGAACGTTCACATTTGGCACGTATGCTCGAACGCAGTGGTGATCCTTTGGCAATGCTACCTGATGAAGTCGATCAAGATTATTTGCGTGATCAAGTGGTCATTGTAGGTCATGGTGAGGTTGGCGGTAGAATTACCAAAACGTTGATGCGTGAAGGCATTAAAGTGGTCATCGCAGAAGAAAATCGTGAAATTGTCGAGAACCTACGTGAGAAAGGTATTGCTGCGGTTTCAGGTCATGCCACTGAACCAGGGGTTTTAATCCAAGCACATATTCAACATGCACGACTTTTGGTGCTTTCACCGATGGATATTTTAGATATTCATAAAATCGTTGATACAGCAAAGTTATTAAATCCGCAAATTCAAGTTTTGGTATGTGCGGAGAGTAAAGAAGAAGCTGACGTGATTCGCCAAGACAATATTGGCGAGGTGTATTATGCCAAAGAAGAAATGGCGAAAAACATGAGCAATTATATTTTGAATCAGATTGAAATTGCACATCATCATGCACCAACCCATTGATTCACAGGGTATTTCAAACAGATGATCAGATATGCTAGTCTGTTTGTTTTAAGTAAAGTCATTGTTGAAGAAGCACTATAAGTCACGACTTCATAAAATGAATTTTCAATTAAAAACCTAAATCAATGTATTGAAAAATATAAATAAGGGGACAATATGTTTGTATTTTATTTGGGGCTACTTATTTTGGTGATCGCCTCTGTTGGCTTTCTTATCGCAGCATTTAAAGAAAGTATTTTATGGGGTTTAGGCTGTTTATTGCTTTCCCCTGTTTCTTTGATTTTTTTGATCCTACATTGGCATCAAGCTAAAAATCCATTTTTTCTACAATTGATTGGCTTAGCCATCATGTTTGTGGGTAGCTACTTTTTTGCACCGCAGCAGTCTTTGCCAACCTATTAAAATTCAAAACCTTAAACATAAAAAACGCACTTTCAAGTGCGTTTTTATTTGAAAATAAATAACAATCAATTAGCTAAAATATTTTGGCTGCTCATCAACGACTTCTGCTTGTAATTGATTCATCTGATTTTCCATCAATGCGTACAATGCAGCTTGAATCATATGCTGAGCAATCACAGGGGTTTGTTCACCAAGCAAAGCTTTCACTTGTTCATTAAACTGAATAGTGACCAAGGGTTCTTTTTCTGAACCTGCATTACGTAGCGCCAACTCTCCACCTTCGAGTTGAACTAACTCTAAAATTGCTTCTTGATTCCCAAACAACTCTTTTAACTGTTCAATAGACATATCAATCATCCTCCATGCTCAACATGGGGCAAAATACTGTATGTACTTTGCATCGTGTAGATATTGTTATATTGTCATTCAAATGATAAATTTCAAGTGGATTCAAGTAAAAACATCAGAACTCCACCATTTCATTGCGAAAGCCATCTATCAATTGGGTTAAATCACGGTGCCATTCTCTTAAAATCTTGCTATCAGGCAACCATGCTTGTGGGGTTTGTGTCACTTTGATAATTAAATTTGATGATGTTTCATCTTCTGGTTCAGGTGCACTCGGCTCAGGTGCATACTGACATGAGCGATATGCACGTTTAAGCTCTGCAATAAACCCAATTTTCGCAAGCTGTTGCATAACGACAACTTCTGGAGACACTTGTCCTTTTGCAGCCATGTGTTCTTCAATGGATTTTAATGTTGGTGCAAAGTCATTGAGGCGATAGTAGCGTACCAACTCCTGCAAAAATGCCAAAATAGCCCCATGTAAATGAAAAACTGCTGCTTCACGCTGTGCCTGTGCTTGTTGTACATTTTCAGACTGCTCTGCTTGCATACAAGAGAGTCGAGCAAAATACAATTTTTGATTGGTGCGGTCTGCATGAAAGCGAGCAACTCGGGACATGATGTTATTTCCTAGATTTTGGCAGCATTGACCTGACTAAGATAAACTTTCTTGTCAGAAAATCACAATAATATTTATAAATGATCAATGTCAATAAAATAGATTTTACGCTTTGCAGGCACACCCAAAGGCTGTGTAATGGGGCGAACATTACTGATCACCCAAGCAAAATAGCCTTCCGCCCAATCGCTCGCACACGCTGCAGCACATTCATCCTCTCGCCAAGGATGAACTGATTCAATATCAACAATGGCAACCGCTTTTCCCATTTCTTCTGTATATTCAGCGCTTAAAAGTTGAGTATTTTCAACAATGACTAAATCTTTGAGGGGTAATTGTTCGGGTATCCAAGAACGTATTTCTAAAGTTTTTAAGCCTTGCGCAATCTTCGATCCACTCGGTACAACGATGGATAATGCAGGATATTTTTTCTTCATATATTCTCAATTCAGCATTTTCAAACATAAAAAAGGAGCCATTTCAGCTCCTCCTTTACTCAACATATTTAAGCTTGTGGCTTTTCTTCCGCAGCTTTGACACGAATACCTGCACCTTTCACTTTTAGGGTATTCAAGCCTTTGATCGCCTTGATCGCTTCACGTGGATTTGGCATTTCGATAAAACCAAAACCTTTAGACTTTTTGGTTTCAGCATCCATCACCACAACCGCAGACTCAACTGTGCCATAAGGTTTAAACAATTCAAGTAATTCTGCCTCAGTCACAGAACGCTCTAAATTACGCACTAAAATTTTCATGATCAAACCTTTAATATCTTCGCTATAGTTTAATCCAGATCAATCCCAAAATCTAAATTAATCGCTTTTCGTTCAATCAACGCACTTTTCACGGTTTGCTCTCGCTGTCGATAATGCGTTTCTGTGCTACATAAATTGCGTGTTAAATCATTGAGAAAATAGCTTTCCACCTTGCGCCCTTTTTCATCGGTTTGGGTGTGTGCCCAAAAACTTAAATTTTGTTTGGTTAATATCAGCTCATTTTGCGCACGTGTGAGCGCCACATAGAGCACACGGCGTTCTTCCTCAACTTCATCAAAATCACCTTGCGCTCGTGCGTGTGGATATTGCCCTGCGGAAACATTTGCCACATAACACACCTTTTGTTCAGTGCCTTTGGCAGAGTGAATGGTAATCAACGTCACCACATCATCTTGCGACTGACGTTCTATTTCCGAAACAGACACAGGATCAAGCACATATTCTTCTAAAAACTCACTGAGTTGAGAATGTTTAGATGCAAGCTGCTTCACTAGATCAAAATCACCAACCCGTTTATGCCAATCTTTCTTGGCATAATTTTCTTCAAGTTGATTGAGAATGGCTTCCACACCTAATTTTACACAGGCTTCCACTTCAGTTTTGAGCACCAACATTTGCTTCATTATTAGCAAAGTATTGTCAGGAATACGTCCAAACTTTTCTAATTTTTCAAATAATTTATCTAGGTCAGATTCGAGTAAAAGTTGCTGTGCCAGCTTACTTGCACCGACATCACCGACACCATTCCACAAAGTTAAAAAGCGCATCCACGCGATATCATCCATCGGATTGGCGATCACACGGAGTAAACTCAGTAAGTCTTTCACATGTGCTGTTTCAAGCAGTTTCATCCCACCGATGAAGCGATAGGGTACATTGGCTTGAATAAATGCAGCTTCGATATGTCGTGCCGCAAAAGCGGAACGCACCAAAACCATGTGATCATTCCATGCAGCAGCTTCAAGTAAATGACGCTCTTTGATATCAATCGCAATCCATTTCGCTTCATCAAACTCATTGGGAAAAACATGCATTTTAGGTTTTATGCCATCACCGCGATAGGCTTCTAATTTTTTATCGTAATGAATTTCGCTTTGATCGAGCAACCAATTAGACAGATCTAAAATTTCTTGGGTAGAACGATAATTTTTTTCCAGTTTGAAAATTTCTGCATCAGGCACTCGATCTTTGAAATGATGAATATTTTCAAAATCTGCACCACGAAATCCATAAATCGACTGTGCATCATCGCCAACACAGAACAATGAAGTTTTGTCTTTCAGTGGTTCGAGTATCGCCCATTGCAAAGGATTAGTGTCTTGCATCTCATCAACCAGCATGTGTTGACACAGCCCAGCGACATAATCGGTTAAACCCTCTGACTGCGCCAAACCCGAAGCAACCACAGCTAAAATGTCATCATAATCAAGAAAATGACGCGCCCTTTTGCGTGTCTCATACTCTTTCATGATTTCTGCAATTTGATCTTTATATTCTAAAAATTCGGGCAATTGCTTTTCTAAAGCCAAACTGAGTTTTTGACGGGTATTTCGAGCAAATGAATAGAGATCACAAAGCTGTTGTGGCTTGGGTAAGGCGTTTGGATTTTTCTTATCATCTTTGCCTCGAATTAAGCGGAACAACATCAACTGATCATCACGATCAATAATTGAAAATTGTTCTAATCCAAAGGCTTTTGGCACACGGCGCAAGAGGTACATACAAAAAGTATGAAATGTTGAAGCCCGTAAGCCTTTGGCTTGATCACCTAAAGCGAGTTCCACACGTGCCACAATTTCACTCGCAGAACGTCGAGTAAAAGTCAGAATTTGGATTTGATTGGCAGGCACACCTTGATCTATCAGATAAGCTGCACGTGCCACGATGGTTTTGGTTTTGCCACACCCTGCCCCTGCAAGTACTAAACTGTGTTTTTTTTCAGTTGTAGCTGCTTGTTTTTGTTGAGGGTTTAATTCATTGATCAGGTTGGCTAAACTCATGTTTACTCATCGTGTTGTGGATGGAGGTAGTTTAGCAGAGCTATGGCGGAATTATGTCTTTTAAGCTTAGAATCAAATCATAAAATGACGTTCAAATAGAAAACTTAAAATGAAGAAAAATACCGTTTACCAAATTTTTAATCTTGATACCGAAATGTGTGGCAGTTATCAACTCATTCGACCAAAAGGTTTTGATAAAGAAAAGGGACTTAAATTCAATCCTTATCAAGCAGGATAAATTAGGCTATGAAAATTATGTCGTGATGTATCCGCATGATGACTTTGATATTTATCCAAGTTTTGACCTGATTCGCTTTGATAAAATGAGCTGTTTAATTCGACTTTATTCCTTACGTTTTGGCGAAAGTTATATTCTTGATCATCCATTTGATTATGCAGATGCAATTCACCTCATTAGCCGTTTTGGTAATGAATGTTTTGAAGTTGCAGTGAAATTATTAATCAAAAAATATGGCGAAAAGCCTGATTATTATTGGGATGATGAATAAACACACTTATGACAGCATCATAAAATTGTGCTGAATCAGGATCCTTCAAAATATTATTGATAAACCCGTATCGTTTTACTGTCCAATACTTCATACTTTAAGCCCAATTTTTTCGTTGTTACATCAAGGTAAACCAAAAAGTTTTGATCACGCAAGTTGATAGGAAAGCTTTGTGTAGTATCTATATCTTTATCAATAAGAACTTTAATGCCTTTTGCATGCTGAATGAGGTTGGCTACAGTTCCAATTGAATTTTCTTTAAAGCGAAAAGACGTCAGTTTCCCTTGTTTTAAATAATCTTTCACTTCACTTGTCACATCAGCGTGAACAAAACTAAAGCTTTGTATGCTTAACAATACAATTACCATTATAATTTTTTTCATATTTTTATCTCAAAATAATTATTTCAATAGTTTAACAACATTTTCACATGTCCTTTCCAAATTTTTCTCACCATTTTTCAAAGCTGTTTGCAGATCACAAACCCTATCCACAATACCAAAAATCGCAGTAAAACCTTCATCATACAGCTCGTCAATACCCTCACCAACATTACCTGCAAAAGCAATCACAGGTTTATTGAAACGCTTCGCAACTTGCGCCACGCCAAATGGGGTTTTACCAAACTTGGTCTGAAAATCAACTCCACCCTCACCTGTAAAAACATAATCCGCTTGAGCAATTTTTTCAGCAAGTTGGGTTTCTTCAATCACGATTTCCACACCTGCACGAATCGTTGCTCCAGCAAAAGCCATCAGCCCAAAACCCAAACCACCTGCTGCCCCCGCACCGCTAATACTCTGTTTTTCTATATTTAAAGTTGCTTCAACCAAATCAGCAAAATGTTTTAAGTTTTGATCTAAGACTTTCACCATTTCGGGGCTTGCCCCTTTCTGTGGTGCAAAGACATAGGACGCACCATTTTCACCACACAAAGGATTATTCACATCACTCGCAATAATAATCTCTGTCTGCTTTAGACGCGTATCTAGTTCAGAAAGATCAATATTCTTTATTTGATGCAACTGACCACCGCCTAATGCAACAACTTGACCACACTTATCCAAAAACTTAGCCCCTAATGCTTGCGCCATACCTGCACCTGCGTCATTGGTGACACTACCCCCCAAACCAATGATGATTTTAGAAACTCCCAAATCTAAAGCAGCTTTAATCATTTCTCCTGTGCCATAAGTTAAGGTTAGTAAGGGATTTCGTTGTGATTTTTCAAGTAAATGAATCCCATTGGCAAGTGCCATTTCAATCACTGCTGTTTGATCATTTTGGATCAAACCAAAATAGCTTTTTACTTTTTGCTCAATGAATGGTCCTGAAACTTCAATTGCAACTTTTCGCCCATTTCGTGCAGAAACTAAAGCATCGACAGTGCCTTCACCACCATCCGCCATCGGTACACGGATACTCTTTGCATTCGGAATAACTTTTTCAATACCACGTTGCATCGCCAAACAAGCTTGTTCAGCAGTCATGCTTTCTTTAAATGAATCGGGAGCAAGCACAAAAATTTTAGACATAAGAAAGCTTCAAATATGTACAATGTCAAAAAACAACATACCTATTTTTAGTAAATAGATAAACTTATAAATGATTTCCAAAACCAAACAAGTGATAAATATGCAACGTGTCAATTTAGGAAAAACCGCACCTGAACTTTATAAAACGGTGCTCGAACTTGAAAAGTTGTCCATGCAAAAAGTGAAACAAGCAGGTTTAGAGATTGGCTTTTCCCATTTACTTAAACTCAGAGCATCGCAAATTAACCAATGTGCTTTTTGTGTGCGAATGCATACCCAAGATGCCATAAAAGCAGGTGAAAATATAGATCGCATTGCGCTCATCAGTGCTTGGCGTGAAAGTCAGTATTTTTCAGAAAAGGAACGTGCTGCATTGATTTTAATTGAAGAAATCACTTTGATTGCCCAACAGCATTTTCCTGATGAAGCTTATGCAGCTGCGAAAAAAGTGTTGAATGATGATGAAATTACTGCAATTGAATGGATTGCGATTGTGATTAATACGTGGAATCGTATTGCAATTTCAAGTCAGTACTCAGTGATGCCTTGACTGACTTCCGTTTTATGAGGCGGAATAAAATAAAAATGCCCAATACATGGACTGGGCATTATTTTCTTTTAAATCATCAATGACTTACTGGTGGAATTTTCTTAATCGCAGCTGCAAAAGTGAGGTAATTCACCCCTTGAAATAAAATATCTACTGCCAAGAACAAACCTAATACCCAAAATGGCGAGTCAGGTGAAGCCAAAATAATCGCACCTGTTGCCAAAGTTAAAAGACCTGAAAACAAAGTCCATCCCCACCCAGACATCGGTTTTAGCATAAAGGCATTAAAAATACGGATAAAGCCACCAATTAACAAAGCAATTGCTAATAAACTAGTCAATACAACTGCCGTAGTGATCGGTGATTTAAACGCATAATATCCAGCAATTAAATACAAAATCCCAAACAATGCCCATAGCCAACGAAAACCACCATCAAAGATTTTAAAAGCAGCAATGAGGTGTAAAACTCCCCCAATCATCATTAACACACCGAATAGAGCAACCACAGTTAAAGTCGCCATACCCAATGAAGCCAATAAAACCAACCCAAAAATCACCAACACTGCACCAAGTAAAAGATACCACTTACGATTTTCATGCAGTTGATGGCGAACTAAATCATTTCCCACAGTACGCATAATTCTTCTCAAGTTTGTTTTACATCACTTTGATTGTTAGTCTAATTTGGTTTTTTGTCTGTATAGAATATGCATCCGAGATGTGGATAAATTCAACTTTATCCACAGTTTTACCAAAAAAATAATTTATTTAATCCAACCAATTTCTTGTGCTGTTAAATCACTCAGCATGGTATCTTGCAAATTATCTGGGACTTTGCTTTTCGTAGCAGAAATGGGGACGTACCCTCCCATAATTTCTGCATATTGTTGAGGATACAACGGTTTTTGTTCAGGATGCGCATAACCCAATGGAAAAATAGGCTGACCTGTCATCAAGTCATATTTATCTTTTGCACCAAAGGTATGTAGCAACTCATGCACTAAAACGACTTTGTTTTGTTCACTTTGCTTTTTTGAGGCAAATAAATTGACTATACCAATTCTGCCTCGCTCTAAAGCAGTGGAATGTTTTACTTGATTGGTGAGTTTGGGATCATAATAATTGAGATATAACGTTAGCGCAGGTGCGCCATCGCCATTTTTATGTTGCTTCCAAGCATAATAGCGAAATTTTAAACTCCATAAAATATTGTCCAATGCTCCGCCATTTTCAGGTACTTTAGGTGGCAATTGTTCTAATTTTCTGCCTAATTGAAAATAAAACTGAATCGGCTGTCCTCGAAAGTTTTTCGATTGTTCTTCTAGATATTGTTTGGGTTCATCTAAATCATCAATTGAAAGTTGCTGAATGTACTTATCTGTAGCAGTTTGCCCATCTGCATTGATTGGATGGAGTAATACTATAATCGGTTTTGTCCAATCTTGGTTCATATCTCGCCAAGCATTTACAGCCACCACAAGTAAAATCGCCAATAAAATAATGACTCGAATATTTTTCCACATAAAATTTCTACTTAATATTTATCGTATTTTATGGCATTAATCTAATAATTCTAGCAGATTTCACTTCACCCTCTTGTTTGGTTTCAATCCAACCATTATGTATCGTTTCTATGGCTTCTTCATAATTCCTAATATTTAAATCTGATTTTTTCAACGCTTGAATGATATCTTTAAAACTCGCCCAATTATCTTGAGATACATTTTCGCTGATAGCCTTTTGTACCAGTTTAATAAAAGTACTAAAGCTCGCTTTTCTTAGATACATTTGGCTACCTTGCATTTTTGTTTCAAAGATACCTAATTCTTTAATTAATCCTGATAATTTTGAATGCCCATAATCCCGTGTATCAAAATCAGGTTTAACCGTACTCAGATATGTCCCAATAGAACCTAAATATGCCCACCCACTGTCGTCAGAATTGTCCTTAACCGCTTTGTAAATCAGATTTAATGTTGCCTTATCAACTTGTTGCTTAATTTTTTCTCGTTCTATTGTAGATGTTTTTAACGAATTCTCGCTCACTTTAGTATCAGTATTTTGTTTTTCTTCTTTTTCATCAATATGTAAATTCTCTACGGAAATAAATTTATCACATGCTTTTTTAAAAGAATCAGGTGTTTGTTTACGCCCAAAACCATACACAGTTAAACCACTTTCTCTTATTCTTGAAGCTAAAGGTGTAAAATCACTATCACTAGAAACGATACAAAATCCATCTAATGCACCGCCATATAATAAGTCCATTGCATCTATGATCAAAATCATATCTGTTGCATCTTTACCACTGGTATAAGCAAACTGCTGAACAGGAGTAATTGCATGAGGAAGTAGCACTTCTCGCCATTTTTTTAGCGTTTCACTGCTCCAATCGCCATATACCCTTTTAACACTTGCAATTCCATATTTTGCAACTTCTTCTAAAACGGATGAAATTGAATGCACAGACGAATTATCCGCATCAATTAAAACTGCTAATTTATGAACTTTATTTTCCATTATTTCCCCAAAAAACTTTCATTTTATACATACACATCATTCAAAAATTAGAATATTATTTTATTTCCAACCACTTTTCAGGCGCATGTTCAACAAAATTATCCCACACAAAATCATATAGTTTTCTTTGATTTAAAAATATCACCAATGCTTTCGCTTCATCAACAAGATTTTCATCTCACTCTCCTTTTTGGAAAGTAAAATACTGGATACAATAATGGAATGAGTTGGATTTCTCTAAGTTTTTTATTTTTAAACTTTAAATATAAAAAATGCTAACCGAAGTTAGCATTTTGAGATGAATAAAAGCTTAAGCCTCAACCCATTTTCCATCTTTATACAGCAACGACCACTTGGTCTGTTTGCCTTCTGCCGTTTCAGAACCAATATATTGTGATTGATTTTTACGACTAAACTTCACCAAAGTTGGATTGCCTTCAGGATCGACATCAGGTGCTTGTAAAATAAACTGATATTTCGGGTCGATTTGATCTGCGACTGTGCGTAATTCTGCCACTTTTGGCGCACGCGTTTCACGAATTTTCGGAAACTTACTGGCTGCCAAGAACAGACCTGCAGCACCATCACGCAAGACAAAATAATCGTCATGTTTGGTAGAGCGTAAATGTTCCATTTTAATCGGATCAACACGTGGCGGCGCAGGTTGCCCGTTTTTCAATACTTTGCGGGTATTGTCACAGCTCATACATGCAAAATAAGGACCGAAACGACCTGTTTTCAACTGCATCTCACCATCACATTTGTCACATGGAATGGTTGGACCATCATAACCTTTGATTTTGAACTCGCCTTCTTCAAGCTCATAACCGTTACAGTCAGGGTTATTACCACAAATATGGAGTTTGCGACCACCATCAATCACATAGCTGTCCATCGCTGTACCGCAGATCGGACAACGTTTTTTCGACATTAGATCTGCTGTTTCCGCGCCATCATCATCAGACAATGCAGCGAGCGACTCGACAGGTGTTAAGTTTAATGTACCTTTACAGCGTTCCTTTGGTGGCAAGTTATAGCCTGAACATCCTAAGAATACACCTGTTGTTCCTGTACGGATCTGCATAGGACGAGTACATTCTGGACAATGTACAGCCTCAACTTCCACAGGTAAGTTACGGCGCATACCGCTTTCACCTTGAGCAGTGGTTAAACGTTTTTTAAAGTCACCATAGAAACTGTCGAGTAACTCTTTCCAATTGCGTTCACCATCTGCAACTTTATCGAGCTGACCTTCTAAATCTGCTGTGAAGGCATAATTCATCAAATTATTAAAGCTTTCGTCCAAACGATCTGTGACGATTTCACCCATTTTTTCAGCATAAAGGCGGCGATTATCCAGTTTGACATATCCACGATCTTGAATCGTTGAAATAATCGCAGCATAGGTCGATGGACGACCAATGCCTTTTTTCTCTAACTCTTTGACCAATGATGCTTCGGTAAAACGTGCAGGCGGTTTGGTAAAATGTTGTGATGGATCAAGTTTTTCTAACTTAAGCACTTCACCGACTTTTACCGCAGGCAGTAAAACATCATCATCCGATTTGTTTTGACCACGCACTTTGGTGAAACCATCAAATACTAAGGTACGACCTTTCGCTTTAAGCTCTACACCATTGGCATCGATCAAAATTGTGGATGATAAATATTCCGCAGGGGTCATCTGACATGCGACAAATTGACGCCAAATCAAATCATATAAACGCTGTGCATCACGTTCCGCACCCACCAATTGATCACCTTTCAGTGCCACATTGGATGGACGAATCGCCTCATGCGCTTCTTGTGCGCCCGCTTTATTACCATAACGATTGGCTTTTGCAGGAAGATATTTATCGCCATACTCAGTCTGAATATGGTTACGTACCATGCTGACCGCATCATCACTTAGGAATGTTGAGTCAGTACGCATATAAGTAATATAGCCCGCTTCATACAAACGCTGTGCCAACATCATGGTTTTCTTCACAGAAAAACCTAAACGTGTACTGGCTGCTTGTTGTAAAGTTGACGTGATATACGGTGCGCTAGGGTTAACCTTAGTCGGTTTATCTTCACGGGTTGCAACTTTATATTCAGCATCATTTAAAATTTTTAATAAAGCATCAGTTTGCGCTTTATTTTGTAATTTTAAAGTTTTACCACCTTGCTTCACTGCTTCTAAGCGAATGTTATCTTTTTTAGATTTGGTATCTGCGAAAACTTGCCAATATTCTTCAGGAACAAATGCACGAATTTCACGTTCACGTTCTACCACAAGCTTCACTGCAACGGATTGCACACGCCCTGCGGATAAACCACGCGCAATTTTTTCCCAGAGTAACGGCGATACCATAAAGCCCACTACACGGTCGAGAAAACGACGTGCTTGTTGGGCATTCACTCGGTTCAAATCAAGACGTGTTGGCTGTTTAAAAGCATCTTGAATGGCATTTTTTGTGATTTCGTTAAATACCACACGATGGTAACGATTTTCATCCCCACCAATCACTTCTCTTAAATGCCAAGCAATCGCTTCCCCTTCTCTATCCAAGTCCGTTGCGAGATAGATTTCGTCAGCATCTTTTGCAAGTTTTTTCAGTTCAGCAACGACATTTTCTTTGCCTGGAAGTACTTCATAATGTGCCTTCCAATCATGCTCTGGATCAACGCCCATACGATTAACCAGTGCAGTTTGTGCTTTTTCAGCTTTTTGTGCATCGGTCAGTTTAGTGCGTGTCACAGATTTTTTTTCTGTCGTTTTACTTGAGCCACCTGTAGGCAAATCACGTACGTGACCGACCGATGACTTTACGATGTAATCTGAACCTAAATATTTATTGATGGTTTTCGCTTTTGCAGGCGACTCCACAATCACTAAGGCACGCTTCTTGCCTGCATTGGGAGTGTCTGCAGTTGTGCTTTTGGTTGTGGACCGAGGAGCTTTCGCCATAATGAACCGTTTATCCTATTCTTTTTAAGTTAAATTTCAGCCAAAGAAAGTAAATATGCTTTCATATCTTCTAATTGTGTTGCTCGAAGGTCTGATTCTTCATCCCAATAGAGTCCTACACAGTTAGCTTGCATATCAATAGCATAAATCCCTTTTAATGCAATGGGAAAATCATTAAATTTCGCATCACCCTGAAGTAATTTCAATTTTTGATCTTCTACGCGAGCGCGCATCAAAGGCAAGCGAGCTTCTGGAATTAACACACTATAATATGCCACCATACTGGCACGACTTTCTGTTGCCATTGGGACTTTTGTCCAATCAGGCGCTGCCACCAAACGTGGATGCAATCCCATTTTTCGGGCTTTTTCTCGCATCATACCCAGTGCTTTTTCTCTTGGGCTTACACGCAAACCAAAAATTGAGCCCATGACAAAAACAATAACAATGACTGCTATCCAAAGACCTGTGTGTTCCATAATTCACCTTTTTATTCCTATATTAGATTTGCATAAGCTGAATATAAAACGCAAGTTTGTTTGATAAATTAATTCGCAAATAAAATTGGACTATATGAAATTTGTTTTTTACTATTCACCTGAATAAGCTCATATTTCTTTAATAAATATAAACTTTCTTCTATTAATGTTTCATCTAAACATTTTTTTAAAATCGTCGTAAAACCGCTTAATGTTTTTGGATAAGGTTTATTCTGTGAATTAAAATAAGTCACGAGTTTAAATTGAATTTCAGTTAATCTTTGTTCTAATACTTCAAAATCAGCAGTTTCAGCAGTTTCAGCAGTTTCAGCAGTTTCAGCAGTTTCAGCAGTTTCAGCAGTTTCAGCAGTTTCAGCAGTTTCAGCAGTTTCAGCAGTTTCAGCAGTTTCAGCAGTTTCAGCAGAAAAATCCTGCACTAATTTCCCTATAATATTTTGAAAATACTGTACTTTATTTTCATTAATTTTAATGACTTTTAATTTTTTTAGCTCTTCAATCACTGCTTTTGCAATATCCTCCTCAATTTTTAAATTTGCCTTCAAAGAGTTAATTAATGACTCTACTTTTGCAGGTTTAGAAAAATTCGATTTGGTCAAATTTTCACAATATTGATAAAGCATTTTATTTAGATTGAATTCAGATTTAATTTCTTGTATCTGTTGATATGCAATCAATGGCTTTTCATGGATAATTTTCACATCAAATTGTGCCAATTTAAGCAAATCAACAACATATTCCATTGAATGATCATTTGACATGACGTCAAAACAATACTCTTTTGCTTGCATTTGAACGGATAATTGTCCTGCAATAAACGCTAAACCAAAGTCAGCAGCATCTTTGCCTAATTTAGGCATTTTTAAAATTTTTAATTTTCCATTCATCACAAATGGCGCAAGTTTTACCAATCCATCTAAACTAAAATTCACGGGTGATTTTGCATAAACAAGATAGATTAATTGATATTGAGATAAATATTTAAGTAGTTCTTTTTCGGTTTTATGTAAATTCTCAATATCAAGTAATAAGATTTTTTTCATGCGTCCCCCAACACAATTTTAATTTTTAATTCAAATACATCTCATGACTATAAATCACATCATGACCGTTCCAATAAATATAGCCTTTTTCAATCAACTCTTTGAGTAATAATCGCACATCAGACTGGGGAAACATTTTTTCCAACAAATCTCGTAGCGCATAAATATCTTTCGGTTTGTCTGTTTTTAATTCATTTAACTTTTGAATTACTTCCCATTGCACTGGATCAATTTCTTCAAAATTTTTATTCAAAGAAGTTGTTGTCGAATCTGATTCTTGTTGGCTGTCTAATGCAGAAGCAATCTGTTTGGCATCTGCACTCAGCTTGTCTAAAACAGCATCAATTTGTAAAAATTTAACATCTGAAATAACACTTTTTTGTTCTAAATCAAGTTCAGACCATTGTTTTAATCGTTTTTTTCTAAACCAAACGTGTTCATCTTCTTTCTTAACTATTTTTAGATTAATCAACATACCCAATAAGTGTTGGGCTTTTTCAGGGACGACTTGTAAGCAATTCACAATTGAATTTTTTAGCTTTTCAACCGTATTGGGTTTACCTGTCATTTTCACCACAGCATCACAATATTTTTTAACCAGTTGTAAGGCGGGTTTATTTAAAATCGTTTCAACACTTGGGATCGTATATTTAGAAGCTTTTTCTGAATTTTCTGTTTCGATTTGAATTAAATGGCAACTCAAGTCTGAACTACGCAACATGTCCATTAACATAGAACAACTTGGCATCGCAGAAATCACTTCAATATGTGTATCAGGTTCAAGCAAAGCTAAAAGCTGACCTACCACCACCGCATATTCATATTCTTTTTCAGTGGTTTCAGGTACATCTAAAATGATCACTTGCCCACTGCTAATTAGACTCGCCAGCTCAGTTAAATCATCCAGTGCAAATTCAATTTTTCCTGTGCAATTAAACAGATATAAAGCTGAATAATGCTTCACAACATCCCTTAACATTTTTAATGTTGGCATATTATTTTCAATATCAAGAAGTACAACTTTATTCTGCATGATCAATTTTTAACAACCAGATTAAGAGCCTGCATTACACCGAGCTTTTGCATAAAGGTCAAATCTATTTCAGTGTGTTGCTACTGTTTCAAAGTTTAAAAAATAGGATATAAACGACATTAATAATGCGGTGGACGATTGGTCATTGGATCAAACGCCGCAATCCCTTCTGACAAATCTGCAGATTCCACACGCTGATAAAGCAACTGCATTTGCTTCTTTAAATCTGCAATTTCCAAACTTTGTTGCGCCACTTGATCATTTAATTGTTCAACTAAATCATCTAAAAATGTAATTCGGACTTGCAAATCTTCTATGGGTGCGGACAATGACGCTTGATCATCAAAATTTTTCTGTTTAGTCACTTTTTAGTCCTCACTGTGGGATGTTTAGGAAACATTATGGCCTATATTACTTTAAGGGATGTCCAACTTGCATTTGGTGGACCTGCCCTGCTCGACGGCGCAAACTTCAGTCTGGAACGTGGCGAACGAGTCTGTTTGATTGGGCGTAACGGTGAAGGTAAGTCTACTTTACTTAAACTGATTGAGGGAAGTCTATTACCTGATGCAGGCGAAGTTTCACTACAAAATGGCATCACCATTGCCATGCTAGCGCAAGATGTACCGATGGACTCAGGTAAAGTTGCTGACATTGTGGCTGAGGGTGCAGGCGAAGCGGCTACGGTATTAAAAGCATATCATGAAGCCAGTGATGCGTGTGTACTCGGTGATATGGATGCCTGTGAACGTATGGGCAATCTACAACACAAAATGGATCAGCTTGATGGTTGGTCGCTTGAAACCAAAGTCAACTCGATTTTAAGTAAAATGGGTTTAGACCCTGAAGCAGACTTGGCGGATTTATCTGGTGGGCGTAAGCGTCGTGTGCTGTTGGCTCGTGCGCTACTGACCCAGCCTGATGTGTTGTTACTCGACGAACCAACCAACCACTTGGACGTTGAAAGTATTGAATGGTTAGAAAAATTCTTACTTGATCAAAATAATTTAACATTGCTTTTCATTTCGCATGACCGTTCATTCGTAGACAATATCGCAACCCGTATTGTTGAGCTAGATCGTGGCATTTTGCGTAGTTACGAAGGGAACTATTCACGTTATTTAGACCTTAAAGCACAGCAAATGGAAGCTGAAGAAAAGCAAAATGCGTTGTTTGATAAGAAACTGGCTGAAGAAGAGGTTTGGATTCGCCAAGGCATCAAAGCCCGTCGTACACGTAATGAAGGACGTGTGCGTGCTTTAAAAGCCTTACGTGAAGAATCTAAGGCTCGTCGTTCTCAACAAGGCAAAGTCAGCATGGCAACCCAAGACGCACAGCGTTCTGGGAAAATGGTGTTTGAAATTGAACATTTACGTGTTGAATATGATGGCTATCCGATCATCAAAGATTTCTCTACTTTAGTATTGCGTGGTGATCGTATCGGTTTAGTTGGTGACAACGGTGTAGGTAAAACTACACTGATCAAAGCCATTTTAGGGGAGATTGAACACGGTGGTTCGGTGAAAACAGGTACACAACTTGAAATTGCCTACTTTGACCAACTCCGCAACGCTTTAGACCTTGAAAAATCAGTGAAAGATAACGTTTCAGAAGGTTCTGACCATGTTGATGTCAATGGTTCACGCCGTCATATCTATAGCTATTTACAAGACTTTTTATTCTCCCCTGAACGTGCTCGTACGCCTGTGAAAGCACTATCAGGTGGCGAGCGTAACCGTATTTTACTGGCTAAACTATTACTTAAACCATCAAATCTGATCGTGATGGATGAGCCAACCAATGACTTGGACATGGTGACACTTGAGCTATTAGAAGAAATGTTGGGCGGTTATAAAGGTACATTGTTGCTGATTTCACATGACCGTGCCTTTATGGACAATGTCGTGACATCTACATGGGTATTTGATGGTAAAGGCAACATTGATGAATACATCGGTGGCTACCAAGATTATCTAGAACAACGCCCTGATCAAACTGTAGTCGATCAAAAAAGTGCCGTGAAAAAAGCCGCAGCAAAAGCTGAAGCTGCTGCACAAACTGCTCAGCCGAAAAAAGTCAAACTGAGCTATAAAGACCAACGTGCCTTAGAGCAACTTCCTGCAGAAATGGACGCTTTGGAAAAAGAACAAGCTGAAATTAATGAGTTACTTGCAGATGGCTCTCTATTTGTTTCCGATGCTGACAAAGCCATGAAACTCTCAAATCGTTTGACTGAAATCGATGATTTGTTATTGGAAAAATTAGAACGTTGGGAAGAACTTGAGGAAATGAGTAAAGGTTAATGCTACTTTTGCCTTAAATAACAACTCCGCATGTGTGTGGAGTTGTTATTTCTGCATACGCCAAAATCTTGCAGTTGGATTTAGTAACCATAACGACATTTTTCTTAAAAGATGATCAAAAAATGCTTGCTGTAAAACCCAACAACTCAAAATAGATAAGATAATACAAATCAAAATTTCCAAAAAAATATGAAAATCAACTTGGTAATAACGTGCAATCCACATCACCACAAAACCATGCAACAGATATACAGGCAAGGTATAGATTCCTAATTTTTGCCATTTCCCTTGAAAAAATTGCGTTACTGACAATAAAGCCACAATACCGAAACTGGATAAGATCAAAACGAATATTCGTATGAATATTCCATCAAAAACAGTAACTTTTAATTGTGAATAACTCAAACTTCCGTACAACCAGTATGGATTGATGTGTGTAAAATATACAAAAGCTGCCAAGCCCATTAAACCCATTAAACCCATTAAACCCATTAAACCATAATATTTTGCAGTAGCTTGTTGTTGGATTTTTTCAAGCACACTTTTGCCATAAATCACCCCAAAGATAAAAAATGGGAAAAATACAAAAATTCGTCCACTAGAATATAAATAGTTATTCCAAGGGCTTAATCCTATAAAAACAGCCATAAGCAAGGAAAATATAAAAGCAAAGCCATTGGATACTTTTAATAAGAAATGCGTAAGGCATGTCCATGCCATCATTGCGAACAGATACCAAAATACCCAATAAGGTTTGATAAATACATTCCAATTCCAGTGTATTTGCCCTGACCAAAAGCCATCATAAACCGCAAATAAAAATTGAAATGGAATATAAAGCGAGAGGAAAAATAAAGTATTTTTCAGCCAATTTTTATCTTTATATAAAATGCCTGACACAAAAATAAAAGCAGGCATATGAATCAAATAAATCGTTCCAAGCAAAGTATGGCTAATCGGATCACGCCATCCAATCATGCGTTCTAAAAAATGTCCAAAGACCACCAAAAAGATCAGTATCGCCTTATGGGTATCAAGAAAATGGTTGCGCATAATGGCGTATAAACCAGAAAATTTTAGAAATTATATACCTAAAATTTGCACATCAGAGGTATCAATTTGCGCTAAGCGTTGTCGATAAATCTTAAAATTTTCCACATCAAAACAAACAAAATGAACTTCCTGTACATGCTGTGCATTTTTCATAAAGTCCACTGTGGTTGTGATTGCAATATCTGCTGCTTCAAACTTTGGAAAACGATAGACACCTGTAGAAATATTTGGAAAAGCGATACTTTGTAAATGTTTTTGCTCGGCAAGCTTCAAACTATTGATATAAGCGTTTTGTAATAATTGATTTTCCTCATGCTGCCCATCTTGCCAGGTTGGACCTACAGTATGAATGACATAATGACTTGGCAGTAACCCTGCGGTTGTCATAACCGCCTCTCCAACAGCACAACCTCCTTGTTGTGCTCGGATTTGCTGACATTCATCTAAAACCTCACTCCCACCTTTACGATGAATCGCACCATCTACCCCACCACCCCCAAGTAGAGAAGTGTTGGCAGCATTGACAATCGCATCTACTTTTTGAATGGTGATATCACCCTGAATTAATCGAATACTTTTCATTAAACTTAAGCCATATCATCCTGAGCATTGTTTCTGGGATTATAGAACAATGCTTTACGCCTTTAAATTTAGTTCATGTTAAACTTCAGCCATCTAAACAATTGCAATCTCTCACATTCATATGAGTAAAAAGCATCATTACAAATCTGGAAAATTTTATTGGGCATTTTTATTGCCACAATATTGGGGAATATGGATTGCAATTGTATTTCTCATGTTGCTTGCCATTTTACCTTGGGCAATCCAACATCGTTTAGCAACCTTCTTAGGTAATCTTGCTTTTAAATATCTGAAATCACGCCGTAAAACCACTGTTCGCAATCTTGAGGTTTGCTTTCCTGAATGGACAGTCGAACAAGTGCAAGAAAATGCTCGTCTTGTCTTTGTCGATATGATGCTTGGTGTATTTGAAACTTTAAATGCGTGGTATTCACCCCAATGGTTTAAAGATCGAGTGAGCATTGAAGGCTTACAGCACATCCAAACTGCACAAGCAGAAGGTAAAGGTGTTTTGCTTTTAGGCACACATAGCACCTTACTTGATGCAGGGGGATATTTGTGTGCACAATACTTTGAGCCTGATGTGGTCTATCGCCCACAAAATAATCCTTTACTAGACATGCTCATTTATCGTTGTCGTGCGACAATCTATAAAGCACAGATTGATCATGATGATATGCGTGGTCTGATTCGCCACCTTAAGGAAGGCGATGCGATTTGGTATAGTCCTGACCAAGATTTTGGCTTAAAACAAGGCGTGATGGCGCCTTTTTTTGGTATCCCTGCGGCGACCGTAACAGCACATCGCCGATTATTAAAAATCTCTAAAGCTGTGGCAGTTCCCCTGTATTTTTATCGACATGGTGACATTAAAAATCCGCAATATCGTGTGTTAATCGAACCTGCTGTAGAGAATTTACCCAGTGCGGATGAACTTGATGATGCAATTCGAGTCAATAAAATTATTGAAAATCAATTACGCATCGCACCTACGCAATATATGTGGTTTCACCGCCGCTTTAAAACTCGCCCTGAAGGTTATGAAAAAATTTATTAAGGTTTTTCAATATCTTCACTTTGAATTATTTTACTCATCTTATAAATATCACCACTAAAAGGAAAACGTATGAAAGTAATGCAACTGCTTCCCGAGCTCAATAGTGGTGGTGTTGAGCGTGGTACTTTAGAAATTGCCAGAGCCTTAGTTGCCGATGGTCATGAATCATTGGTGGTTTCAAATGGTGGGCGTTTAGTTCCTGAACTAGAAGCAGAAGGCACGACTCATTTAACCTTGCCCATTCATAAAAAAGCTGTGTCGAGCTTATGGCAAATTCGCCCATTACGAAAACTGATCGAACAACATCAACCTGATATTGTGCATGTTCGTTCTCGTGTACCTGCATGGTTAACTCATTTTGCACTTAAAGGCATTACTGTAGAAAAACGTCCACATTTGATCAGTACCGTACATGGCTTTTATTCGATTAATCGTTACAGTGCCATCATGACGCAAGCGGAAAAAGTCATTGCTGTTTCAAATAGCGTGGTGAAATATATTACTGATCACTATAAAAACTGCCCACCTGAGGATATTGTACGGATTTATCGCGGAATTGATCCTGCGGCTTTTCCGCATGGTTATCAGCCATCTGCACAGTGGTTTCAACACACTTTTCAAGATTTCCCCCAATTGGAAAATAAGTTTTTAATCTGCCTACCAGGGCGTATTACTCGTCTGAAAGGGCATGAAACACTGATTGAATTGATGGAACAATTGCATACCCAATATCCCAATGTGCATGCAGTCGTGGTGGGTGGCGCAGACCCGAAAAAAGCAGCCTATTTGGATGAGCTAGAAAATACCATTCAAAGCAAAAACCTACGTGATCAGATCACCTTTGTAGGGCATCGTTCCGATATTCGAGAATGGTTGGCGTTTTCTGATGTGGTTTTGTCATTGTCTAATCAAGCCGAAACCTTTGGTCGCACCGCACTAGAAGCACTGTCTGTCGGAACGCCTGTGATTGGTTGGGACAGAGGTGGCGTCGCTGAAATTTTAGCAAATGTCTACCCACAAGGTAAAATTGCGGTAGATGACAAAGTGACTCTTTTGAATGCTGTAAAATTACATATTGATACACCACAGCAGGTTGCACCTGTAACACAGTTCAGTCTAAAAGATATGTGTGATCAAACGATACAATTGTATCAACAAGTTTTAAATCAATAAGTAGCTTTAACACCTCGTTATTTTAGCTAAATTGATTAGCTAAAAAATGCCTTCATGGATAGAAAGGCATTTTAAATACCACTCAAAATATAAGGTGATTATAAAGCTTCATCGCCTGCAACTTCGATTTTGCCATTTTCAACTTCTTGTAAAAATTGTGCATAATCGGCAGCATTACGTTCAGCATATTTAAAAGCATATTCTTGCAGCACTTTGACACTTTGCTTACCTTCACCCAAATATCCTAGTACTACATCTGCATTGCCTGCTTTGGCATGTGCATGTGCCAAAGCCAAACCACAACTGTCTGCATATTCATATAAATACACATCATCCATATCTTCAAGATCAATCGAGATTTTCATATCACGCAACTGACGTACATAGAACTGCTGATGTTCTTTGCTATATGAGGCAAAACCTAAGAAAATATCATTTGCAGCTTGCATCAACTGTTGTCCAGAGATCACACGCTCACCCTCATGCTTGATTTTCTCAGGAAATAATGGCATTAAAATTGAAGGATTAGCTTCTTTCATCTGTAAAATCAAAGGCTCACGATCTGCATCTTCAAATAATGCAATCGCTGCACGCGTGCCTACACTGCCCACCCCAACCACTTTTAAAGCCACATCCGTACAACGATAACGGTCAAACAAAACTTGGCGATCTGATTTAAGCGAGTCTCGATAACGCCTAAAAAATTCCTTAGAATTTTTGGCAAATACTTCTCCTTCTTCAGGATGGCGTAGTAAAGGAGGTTCATCAATAAAACAACGATGTCCTGTTTCAACATCATAATCGGTAAGTTTAGGTAATACCGATGCTGAGGTACGGCGATGTGCTGAAGCCAAATGCTTTTCACGTTTTTTTCTAATTTTTTGATCTTCAGTATGCTGCAAAAGCACTGCAGCATCAATTTTTTCGTACCATGTTTGTAATGGTGATAATGTTCTAAAATGTTGTAGATGCTGACGATACGCATTTATCATGACTTCGATGGCTTTTAATCCAACACGATCTCCTAACTCGATTTCACATGCAGCAATCATAAAACTGGTTGCAAGACGCTTTAAATCCCATTCAAAAGGTGCGACTAAGGTTTCATCAAAATCATTGAGACCAAATAGTAGATTCCGCTCAGGACTAGCAAATCCACCAAAGTTAAGTAAATGACAATCTCCACAAATCTATTGCATCAGACCTGAATGACTTTTTTCCCATGCCAGATCATATAACATCAGTGAAGGCATACCACGAAAGTAAGCAAATGGAGAAACACTCATCCTTTTAGCACGAACAGGCTTTAATAAATCAACACGACCTTGATTACTCCAATGATAGACCGTGAGCGCATCCACGCCTTTTGGACGTTCAGACAACTGACTCAGTTCTGAGCGTGGCGTAATTTTGCGTTGTGCTTTTCCCAATTCAAAACCTTGATCTTGGTCAAGTAACTTGCCGTGATATTGGTGCGTTGTGAGCTCTAAACTGTATTCAGTCCAAAGTTGTTTGGGTAATTCTAAAAAAATTTTCTTTTGCATCACAAGAAATTTCTAATTTATTTTGATGCGAAATCATAGCATTGACACTGCAAATCACATATTCCATTTTATCTTATTTTTTGCAAAATAGTTTGCCAGTGATCTTTTTTAACTTACGCCTTAAAAACTTTAAAACGTGCCATTAACCAAATCAAAAGTGGCCAAAAACAGGTGTTTACAATATCGTGTAGACTTGCATCCACTCACCAATAACCATGATTAATCCAATCATCTCGTGCATCCAGAAGCTCACACCCGATTGCTACTCCAATGACAGCTAATAACGCCCAAACAGATTTAAGTTGCCGTTTATGTAGAAATGCCACAATGAAAAAAACCAATAGCCCTGCATAAATATGCAAAGCGTCACGAGCCAAATCCGTAAAATTGACAATATAGATTTTAAATTCTTGAAATTTCGATAAATACATCACAGTTGTTTATTGGTTAGACTTTCAAATAAGCATAACCCGAGTTCTGCTTCCTGCAAAACTCGGGTATATGAGGTTGTGCTTTCAAGGGGCATTCTTGTTATTATGTTTGGTGATCCATTCCAACATCATCTCCATGATGGTTTTCCATCGGCTTCGTCTTCCTTATGGGACTTTTCCTTTCCCGACTCCATGTGCCGATAATGTTATAATAAAACCAACACCGTTACTTGCCTATCCGCTAAGCGCCTAAATTGACGTAAGCTTATGCTTACAAAACTCTCGAAGATACACATAACTTACAGTGCTATTTATAATCTTGCGCGATTTCATCTGTGACAATTTTTTCTTCCCGTTCCGCTTTTTCAATCCCCTCTTGAATCGCCTGCTGTGCTTCATCTTCATCTGCATCAGTTTGTTCTAATTCTTCTTGGATATTTTCAAATACTCGTCCTGTTTGTAAAGTGACATAGACTGGGAAATGGTCCGAGCCGACATGCGGTAAACGTTGCATCTGCACTAAGGCAAAATCTGTACTATGAAAAATATGATCTAATGACCATCTGAGTAACTTATAGTCAGCATGAAAAGTGTTGACATATTTTCGACCTACTCGTGGATCAAGCAAGCCACTGATCCGCTGAAATAAACGTGTTGTTCTCGACCATGCCACATCATTTAGATCGCCCATCACGATGCAACTTTCGTCCAAATCTTTAATCTGATCCCCCACAATCAATAGCTCTGCATCACGTAAAACAGAGTCTTTGGCTTCAGTGGGGCTCGGTGGCTTAGGATGTAAACAATATAGCTGTACAGGCTGTCCCGAAGGCAAAATCACTGTGGTATGAATAGAGGGAATTTCATCACTGAGAATAAATTTAACCTCTGTATCAACCAACTTTAATTTACTATAGAGATGCATACCATACAGATTATCTAAAGGTACAGGGACACGATATGGATAATCTTTTTCGATAACAGACAACTCATTTTGCCAAGTTTGGTCTGTTTCTAAGGTCAGTACAATATCTGGCTGATACTTTTGAATTTGTTCAATCAGTAGATGATATTGATCATTTGGGGTTAAGACATTGGAAACAATCAAAGAAATTTGACGATCAGGATCAAGTTGCTCCTTACGCACGTGTGCAACTTGCTTTTTCCAAATAAACGTATAAGGCAAAACCATTTTTAATTGATATGCTAATGCAGCAATCAATAAAAATAGGATTACTTCTCTTTTTAAATCCCATTCTCCCTGCCAAAATATCAACAAGAAAAATGCAATTATGCCCAACACTAAAATTTGCAGGCGGGGAAAATCTGCTCCTCGAAACCACCATTCATCACGTGGAATCAACGACCAGAAGCTTAGCCAAATCACCAGACCTGCTAGAATTTCAATCCAAATCATCATTCAAACTCTTATATTCTTAATTTTTTATCGATTCATAAATTTATATCAGTTTTGCATGTAACATAAACAAGATATATTGCACAATATTGTTGGTGTTTTGATTGTGTAGCTATTGCAGTTACACCGCCTTTTGATACACTCGAATCCCCCTATTAATTTTTTTACGCACCGAGGCGAAGTGACATGAAAGTAGGTCTGGTCGGTTGGCGCGGGATGGTTGGTTCCGTCCTTATGCAACGTATGGTTGAAGAGAATGATTTTGCTCATTTTGAGCCATTCTATTTCTCTACCAGTAATGCAGGTGGTGAAGCACCTGCTTTTGGTGGTAAGACTGCCCCAGCACTTATGGATGCGTCAGACATTAATAGTCTGAAGCAAATGGATGTCATTATTACCTGTCAAGGTGGCGATTATACCTCTGAAGTTTTTCCAAAGCTCAAAGCTGAAAATTGGAATGGTTACTGGATCGATGCAGCATCTACTTTACGTATGGATGATGAAGCAATCATCGTACTTGACCCAGTGAACATGAATGTCATTAAAGATGGTTTAGCAAAAGGCACAAAAACTTTTGTTGGCGGTAACTGTACTGTTTCGTTGATGCTCATGAGTATGGGTTCATTATTCCAAGCTAACTTAGTGGAATGGATGACTGCCATGACCTATCAAGCGGCATCTGGTGCAGGCGCACAAAACATGCGTGAATTGATCAATGGCATGGGTTATTTATATAACAACACCAAAGATTTATTGGATGATCCTCGTTCGCCGATTTTAGATATCGACTCTAAAATTGCACAATTACAACGTGGCGAAGGTTTCCCTTCTGCAAACTTTGGTGTGCCTTTAGCGGGTTCACTCATTCCATATATCGACAAGCAACTTGAAAGTGGTCAGTCGAAAGAGGAATGGAAAGGTCAAGTTGAAACCAACAAGATCTTGGGCAATGCGCAAATTGTTCCAATCGATGGTCACTGTGTGCGTATTGGTGCAATGCGTTGTCATTCACAAGCCTTGACTTTGAAACTGAAAAAAGATGTACCGCTTGATGAAATCGAAGATATGATTCGTCAGTCAAATCAATGGACAAAAGTGGTTCCAAATACCCGTGAAGCATCAATGACAGATTTAACACCTGTCGCAGTAACAGGTACTTTAACTGTTCCAGTGGGACGTTTACGTAAACTGAATATGGGTAAAGAGTATCTGGGCGCATTCACTGTCGGTGACCAATTACTTTGGGGCGCTGCTGAACCTTTACGTCGTATGCTCCGTATCCTAATTGAGTATAAAAATGCTTAATTTTTGAAAAAATTAGTCAAATAATCGAAAGCCGAACTATAAAGTTCGGCTTTTTTATGTAACTATACTGTTAAAAATCTATTTGGGGATATAACTAAGCAAATTCGTGCTTGGTTAACTGACGACAATTTCATTAGAGCAATGAAAGCGATGACCGTATATAACAAACTAAAAATTGCCATATTAGCTATTATTGCATCACAATCTGTATCTGCACTCCAACTTGATCCGATTCAAATCCAATCGGGTTCAGGAGATTTGCTTTATGCAGAGATGAAATTTAGCAATTCTAATCCAAACGAAAAAATTGATGTCAATTTGGCTACAACTGAAGATATGATCAATCTTCGCGCATCACATCAAGCACCCGGTCATTTAAACTTTTTTACGCGCCGTTCAAGCGATGGTAGTGGCGTGATTGTCATTACTTCAACTCGACCAATCATTGAACCTGAATTAAATATTCTTTTAAAAATTCAGGAAGGTAGTGCCACCCATATTCAGCAGGTTAAAGCCAATTTAACACGTACAAAATCAGCAGCTACACCTATGGCGATGCCAAGCAATGAAAAATCATTAACACCTCAAGTCATTGTGAGTGAAAAAGATCTTGCTTTAAATTTACCAGAAAGTACGTTAATTAAATCTGCCTCTACAGAGAACAATGCTACAAAAACAACTACAGTAACGACAACATCACCCAGCAGTACAGTGACACCACTTGCAATTTCAACAGTACCACTTCCGATATTAAATACATCACCTAATACTACAGCAGTAAATACAAATACCACTACAACCATTCAAAATACGCCAATAACAGCAAAAGAAAATACAGCTTCACCATCTACTCAAATTACTCAAACAGTAAATACAAATCATGCCCGTGAAGATGCTGATGCAACACGTGCTGCATTTTTAAAGCAACATTCTGCTATAACACCTAAAGCAGAAATAGCGCAACAAAAATCAGAACAAAAACTTCAACCAGAACCAGCTACAGGACAAAATCAAAATAAACAAAATTCAAATGCAACACAGCAAGCAAAAGCAGCTGTGGCATCAAAAGAAATATATAAAGTGCAAGCAAATGAATCTTTATGGTCTATTGCAAGCAAAATCGCAGCGAAGACCAAACGAAGTGTTCCTGAGGTCATGCGAGAATTACAAGCCAATAATCCTCAAGCTTTTATACAAGGTGACCCAAACCGCCTGCGTCAAGGTATTGCCTTAAATTTGGCACAGCCAATGCCGAATGCACAACAAAAGTTTAAGCCAGCGCCACCGACTACACAGCAAGCGCCATCTGGTAAAACTAGATATCGTTTAAATCAGGCAGAAATGAGCATTGTTGTAGATCAAAAATCATCGCAAACGTCATCTACTACACACACAAATCGCTTAGATAAGACAACTTCAGCAGAATTATCTACAAAAGTTATGACAGCACGTGAAAAAACAGTTAAATTACAAAATGACGTGACGCAACTGAATTCAGCTCTAAATGAAAAGAACAATCGTATTCAATTGCTCAATGCTCGACTTGCTCAAATTCAGCACCAATTGCAACAGCAAGCTCAAGCAAAAAAAACTAAGTAATTCACGTATTTTTTTAAATTAAGGTTCATTGGATGCAATGAAGGGGTAGAAAACATGTTGTTGTATATCATTCCTTTTATTTTATTGTTAGTGGTTGCTATCGTGCTCAAAAAACGAGAAGCAAGTCAACAAGACAATAACGCTAATAAAAAAGTTAGCAACAAAAAATCAGCGAAAAAAAATGTCGCTAAAACTGCCCGCACAAGTCAACGTCAACAGACTCAAGTGGTTGAAGAACCTGTTGCAATCCAAGAAACTGTTATAGAAGTCAATAAAGACTTAAAGCAAAAAATTGAAACGTTAATCAAAGAAAAAAATTATTCTGCGGCTGAAGCACAGATTAATCTGGCACTCAATCAAGATAATCGTCAGCATGGTTTATATTTATCTTTACTTGATATCCATTTAGCGCAAAAAGATGAGTTTGCAGTCAATCAATTATTGCAATATTTACGCAGTCTTGGTTTACACGATATTGTAAAGCAAGCTGAAGAGAAAAAAGCTGAATTTGCTAAACAAGAAATTGAGGTTATTGAATTTAAAACTGCTGTTGAAACAGAAATACCAACAACTCCCCCAGTTGAACAAAACCCTGTTTCATCTGAGGCTTTCGATGTATTGATTGATCACAGACCAAAGACAAATAATAGTTTTGATTTATTGCAAGATGAATACACTTCAACGAAAAAAACTGAAACACAAGAAAGTTTAAAAACAAATGAGCTAGCGCCACAGTCAGTTGATTTAGAGTTTTCTTCAAGCACCTCAACTGAAGCACCTGTTACACCAGTGCAAGAAATATCTACTGCAGAACCAGCAGTGTTAGAGTTCAACTTAGCTGAACCCAAGCAAGAACCTGAAACACCACAATCCCATGAAGCTTTGGATTTTAGTTTTGGTTTGGATACAACAGCACCCACTAGTCCAGCAGCGCAAGAGAATGTTAGCTCAGCACAGCTAGATAACACTGCTCCGCTTGAGTTCAGTTTTGATGCTGTAGCACCAGTAACCGAACCTATCGCAGACGAACCTCATACAACAGAAACACTTACTGAATTTAAACTCGACCTTGAAGCGCCAGTTATTCCTACTGTACCAGAACCATCAATTTCCGAAACAAATACAACAGCACCTTCTGTTGACTTTAAATTAGACAGTCCTACTCTAGATCCTCAACCAAGTTTTAGTTTTGACCTGAGTGAACCACAGACTCAAGACTTAGCATTTGAAAGTCAAACCGATACGCCTATTGTTTCTGAATCAACATCTGCTGATCCTTTAGCACAAGCATTTCCAGCATTATTAACGACCAATGAAATTACGCTAAACTTAGAGCTTGCAGAGCAATATATTGAACTTGGTGCTTATGATGCAGCACGCCAGCTTTTAGCACAAAATCAAGAAAGCTATTCAGCCGAGCAAAAACAACACTCTGAAAATTTACTCAATCGCATAGCTTCTTAAATTTTTTCCTTTTAAGATAAAAGCAGCCATTCTTGGCTGCTTTTTTATGGTGAACCAGAAAATTATGATCAAAAAAATTGCATTAATTTATACAGGTGGAACTTTTGGTTGTATTGGCGAACCTTTAAGCCCCATGCCTGAAAATGAGTTTATTCCTCAGCTCAAACATGTATTACCTGCCCATCTACACATCGAATGTTTTAAAGCACCTGCCATTTTAGACAGTAGCGCATGTACTGCACAAGACTGGCTCAAACTCATACAACAAATTCAAAGTTTACAACAACAAGCTTTTCAATATTTTGTGGTGATTCATGGGACGGATACTCTGAGCTATGCAGCTGCAGTCTTATCGCGCTTTTTAGCCCACTCTTGTCACCTAATACTTACAGGGAGTCAATATCCACTTCTTACTGTGCAAGGCGATAATACCCGTGAATTTACCGATGCGATTGATAATCTCAATACAGCGCTCGACAATGTCACAAAAGTTCCAATGGGGGTGTATTTAGCATTTTATCATCAGGTTTTTCATGCAAATAGCGTTTTAAAAGTGCATAGCACAGCCTTAGACGCTTTTCGTGGCAAAAAAGTACAATTAGATCAGGATAATCGCTTAAACGCTAAAAGTGAGGTGTATAGTATTTCTATTGCTGATATTGAAAAAGCGCAACAACTAAATATTCTCAATTGGATGG
The DNA here is from genome assembly GCF_001704615.3 of Acinetobacter defluvii. Taxonomy (NCBI): domain Bacteria; kingdom Pseudomonadati; phylum Pseudomonadota; class Gammaproteobacteria; order Moraxellales; family Moraxellaceae; genus Acinetobacter; species Acinetobacter defluvii. Next base: position 2,980,994 of record NZ_CP029397.2, read on the forward strand.
TCTTACCGATTGAACAACAACAATTGGAAAATAATCTCAGCGCACTGCTACACAAAGCACCACACTTTCTCATTTTACAAGCGTATGGTGTTGGAAATTTATCCGTAAATCATAATGTTATTGAATATTTTAAAACTTTAAAAGAACAGGATTGTAGCGTAATTTTAAGTACTCAAGTCCCCTTCGGCGCTTTAGATCAACGCTATGCTGTCAGCCAGTGGATACAAAATGCCAATATTTTATGCAGTGATGCACACAGCCAAGCTGATCTTTATGCCAAAATCTTAAAAATTTATTTACAATACCCAAGCTCCGCACAACGGCATGAGCATTGGTACGATCATTTAGACAATCAACCTGAATAGGGATAATTATGCAACGCTTTGCAATTGGGATTGAGTTTTGTGGCATTCGATATAAAGGTTGGCAAACTCAGCAGGCTGGCGTACGCAGTATTCAAGAAACTATGGAAAAAGTGCTCAGCACCATTGCCGATGAACCCATCATTTTGCATGGTGCAGGACGTACTGATGCAGGTGTACATGCAACCAATATGGTGGCACATTTCGATACCAATGCCATTCGTCCGATACGAGGCTGGCTAATGGGTGCAAACAGCCAACTGCCCAAAGACATTTCCATCCAGTGGATCAAGGAAATGGATCAAGAGTTTCATGCCCGCTTTAAAGCCAAAGCACGTCGTTATCGCTATGTCGTGTATCAATCCTCAAGCCGTCCTGCCCTACTCTATAAACAGGTTACCCATGCATTTTATCCACTGGATGTTGATAAAATGATTGAAGCTGCCAAAAAATTTGAAGGTACACATAATTTTGAAAGTTTCCGTGCAGCAGCCTGTCAATCCAACCAGCCTGTTCGTCATGTAAAACATTGTCGCTTAATTCGACATGGTAATTATTTAGTCCTTGATATTCAGGCAGATGGTTTTTTACATCACATGGTACGCAACATCATGGGCTGTTTATTGGAAATTGGGCAAGGCATGTATGAGATTGAGCATATTGATGCAATATTTGCAGCTGAAGACCGTAAAGCTGCGGGTATTACTGCGCCACCCGATGGCTTATATTTTATTCACGCAGATTATCCTGAACAATTTGAATTACCTAAAATGTCCTTAGGACCGCATTGGCTCAATATGCCAGAGTAATATTCAATCTACCCATTCACTACTTATATCTAGGTTTTGAAGAATAAAGTTCACTCATCGACTTCCATTCTCCTTACCAAAATTTCCACCATTTTCTATCTCTTATAATTGACTCAATTGATTCTTTTAAATCATTTTTATCGTCTTCACTAAGATGTGGAGGCGCAAGTTTTGCTTGTATTTCAACTAAGCTTTGATCTAGCCATAACTCATACCAGTCTAAAAAGCTTAATTTTTCACTATTTCCCAATTGTTGTGAAGGATAAATCCCGCCATCATTAGCACGATCATCCGTCCAAATATAACCGTACTCAGCACCATTCACCACCAAGTTTAAACTCACACCACAACCATAGTTACAGATAGCAATACAGCCATCCATTTGATGTGCATGAAATGCATAATATTGTTCTTCATAGTTTTCGTCATCTTCATCACAAGTTGCAATAAATAAGGCATTCCATGCATTTTGATGCTGAAAAGGAAAATTTGGATGCAGCAATAATTGCGGATTTGGATCGTCTAAATCCACAAATAATGCCTGCTCAAAAGGTTCTAAACCTAAAAATGGACCTGCACCACCATTGCCGATATGCGTAAAAAATGCCACATAATCTTTAGGCAAAGTCACCTGATAGTCTTGTTCAAAAGCCTGAATCACCTCAACAGACAGAGGAGGATTGAGGTGATATTGATGCTGTTGGGCACCAAACAATTGTAAATGAATATCTAAATTTTTTAGTTGTTCAAGCTTGGCTGTTATTCTTTGCAATTGCTGATTCACTTTTTATCCTTTGTTATTTTCACATTATTTATAATAAAAAAGCTTCGTATGCTGACATCCGAAGCTTTTAAAGAGTGACTCTAATATTCAACTCAACGTTGTTTACGTTTTCGATATTCCACAGGAGTTTCATTGGTCCAACGTTTAAACGCACGATAGAAAGTACTTGGCTCAGAAAAACCTGTTAAATAGACAATGCGTTCCACGCTCTCATTGGTATTTGCCAGAAGTTTTTTCGCTAAACGACAGCGATAATCTGAAAGAATTTGCTGGAAGCTAGTATTTGCCTCAGACAACTGAGTACGTAAACGGCGTGGGGTAATATGTAGCTGTGCTGCTACCGTTTCTAAAGTCGTTTCACCACTTTCTAAAGTTGAACCAATAGCACGGCGCACTTCACCGACCAGATCATAGCGTGCTAACTCTTGTAATTTTTCAATGGCAAGCTGCTCATGTAACTGTAATAACTCAGGTTCAGCTTGCCACAGTGGATAATCTAGAATAGTCGCATCAAAATATAGGCGTGTTTCTTTTTGCCCTAAACTCACAGGACATTCATACACCCTTAAATATTCATCGTCCGATGCACCTTCATTAAAGTTAAAGTCAATGTAAATCGGTTCAAAGCGCCCCTCTGTAATAAACTTAAAGAAACGTAAGATGCCCGAAATCGCACATTCAGAAAAATGACGATTCACAATGCTATCCGCAAAAGGTTGTTCACCATTGGTTAAATAACAACGTCCGTCACTTTCAACTACCAATTTGGCATGAAAAGCATCACTAATCAGACGTTGATATGCCAAGGCACGTTTTAAACCCTCACCAAAATTTTCACTTGAAACAAACAAGTGCTCTATTACCTGACCACGATAGAGTGGTAAGTGTTCACCAAGATGTAATCCAATGTCTGGATCCTTACTTACCTCTTCAGCGGCAATCCAAAAAGCATATTGCGCACTTAAGGGGGTACGGGCATTTTGATCAATTTGATTTAATGCTACACCCGCTTTAGATAATAGTTCTTCGGTTGGCAATCCCGCACGACGAATCGCTTGATAGCCTAATCGCAAAACAACCGAAGCATCAGTTAGCTGACTCACGCAGTGCCCTTCCTTGTATCTTATTCAATTTATAATTAAATCATGTGATTTAGATTACAGTCGATTGACCAAACTGACAACCTGTATAAGCAACTTTTTGTTGAAAAAATTTATTTCTTTGTTTGACTATTTTGCCTAAATTTGCTTCGCAAGCGACTTGCATTGACTTGTTTTTTTCTAAAATTTTGCCTATAATTTGCGCCTTTCCAATTTGATCATCAGGTAGGCTATGGCCAATAAAGAGGAACTTATCGAGTTCGAAGGCGTTGTCACCGAAACGCTTCCTAATACTATGTTCCGTGTACGTTTAGAAAACGGTCACGAAGTGATTGCTCACATTTCTGGTAAAATGCGTAAACATTATATTCGTATCTTAACAGGCGACAGTGTGAAAGTAGAAATGACACCTTATGACTTAACTAAAGGTCGTATCACATATCGTGCACGCTAAGTTTTAGCAAGCAAAAAGCCACCTATGTGGCTTTTTTCATGTGCTATTCTAGCTTAATTCAGCGCGCTACTTTTACAACCAACAGTATCACATTCACGAATACGCTCTCTTAACCAAGCGTTACGTTCTTGTGTCTGCTCTAGATTGCAATTTACAAAAACTGTACGTTCTGCTTCGTCAGAACATTGTGCATCACGTTGTTTAATCCAGGAGACTTGTGAACGCTTCAAAATTGTTTTCTGATTTGTGGTGAGTTTAGTTCGAAGAAGCTGATAGTTTTTATTGAGTTCAGCATCTGCACTCGCATAAATTTTATTACTACAATAAATATCGTCATACGCATTACGTGCATTATCACAATTATCTGCAAACGCAAAACTTGATATCAGCATGACGCTTAACGCTGCCCAAATTTTTTTCATCTTTGTTTCCTTTTTATCCTATTTCACTTTTTTGTTCTTAACGACCAATTATCTGACTTAGCAATCAAACAACATTTAGTTATAGAAATATTTACTACACTCTACATGAATGTCAATACAAATAATGTGCCGAAAACATGGAGTATAAAATGCAAAAGATTATATTATTATCAAGCGTTGCTGTTATTTCTTTTGGGTTACTTGGCTGTCAAACTGATCTCAATCGTCCTTATGATTTGAATGCCTATTTACATAATTTTCTCGGTCAATCTAGCCAAAGTATTCAAGACAACTTAAATTTCAAAAAATTAGGCTATCAGAGTAGCGCACCACAGGTCAGTGATGATCAATTGATTTATATTGTTTATCGACCTTTAAATATTCCTATTCCACAAGGCAATCTTGGTCAAGGTACAGTGCGAGCAGGTGCAAGTAGTTATGATATTAATTTTCAATGTAAAATTATTTTCCAGCTCACTCAGGGGATTGCAAAAGCAGTAAATTATTCAGGACGAGCGTGTTAAAACCATCTCAATCATACAAAAAACGCAGCCTAAGCTGCGTTTAACATCATCAAATCTTTTAGATTAAGCAAGCGCAGCAACCACTGCATCTCCCATTTCAATCGTACCCACTTTGGTCATACCTTCAGACATAATATCACCTGTGCGTAAACCTTGATCTAGTACTTTACCCACTGCATCTTCAATTGCTTTAGCAGCCGCTTCTTCACGGAAAGTATAGCGAAGCATCATCGCCACAGAAAGAATCGTTGCCAGCGGATTGGCAATGTTTTGACCTGCGATATCAGGGGCTGAACCATGACATGGCTCATACATGCCTTTACCATTTTCATCCAAAGATGCCGATGGCAACATACCAATTGAACCTGTCAACATAGCAGCTTCATCAGACAAAATATCACCGAACAAGTTACCTGTCACGATTACGTCAAACTGCTTCGGTGCACGAACCAATTGCATTGCGGCATTGTCGACATACATGTGTGAAAGATTAATGTTTGGATATTGTTCTTCTTTCAATGCTGTGACGGTTTGCTTCCAAAGTTCAGTCACTTCAAGGACATTGGCTTTATCCACTGAACAAACTTTGCCGCCACGTAGATTTGCCATTTCAAAAGCAACTTTGGCGATACGTTTGATCTCAGACTCCGCATACACATCCGTGTTGTAGCCTTGTTTTTCACCATTTTCAAGTTCACGAATCCCACGTGGTTGACCAAAGTAAATCCCACCTGTAAGCTCACGTACAATCAGAATGTCTAAACCTGAAACCACTTCTGGTTTTAAGCTTGATGCATCAGCAAGTTGTGGATAAAGAATCGCAGGACGCAAGTTTGCAAATAAATTCAATTCACTACGAATTTTTAATAAACCACGCTCTGGACGAATAGAACGTTCAATATTATCCCATTTCGGACCACCAACTGCACCCAGTAAAATTGCATCTGCTTTTTTTGCTTGCTCAGCAGTCACCGCTGGGTAAGGTTCACCATGGGCATCTATCGCTGAACCACCAAGCAAACCATGTTCCCACGTTAAACCTAAATTAAATTTGTCATTGACATTGCTTAATACTTTTTCAGCCGCAGCAACAATTTCAGGACCAATCCCATCACCTGCCAAGATCAAAATTTGTTTAGACATTTGTATTTCCATTTTCATTGTTGACAGTTAACCTGCCAATTACGTTTAAATTTTTTGTTCAATATATTCGCTTAAGCCCGTCTCTACGTTATAGGGACGACAAAAACGACGTATGGTGCGCTTCTCTTGCAACAAGTCGACACATAATGGTGAAGGTGCTGAAACATTCAACAAGCTCCCTGCGTTTTCAGAGCGTTTGCGATACATTTTAAAAGTATATTGCTGATTGGCTTTAAAACGATGAATGACATGAAAAACTTCAGCATGTTGTTGAGAAATCGGATAAAAACGAATCACCATTTCATACTGGCTAGCAGGTATAGTGAGATAGAGTGACTGATTTTTAGGATCATGATTTGCAAGCTTAAAATAACCTTTTTTAAGCACGTCTGGATAAATACGATGGGTGCTTTCATCAATTAAATTAATATTGGTTAATCGACTAAATTCACAACGTTCCGCACCAGAGCAATAAACAACAACATTATTGAGTGGATCATGATATTTTTTTTCGGCTTTCTTTACACGTGCAAAGTCTGATGTTTGACACGCACTCAGTAAAATACCCAATACACCGATCAAAATGCGATAATTAAAGACCTTCATCATTATTTTGGTCCAACCCTATCATCTAAAACATACATATTGTTATGTTTTACATGTTAGCAAGAGTTAGACCTTCACGCTATATATTCTGCAATTAAGCCTGTATTTCAGCAAAAACCCACGGACGAGCAGCTTTGGTTTTCTCTTCATAGGCTTTGATATCATCACTCGCTTGTAAAGTTAAACCGATATCATCTAAACCATTTAACAAACAGTGTTTACGAAATGGATCAACGTCAAACTTAAATGCTTCGCCACTGGGAGTACGTACTTCTTGCGCTTCCAAATCGATCGTTAACTGATAGCCTTCATTTGCAAAGCATTCTTTAAATAATTGATCAACAATCTCTTCAGACAAGATTACAGGTAACATGCCATTTTTAAAGCTGTTATTGAAAAAAATATCTGCATAACTTGGTGCAATCACGGTACGGAAGCCATATTCTTCCAATGCCCATGGCGCATGTTCACGACTTGAACCACACCCAAAGTTAGCACGTGAAATCAAGATTGAAGCCCCTTGATAGCGTGGCTGATTCAATGCAAAATCAGGATTTTTAGGACGCTTAGAATTGTCTTGACCTAAAAAGCCTTCATCTAAATAACGCAATTCATCAAATAAATTGTCACCAAAACCGGTACGTTTGATGGACTTCAAAAATTGTTTTGGAATAATTAAGTCGGTATCGACATTGGCACGGTCTAATGGTGCAACGATACCTTGTTCAACGGTATATTTTTTCATGTCTTTTGCTTCTCTTAGCCCGAATTAGAATGTACGTACATCAACGAAATGACCTGCGATTGCCGCCGCTGCTGCCATCGCTGGACTCACCAAATGTGTACGACCACCATTGCCCTGACGACCTTCAAAGTTACGGTTAGACGTCGATGCGCAATGCTCACCCGGTTGTAATTTATCTGCATTCATTGCCAAGCACATTGAACAACCTGGTTCACGCCATTCAAAACCAGCTTCAACCAAGATTTTATCCAAGCCTTCTGCTTCTGCTTGCGCTTTAACTAAACCAGAACCTGGAACGACCATCGCTTGTTTAATACTAGAAGCAACTTTTTTGCCTTTCGCAACTTCTGCCGCTGCACGAATGTCTTCAATACGAGAGTTTGTACATGAACCGATAAATACACGGTCTAACTGAATATCTGTCAATGCCTGACCGCCATTTAAGCCCATGTATTGATAGGCACGTGTCCAATCATTGCGTTGTACGTCATCTTTGGCTTGCTCTAAAGTAGGAACCGCTTGTGACACAGGAATCACCATCTCAGGTGACGTTCCCCAAGACACTTGTGGCTCGATCTCTTCACCTTGTAAAACTACAACAGTATCAAAATGTGCGCCTTCATCAGAATGTAAAGTATTCCAATATTCTACTGCTGCATCCCACTGCTCGCCTTTCGGTGCATAAGGACGATTTTTCACATATTCAATCGTTTTTTCGTCGACAGCAACCATACCAACACGGGCACCACCTTCAATCGCCATGTTACAGACCGTCATACGACCTTCAATCGACATATCACGGAACACTTGACCACCGAATTCAATCGCATGACCTGTACCACCCGCAGTCCCGATTTTACCAATAATCGCCAATACCACATCTTTTGGTGTTACGCCTTGACCTAATTTGCCATCAACACGCACCAACATGTTTTTCATTTTCTTTTGGACTAAGCATTGGGTTGCCAATACATGTTCAACTTCTGATGTTCCGATCCCATGTGCCAAACAACCAAATGCACCATGTGTTGCAGTATGAGAGTCGCCACAAACCACCGTCATACCTGGCAAAGTTAAACCCTGCTCAGGGCCAACCACGTGTGCAATTCCTTGACGAACATCATTAATGTCAAATTGAACCACATTAAAGGTTTTACAATTGTCATCTAAAGTTTGCACTTGGATACGTGAAGTATCATCTTCGATCCCTGCAATCCCTTCTGAACGCTCTTTAGTAGACGTTGGAACGTTGTGGTCAGGTGTTGCCACGTTGGCACTTAAACGCCAAGGTGTACGACCTGCCAATTGCAGACCTTCAAACGCTTGTGGAGACGTTACTTCATGTAATAAATGACGGTCGATATACAGTAATGCAGAGCCATCATCTCGTTGTTTTACTAAATGGTCATCCCACAATTTATCGTACAATGTTTTTGCATTTTCGGTTTTTGCTTTTTGGTTTTCGCCTGCCATGTCGATGTGCTCCACTGGACTGGGTAATTCTTTCATTAATTCGATTATAACCGTGTTTTTACATAAATCTAATTTATCATTTTTATTAATTTAAAAACTTTCTGGAATTAATATTTAAATTCCAACACTGTAAAAATCAGGGGTGGTACTACCTTGAGGTTGATAAATATCAGATAATTTAAAATCAGGATAAACATCAACAAGTTTTTTACAATCATGGATTCCATGGCAATACTTTCCATTGAAATATACCTCACCATATGAATGCTCAAATCTGAACTTTCCATTATGCAAATAAAATATACGTTGTAATGCAAGTTCAGGCTGAGAAAATCCTATATCAGCGAGTAGCTCTTGATCCTTTTTAGCTAAATATAAAATATAGGGGATCGTAAAAATAAAACCGATGAAATATACAAGAAATAGTGCTGTAGCAAAGCCTAGTGTAAGAATCCAACCGAACTCAGTAGAATATAGAATGGTTCCAAAAAATATCATGGTCCCCAACCCGATCAATATTGGAAAGAAAATAACGAGATCAATAATTGCAGGTGTTGTGCCATACCCTACCCACGCAGGTATATGCAGAATTCCATTGTCTAAATTTAATATTGCATCAATCTGATGTCTACAAGAAACATCATCGAACCTATAAGTTACAATTCGAACGTTCGAACCATCTCCAAACATAAGTTGATGAAAATTTCCCTGTAATAAATGACCATTTACAGTACACGTAAATTTTTTACTTTTAACGTATTGTTGCTTATGTTTCCCTAGTTTTAACCCTAACTGACTAAATTGAATTTCTAGATTTTCTACAAACCCTTCTATTTGTATAATATTTTCCATATTTTTCACTTATTATAAAAATTCAACTCACATCATAAACGATCATTCACAAATCCAATCATCAATAATTAAAAAATCTCTTTTACACTATAAATGATAATGATTATTATTTAATTAACTTCTAATCTTATGGTGACTGTCATGGCGCGTATTCAAAATTTTGTTCAAACCAATCAACGAATTTTCAAAAAAACCTTAAGCTATTACATCATGCACATTACCGTTGCGATGTTAGTTGCATACATGGTGACAGGTAATTTATGGATGGCTGTTACATTAAGTTTACTCGAACCGACTGTGCAAGCCTTTGCATTCTTCTTCCATGAAAAAGTATGGAATAAAAAAGACCAAGCTGCATTAAATGCACAAAAATCCACAGTAACAGTAATAGAAGCTTAATTTCTAAAATCAAAAATGCTGTGGCAACTAATCACCACCTCCGCCACAACTACTACACGAAGAATCTGAACTCGAATCCCCATCGGAGTTTGCATCATAACCTGAATGCGAGTGACTCACATCGCTGGATGAGCCTGAGCATGAAGAAGATGAAAATGCGGTTGTCGATGAACATGCGCTATTTGGATGTGAAGGTGAGGTATCTGAACGAGTATCAAGTAACTGACCATACATCGCAAGCAATACGGGTAATTGAAAATGAATGCCATTTTCCCATTTCACCTGTGTATCGATTTGAAATAAACGAGGTAAAGTTTGCGTGTTTTTAGGGTCTAAATGATGAATCTGACAAGCCGCTTGCCACGTATTTATTAATTGTTTGCGCTGTTCCTCTTTTTGTTTTGTAGTCGGATTTTTATCATGTGGTTTATGCCTGAGTTCATAGCCCAAAGTATTTTTACACATCAAATCATAAAAATCCTGAAACTCCTCAATCAAAACATGCCACAACGCATCGACTGCATGTGAAGGCATCGCATAGGAGTTTTTTGACCACAAATGTAGAGCGAGATAATCTTTAAATCCTTCTTCAATGATCTCTTGTGAGGATTCACTCATTTGTGGATGACGCTGATAAAAAGCCTGCCAAATATAATCAGGGATACGTATCGCCACCAAATCTTGGAGTTTTTTAAGATGCAATCTTCGCACCAACGTCCAAAAAAATACAAAAATAACGCTAAAAATCAGTAGGAAATAGATATGAAAATAATAGAGAAATAATCCACCCAATGACAAAATAATCAAGCTATATATCAAGAACCTAAACCAAGATAACTTAAATATATTTCGCTTCACGGTACTGAAATGTTGGAGAGAATGATGTTGTTGTGTATGCAAATAAAATCTACCTTTTTGTTGTTTTTATTCTCATCACTATAAATAAATGTCCTGTTTTTTGTACAGTAAAAACTTGTATATAAACTTTTCCAAACAATTACGCATACTCCGGTCATTTCACTTAATTTGTAAATATTTCAGAATTGTTTTGATTAATTCTAAAAATTTCTAAATAATGAATTACGCATAAAAATTCTTTATGGATGGGAATATCATGAATCTTGCTGCTTTTGAAGCCTTTGTTAAAGTTATGGAAACTGGTTCAATTTCTATGGCAGCAGAACAACTGTTTATTACCCAGCCTGCTGTCACTAAACGTATACATAGCCTTGAGGATTATTTTGGTGTCAAACTTTTTGAGTCTGCAGGCCGTGGAATTCAAGCGACACATGCCGCACATTCATTGTTGCCTAAAGTCAAAAACTGGTTAAATGAGTTAGGAGATATTCACCACACGCTCAGCCATGAACAAGGGCAAGTGCAAGGTAAACTGAAAATTGGTACAAGTCATCATATCGGCTTGCATCATTTACCCATACACCTCAAAAAATATGTCCAAGACTTTCCAAATGTCACTTTAGATGTGCATTTTGTTGATTCTGAACAAGCACACGAACAAGTACTCGCAGGTGATCTCGAGCTTGCATTTTTAACTTTACCACCACAAGGGGATGAACGTTTAAAATACGTCAAAATTTGGGATGATCCTTTGGCATTTGTAGTTGCGCCTTTCCATCCATTGGCACACAAAGAAAACCTTAGACTTGAAGATTTAATCGAGTACTCAAGTCTAATTCCTGCATCCCAAACCTATACTAGTCAAATCACCTTAGCGGAGTTTGAGAAAAAAGGGTTAAAACCTAAAATTACAATGAGTAACAACACCTTAGAAGCAATTCGCATGTTGGTTTCGATCGGTTTAGGTTGGTCAGTTCTACCTAAAACTTTGTTAAACAACGACTTAAAACAACTCGATATCAATGTAAATATGTATCGTCAATTAGGAATGGTATGGCATCCCGCCCGTAGTCAATCACGTGCTGTTCTAGAACTTATTGAAATGATGAAATAATTTTTTGAAAGATTTAAAATTTTAAAATAAAACCAGAAAACCATATTTCAGAAATCATCCAAGTCATACTAAACTTGGAAGAACTCCGTATCTGAAATATGGAATTCTGAGTTGAGCGCTGTATTTTCTTGTTGTCTCTGTTGTGTTGTTGAATAATGAGTTTTTCTTTTTTTGTTTTCACTATTCTTATTGTTTGTAGAGCTATTTTAAAACATACACTATTGCAATTTAATTAAATAATTGAAGAAATAAAAAAACCATGTCAATTTTGATAACATGGTTTTATCTTTTCACTCTTTATCACTCAATCAGAAAAATATTATTTCACTGAATCTTCGTGTAAAGATTCATTTAACTGATCAACAATCGTTGCCCACTCGCCATCTGAACTGAGTTTTTCAGCTAAAAATTGGCGTTGTGATTCTGTCCAAATATTGGCTTGTACAATCGTTGTATCTGCATCGAGCTGATGGGTTTCAATAAATTTCTGAATTGAAGCTTCACTAGAGTCTAAGCCAAGTTGTTCAAATAAATTGGTCATTCTTGGGCGTGTTTGGCTCATTTTATCTCTCCATTCGTTTCTAAAAGTTCTAAAACCAACATAGCATTTTTAAACTAAAAGTGAAGCTTAAATTCACCACCTGTTTTTTAATGTCTCATACCTTGCATCATTTCACTTAAAATCCAAATACATGAAACAATAAGAATCAAAACAATGCTAGGTAACCACCAATTTACTCCACCATACTCTCGCAATGATTTACTCTGCTGTTTTATAAAATAATTCCTATACCTTTTCCACAAACAGTAATTTCCGTTAAAGGCAAAGAATACTCGAGTACTTCCCCAAACCAACAGGATGGAAATACCCAATGATTCAGAGCCAATCACGCTTAAAATTACCGATTTAAACAGACTAAAAATGAATAAAATAATTATTGGTGAAAAGAAAGCCAATATCCCTTTTAAATAAATTTTCCGATAAAAAACCATAATGAACCACCAATCAATGCAGCAAAATTAAAGGTAAACTTGGTGTCTTTTTTTTCAAAATCAGAAAAAACTTTTTGATAATAATCCACATGATGCACAACAAATTGTTTTAAGTTTTGCTTTGAATTTAAATTCGTTCCCATTTTTATTTTCCTTTTTAATTTCTTATATTCATTAATCGTACATAAAAAACAGCACCTCAGTGCTGTCATTCATCTACTTCATCAATAAAAGCGAAATCAATCAAATCGACCAGTCTTGAATTTCCCAACCCTCTTCTTTGGCTAAAACCTCCAAACGATCATCAGGATTGATGGCAAAAGCATGATCTGCATATTCCAACAAGAACCGATCATTAACCGAATCTGAATATACCCATGACTCCGTGACGTCACGACCTTCAAGCCACTGATCTAAACGTGCCAATTTGCCTTTTTGATAACATGGAATATTGATGACTTTACCCGTATATTTTCCATCTTTAACTTCTGCATTGGTGGCAATGATTTCGGTAATCCCAAACTCACGGAAGATCGGTGCAGTAATAAAATCCGATGTTGCCGTAATCCCAACCAACTCATGCCCTGCCTCTTTGTGACGTTGAATCGCCTCAAAACCTTTTGGGCGCATTTGTGGGCGAATCACTTTTTGCATAAACAGCTCATGTAATTCTGTCAAATAGGTATGGTCATGTTGAGTTAAAAACTCAAATACAAATTCGTTATAGGCAATCGGATCCAGCTTCCCTGCTTTATAGTCTTCATAAAATTTATCATTCATCGCACGATGTCGGACGGGGTCGACCAAGCCTTCATTGACTAAAAACTCACCCCAAGAGTGATCTGAGTCGGTATTTAATAAGGTGTGATCAAGATCAAACAACGCCAATTTCATGAAAATACTCGTGCAAACTGAAAATTAAGAAAAAAAATGTAAATCTATCTCCGCTTGTCGATAGAAATTCGTTAAGATCATAGCAATTTTACAACATTATTACTTTGACTTTGTCGAGTTGGATGCAAGAGTGAATGTCCCCATATACAAAGTCAATGAAATTCACAAAATTTAGGTAGCCAAATGATCGATTCAGAAGGTTTCCGACCCAACGTCGGGATCATTTTGGCAAATGATATTGGACAAGTTTTATGGGCAAAACGCATTGGTCACAATGCATGGCAATTTCCTCAAGGAGGTATCCAGTTTGGAGAAACTCCTGAGCAAGCTCTTTTTAGAGAACTACGAGAAGAAGTTGGGCTCCTACCAGAGCACGTCCAAATAATTGCACAAACCGAAGGTTGGTTGCATTATCGTTTGCCGCTTCGATACATTCGTTCGGATTCTGATCCCGTATGTATTGGACAAAAGCAAAAATGGTTTTTATTAAAATTGGTAGCATCAACGAACTACATTCAGTTGAACTTATCTGATCCGCCAGAGTTTGATCAATGGCAATGGGTCAGCTATTGGTATCCACTGGGACAGGTAGTGAATTTTAAACGTGATGTTTATCGTAAAGCAATGATGGAGTTGTGTATGCAAATGCCACAATTTTTACCTGAAGTTTCTATAAAAATCTAAAGATTTTTTCAGAGGCTGCTGTTATAAATAAAAGTGAAATTATACATTTGAGCACAATCCTACTATAAAGGAGCATATATCCCATGTCGAACATGCAACTAGACACCCTAAGACGTATTGTCCAAGAAATTAATACGTCTGTCAGCTTGCATGAATCTTTAGAAATCATGGTCAATCAAGTTTCTGAAGCAATGCATGTCGATGTATGTTCCATTTATCTACTTGATGAGCGTAATCAACGTTTTGTCCTGATGGCGACCAAAGGACTCAATCCCAATGCAGTGGGTAATGTTTCATTGCATACCAGTGAAGGTTTGGTCGGTTTGGTCGGACAGCGTGAGGAAATTGTCAACTTAGACAACGCGCCAAAACATGAGCGTTTTTTGTATTTACCTGAAACTGGCGAAGAGATTTATAACTCTTTCCTCGGTGTACCTGTCATGTATCGCCGCAAGGTGATGGGCGTTCTGGTGGTACAAAATAAAGAACCTCAAGATTTTAGTGAAGCGGCTGAATCATTTTTAGTCACTTTATGTGCACAGCTCTCTGGTGTGATCGCGCATGCACATGCAGTAGGTAATATTGATGTTTTTCGTAAGCCGAATAGCTTACCAACGTATAAAACCTTTCAAGGAGTTTCAGGCTCAGGCGGGATTGCGATTGGTCGTGCCATTATTCTCTATCCACCTGCGGATTTGGCAGCTGTGCCAGATCGTGAAGCCGATGATATTAGTGAAGAGTTACAACTTTTAGATCATGCGATAGCATCTGTACGTGATGAAATTCAGTCACTTGATGACAAAATGCAGGATGCACTCATGGCAGAAGAACGCGCGCTGTTTAGTGTGTTCTTACGCATGTTAGATGAAAATGCCTTACCTTCTGAGATTAAAACTGAAATCCGTGATGGTCATTGGGCGCAGGGTGCAGTACGTATTGTCATCGACAAACATATTGCTTTGTTTGCACAGATGGAAGATGACTACTTACGTGAACGGGTTTCTGATTTAAAAGACCTCGGTCGTCGTATTTTAGCCTATTTACAAGAAGCAGATTCGAGTCATCGTGAACTAACTGATGAAAGCATTCTGATTGGAGATGAAATTTCTACTGCTGCTTTAGTTGAACTCCCTGTCGATAAAATTGCAGCGATTGTCACCACTGAAGGTGCAATGAATTCACACATGGTCATCGTGGCACGTGCCTTAGGCATTCCAACTGTTGTCGGTGTGACTGAACTGCCAGTAAGTACACTCGATGATGTGGAAATGATCGTCGATGCGCATCAAGGGCGGGTTTTCATCAATCCACCACGTCGTATGCGTACCCGTTATAAAGAAATTCAAAAAGAAGAAGAACAAATCGCCAAAGATTTAAAGCAGTATGAAACCAAAGACGCTATCACCCCTGATGGTGTTGCTGTGAAACTATACGTCAATACAGGCTTGATGATTGATGTTGTACGTGGCGTGCAACGTGGTGCAAAAGGTGTCGGTTTATATCGTTCTGAGATTCCGTTCATGCTTCGTGAACGCTTCCCTGGTGAAGAAGAACAACGTGCCATTTACCGCCAACAACTGAGCCACTTTGCCAACAAACCTGTGGTGATGCGTACCCTCGATATTGGTGCAGACAAAGACCTACCTTATTTTTCTATCGAGGAAGAAAACTCAGCTTTGGGCTGGCGTGGAATTCGCTTTACCCTTGATCATCCTGAGATTTTTTCTTCACAAATTCGTGCCATGCTCAAAGCCAGTATTGGTTTGAATAACTTGCATATTTTACTGCCCATGGTGACCAGTGTCAGTGAGGTTGAAGAAGCCTTGTATTTACTGGAACGTGATTGGGTTGCTGTGCAAGAAGAAGAACAAGTCAAAATCACCAAGCCAAAAATCGGCATCATGGTCGAAGTGCCAAGTGTGCTTTTACAGATTGATGAGTTTGCACCTTTAGTAGACTTTTTCTCAGTGGGTTCCAATGATTTAACCCAATATTTACTCGCCGTTGACCGCAATAATCCACGTGTTGCCAATGTTTATTCACATTCACATCCTGCAGTATTGCGTGCTTTGACTCGTTTAGTACAAGAATGTCATAAATACGATAAACCTGTCAGTATTTGTGGGGAAATGGCAGGTGATCCACTAACAGCGATTTTACTTATGGCAATGGGCTTCAATACCCTATCGATGAGTTCAAGTAATATTTTGCGAGTGCGTAAAGCAATTTGTCATGTGCCAATGCCTGATGCCAAAGTATTACTCGACCAATCTTTGCAAATGAATAATCCGTTGATGGTCAAAAGTTTATTGGAATATTATTTTAAAACCCATGGCTTGGGGGATATGGTAAAAAATTCTTCTCGTGCAGTCAGCTTATAATTTTTGATTGATACTGCTATATTTTTTAAAAGCAAAAACAAAATGCTAGAAAGTAAAAAGGTCGATAATCATCAGAATATCGACCTTTTTTGTGTTTAGAATAACCACGTTTTGCATCTTTTTTTCGATCTACAAAAGTTTGACTTTTGTTAAAATCATTCATGTGTTTTGCCACAAAGTTGTGAATCACAACTTCAGGCGCAGCTTTTTTCTTCGCCATTTTATTTACCTTTTTTAATATCCATCAAAATAAGATGGGAATGTGATATTACGCCTTTTTGCACAAAATACAAGCATTCTTATAAAATATTTCATCATAATGATCAGTAGCTTACAAAAATATAAATATTGCTTTTTATATTCAACAACCACCCTTTACAGGATGGCTGTATCCGTTAAAATTAGCGATTGGAATCCAATACTTCGTTATTACTAATGACTTGTTGTGCTTTACTATAGCTTTCCATAAGCAACTGATATGCTGGGAAAATTTGAGTATAAACTTGTGCCCATTCTGCTGCATCCTCACGATTCCAAGTTTTTTGAATTTCAGAAGCAACTGCTGCGGTATCCATCGGTACTACACCTGCTTGAACCATACGTGCTAAGGTTATTTCCTGCGCCATTTTGCTATATGTCCCAGAGGCATCAACGACAACAAATACTTTATAGCCTTCTGCAACTGCACTGATTGCAGGGAAAGCCATACATACGCTAGTAATCGTTCCTGCAATGATCAATGTTTTTTTACCAGTTGCTTTTACTGCTTGTACAAATTCAGAGTTATCCCACGCATTGATTTCACCTTTACGTGCAACATACTGTGCATGGGGTGCATTTTGATGAATTTCAGGGATCAATGGACCATTTGGACCTTGTGGTACAGAAGCTGTTGTAATGACTGGAATATTTGCCAATGATGCAATTTTTGCCAAAGCAGATGCACGTTGACGTAATTCAGTCATTGGCATATCCCCTACGGTTTGAAATAAGCCACTTTGATGATCAATCAATAACATCACTGAATCTGTAGAATCAATCACTGGACGTTGTCCGTCAAAATTTGCTGGCGTAGACATTTTTATTACCTTCATATTGATTGGTTTGTGTTTATAATATTAGTAATGGAACAATGTTTATTAAATATTCTAAATATGACACATTGTCCCAATATATAAACAATAAAATGTTTTTTTAAATGAGATAAGCCAATGAAAGACCTAAACGATCTTTACTATTTTGCAAAAGTGATTGAATACGGTGGATTTTCCGCAGCGAGTAATGAGTTAATGCTGACAAAATCATTATTAAGTCGCCGAGTCGCAGAGTTAGAAAAACGTTTAGGGGTCAAATTATTAAATCGAACAACCAGACAAATTTCCATCACGGAAGTGGGCAAAATTTATTATCAACACTGCAGGGCGATGCTAATTGAAGCGGAGGCTGCTGATGAAGCCATGCAAATGCTGAGTGCCGAACCGACAGGAACTGTAAAAGTTTCCTGTCCAACCAATCTGCTACACATTAATATCAGCCAAATGCTGAATAAATTTTTAATGCAATACCCCAAAGTAAAATTACATATTGAAGCCACCAATCGTAAAGTTGATTTAATTAATGAGCGTTATGATGTTGCCATTCGTATCCGACCTCTGCCTTTAACGGACAGTGATTTGATTGTGCGTGATTTGGCTATTTCAAAGCAATATATTGTGGCAAGTCCTGATCTGGTCAATCAACGTTTCAAGCTTCAATCTTTAGATGAGTTACATCACTGGCCCATTTTAATGATGGAATCATTTGCACCTGAATATCATTGGAATTTATTTAATCAACACAATGATCATTATTATTTTAAATGTGAACCTCGACTTACGACTACCGATTTAGTTGCATTGCATTCTGCAACCTTACAAGGTTTAGGCGTAGCGAAACTACCCGAGCTAATCAGCAGTGAAGACTTAAAAACGGGACGTTTAGTTAAAATCATTCCTGAATGGGAGCCAAAACCAGAATTGATTCATCTAGCTTATACGTCACGCAGAGGACAACTGCCATCCGTCAAAGCATTGATTGATTTTTTAGTTGAAGAGTTCAGGACAAATCAAACGACATAAATATTGCATAAGTAATAAAAAGGCCAAGATCGGCTATTTTATTTGGGTCTTTTGATGAAATGATCTTTATTTTTTAAGCGGAATTACTTCTAAAATAAACATCGTGATAACAGCAACTTACTTAAAAATACTTACATCATTTTACATAAATTTTCATTAAAATACTAAATAATCAAACATTTTCAATAAGATAAATTTGCTTTATTTTTAAAACGTATATATATTGTATATACATTTTTGAAAATCACCTTTGGGGATAAATACGTTATGGCTGAATTACCCAAAAAAACAAAGGTGAATAAAAAAGATGGTCAACTCTTAATTCGCATTAATAGTGCTGAGCGGGATGAGTTCTTACAATTGTGTGAAAACCTAGATACCAGTGCAGCACGAGAATTAAGAAAATTTATCCGTAGTTTTATCAAAAAACATCAGCCAACGGATACCAAAACTAAGGAGTAACATGATGTCTAAGCAAGTTAAATCTTTAAAGAAAAAAATCAAAGCGCGTTTGGATAAAATTTCAAAACACGAAGGCAAATTGAAACAGCTTAAAAAAGAGCTTAAAAAACAAAAGTAATCTTATTTAAAGATTTGAGCTCATGCTTTAAATAAGCAATGAATTTAAGCCAATAAGGGTTAAGTTTTCCGAAACTTAACCCTTATGTCATTTCATGTCAGCATCCATAAAAAATAGATTGATTGGCGAACTTTTTGAGTTAAGGCACTCAATCGTATGTTCACTTATAAAAACACAAAAAAGCCCAACAAAATCATTTGTTGAGCTTCACAGTATTATTCAGCATCATTTAATAGACGATAAGCACTGATTATTCAGCTTTTTCTTCAGCCTTAACACCCTTTTGATACAGTGTGTAGATATAAATCGGAATATTCAAATCTTCAAGATGCTTATACACCCAAGGGCGAACTTCATCCCAGTCCAAACCACCCACACCCGTTGCTAAACGAGGTAAAGCAAGGCTTTCTATCTTTTCATCAAGTACTACTTGTCTGAGTGCTTTCAATGTACTGTTCACGTATTCAATAGAAGCTTTACCCGGTTTTGCACCTTTATCATAAGCTGCTTCTTGAGTCATGAGGTTAATAATGCGTTGCCCTTCAGCATTCACCCAAGTCCACAACTCACCTGATTTTGGATGATAAATATGACAATAATTTCTAAAATCTTTATATAAAGCAGGCCAGTGTTCTCTTAAATTTAAAGCCAAACCACTTGCAAAGTTATCATTTGGTGCAACCCCATGCGCAATTGCACGTGCGTCACTCAGTAAAATATCTCCAGAAACTTCATAGATCATAAATAATCTCCTCTATTTAAAATTATCATATTGCTATCTTTCTATTTCTAATATGGAGGATTTATTTATTATTTTCATGTCTTTTACATCAACAAGGGAGTCACATTTTTTGCTTAAAAATCATTCAAAATAATGTTAATATGTTTATATAAATGCAGTACTTTTAAAACTTAAAATAAAGCACTGCTTCTATTATTATGTTACACCTAAAACAACGATTAAAAACATATATTTATAAAATAATTTTATTTCAAAAAACAGTTAACCTATTCATTTCTAATAAAGATACTCAAATAAATATTTTAAATTCATGCATAAAATAAAAATATAAAGGTGCTTTAAAAAATTATCTATCCGATACGAATTTAATAAAACCATTTATAAAAATAGTTTATATACTTTTGGGAATAATATACTACATGCTAAACCAAACATGAGACATGCCAATGCTTTGATCAGTATCTGTTGGGTTGTTTTTGATTGAATAATATTCTAAAAAAACTCCCATTGAAGAGGTTAGTATCATACAACCTCTTCAATTTTTAAATTTTTAATGTGCCAAGGCTCTTGCTAATATTCGTTCAACATCCAGCACTTTTGCATCAATCATACCGACAACTCGTCCATGAAACTCATTGTAACGCGTTTGGATAAAAGCCGCTGCAACAGCATCAGGTGCATGCTGTTTCAGTAAAATCGCTTGCGCCAGAATCACCAAGCGACTGACCAGACTGCGTGCCATAAACTGCATTTCATTAGCTTGTAGACTACTAAATAATTTTAACAATGACTGCAATTCATTCTGCAAAACAGCATCACTTGAGGTCACTTGAGCAAAAGACTGGAATAAGACTTCGATGGAATTACGATCACGCTGAATGGCACGTAATACATCCAAACACATGACATTACCCGAACCTTCCCAAATGGTATTGACAGGAGCTTCTTTAAAAATACGCGCCATAATGCCTGTATCCACATAACCATTACCACCAAAGACTTCCATCATTTCGCCTGTCAGTTCCACAGCTCGTTTACAGACCCAAAACTTAGATGCAGGGGTCATGATGCGTTTCCATGCCAGTGATAACTCATCATCTTGTTCATAGCAATGTGCGAGATGAAAGCTGAGTTGCATCGCAGCTTCAGTTTCCAATGCCAAATCTGCAAGTACCGCTTGCATCAAAGGTTGCTCGGCTAAATGCTTTCCAAAAGCTTTACGCTGACGCGTATAGGCGATGCACTGTACCAATGCTTGTCGGAGCATGGCACTTGAACCAACTGAACAGGTTAAACGGGTGTAATTCGCCATTTCGATAATGGTTGGAATGCCACGTCCTGCTTCTCCGATCATGATGCCCCATGCGTCTTTAAATTCAACCTCTGAACTTGAGTTACTACGATTCCCGACTTTGTCTTTTAGACGTTGTACTTGAATGTTATTCTTGGTGCCATCCTCTAGCCAACGAGGGACAAAGAAACACGCCAAACCATCCTGTTCAGTTTTCGCCACCACCAAATGTGCATCACACATTGGTGCTGAGAAAAACCATTTATGTCCTGTCAATAAATAAGCTTTACCACGACCTGATTCCACCACAGGAACAGCTAAGGTTTCATTGGTACGGACATCTGAACCACCCTGCTTTTCGGTCATACCCATGCCCATCCAAATAGATTTCTTTTGGGAAATCGGAATATCTCGTTCATCGTATTCATTGGACAATAATTTTTCACCGATTTTCGCCCACAGTTCAGGTTCATTCTGAATCAAAGGAATACTACCTAAGGTCATAGAATTTGGACATAAATTACCACATTCGACTTGCCCACTTAAGAAGAAACGTGCCGCCCAATCAACCCATTTTGAAGTTGATTGCGGGTTGTTAAATGGGTGTGCATGGGTATTAAACTGACGGTTTATACTCATCCATTTATGCCATGCAGGGTGAAATTCTAAAAAGTCTTTACGACGACCACGTGCATCAAAGGCATGTAATTCTGGGGTATGACGATTGGCTAGGTCTGCATATTGATAATATTCTGCTGAACCAACAATCTCTCCAAACTCCGCTAGAGCTTGCTGATCTTGACTGCCATAACGCTGCAATATTTCTTGTAATACTTGGTCAGTGCTGAATAAGTTGTAGTTTTGCAATTCATCAAACTGATTATTGATCTCGTGGGTTTCCCATGCTGGTCGTGCTGCAAATTGTGCTGTATTCATCCTAAACGCTCATCTTGTTGTTTACTTCAATTCCATTCAGTATAGAAGAAAATGCATTCATTGGTGTTCGGATTAGTTTTATGGCTTTAGCTGCGATTAATGTACGACGTAAACCACGTCAATCAAGGGCGCGCATCACACAAGAAGCGTTGATAGAAAGTTTTGTTCGGCTTTTACATGAGCGTCCTGCCCATAAAATTACCATTCGGGAAATCACTGAGCTTGCAGGTGTAGGATTAGGGACGTTTTATGAGTATTTTTCTAAGAAAGAAGATTTGATTGCCCTAACCATCCATCAGCATGTGAAAAATAATGCCGAAGCTTTAAAAAGTTATGCACAAAGTCGATATGAGTTATCCACAAATCTGACTTTGGAGAGTTATTTACAGCAGATCATTCAGTTTCAGTTACAACAAATTCAGGCTGAGCAGTTTTTATGGGCGCAAACTTTTTTATTGGAACGCCAGATTTCTAGTATTGAAATTTATCAGAAAAGTTATGCCATGATGGTTCAAATGTGGCAGCATATACTTGCTTCGTTCATAAAAGATACAACACAGCTCAACCATGTCAGTCTAAATGTACAAAGAATTTGCTATGGTTTTGTATCGCAGATATTGTTGATTGAACCGAAGTTTAAAGAATGGGAGCATTTAGAGAAAGATATTGTACAAATGCTAAAAAATTTGATTTAAGCAAAATAGTAATTTCAATGTCTTATTCATCTAACTTGATCCAGCATATTGATTTCATATTGAATATTAACCAACCCAATGTTCAAAAAATATTGAGCTCAGCGTACCATTTAGCATGCTAGCAATCATAAAACACTGAGCAGCATCTCAGGCTTTCAAAAATAGAAAGCACTTGATTTCCGAGTATTCATGTCAATTTAAAACACTAATCAATCGTTTTTTCCACTTATTTAGACCTTTATATTCCATTTGTCAAATAACATTGAAAATATTAACTTCAATATACAGGTATATATTTTTAAACGCGTTATTTTCAGTTTTAAGCCATTCAAAATGACTTTAGATAACATCGCTTTGTCATATTGTAATTTTAGAATGAATTAACAAAACGTTTAATGTGATATCTGTTGAAGCATGTTATCCATATTCATTATGGAACATTCCTTAAAATACATGATGAGAATAATGGAGAAATACGATGAGCCAAGACGATATTAAAAAATGCCCAGTCACCCACCTGACCACTGATGTTGGTGCTCCTGTAGTAGACAACCAAAACAGTATGACGGCAGGTGCTCGTGGTCCATTACTTGCACAAGATTTATGGCTCAATGAAAAATTAGCCAACTTTGTTCGCGAGGTGATTCCTGAGCGCCGTATGCATGCCAAAGGTTCTGGTGCATTTGGTACATTTACAGTAACGCATGACATTAGCAAATATACACGCGCTAAAATTTTCTCTGAAGTTGGCAAAAAAACTGAAATGTTTGCTCGCTTCTCTACCGTTGCAGGTGAGCGTGGTGCGGCAGATGCTGAACGTGATATTCGTGGTTTTGCACTTAAGTTTTATACCGAAGAAGGGAACTGGGATCTTGTGGGGAACAACACCCCTGTATTCTTCATGCGTGATCCACGTAAATTTCCAGATTTAAACAAAGCTGTTAAACGTGACCCAAAAACCAACAAACGTAGTGCAACCAATAACTGGGATTATTGGACATTATTACCAGAAGCATTTCATCAAGTGACCATCGTCATGTCTGATCGTGGTATTCCTGATGGCTATCGTCATATGCATGGTTTTGGTAGTCATACCTATAGCTTTATCAATGATCAAAATGAACGTTTTTGGGTAAAATTCCATTTCCGTACCCAACAAGGCATTAAAAACTTAACTGATGCCGAAGCAGAAGCAATCATTGCCAAAGATCGTGAAAGTTCACAAACTGATCTCTTTAATGCAATTGAACGTGGCGATTTCCCAAAATGGAAACTGCAAGTTCAAATCATGCCTGAAACTGATGCAGAAAAAGTGCCATATCATCCCTTTGATTTAACCAAAGTGTGGCCACATGGTGACTATCCTCTGATCGATGTGGGTGAGTTTGAATTAAATCGTAATCCTGAAAATTACTTCCAAGATGTCGAACAAGCAACCTTTGCACCGAGCAACCTTGTACCTGGTATTAGTTATTCTCCAGACCGTATGCTACAAGCGCGTTTAGTCAACTATGCTGATGCTGCTCGTTATCGTGTCGGTGTCAACCATACTCAAATCCCTGTCAATGCCGCACGTTGTCCAGTTCACTCTAACCGCCGTGATGGTCAAGGTCGCATGGATGGTAACTATGGTAGCTTGCCACACTATGAGCCAAATAGTTTCCACCAATGGCAAGAACAACCTCAATACAAAGAGCCACCTTTAAAAATTACAGGAGATGCAGATTTCTGGGATTATCGCCAAGATGATGCAGACTATTTTAGTCAACCCCGTGCATTATTTAACTTAATGAAACCTGAACAACAACAGGCTTTATTTAACAATACTGCGGCTGCGATGGGCGATGCGCTTGATTTCATCAAATATCGTCATATCCGTAACTGCTATGCCTGTGACCCAGCCTATGGTGAAGGTGTAGCTAAAGCTTTAGGCATGACAGTTGCTGATGCGCAAGCCGCACGTGCCACTGATCCTGCTCAAGGGAATCCTGGTTTGCTCTAAATAGAAGTCAAATTGAAAAACCACCTTCGGGTGGTTTTTCTTTATTTGTAAAATTGCTATAGTCTAACTTTACAGTGTTGAAAAATAAAAAATGAATAAAAATATCGAGAAAATCATTGAAACCCATGACATTGTATTATTTGATGAAATATGCGTGCTGTGTAATAGGTGGGCAAAGTTTTTAATCAAATATGATCATACAGCGCAATTTAAACTTGCTTCAGTACAGTCTGCACTTGGGCAAGCAATTTTACAACATTATGATATGCCTTTAGACAATTTTGACACCATGTTGGTCATTCAAAATGGACAAGCCTATACAGAATCTACTGCATTTTTAAAAGTGATGGACAGTTTAGGTCGACCATTTTCTAGTGTAAAAATTGGCTATCTATTTCCAAAACGTATGCGTGATTTTGTATATCGACGTGTAGCACAGAATCGTTATGGTTTGTTTGGTACGACAGATTATTGTTTATTCGTTTCTGCTGAAAATAAACAACATTTTTTGGAAAGTGTGGTTCATGCAACAATCTAAAACTATTGATAAGGTTTTATTTACATTACATTTTACTTTGGCAATAGTATGGATTTATCAAGGCAGTGTGCCCAAATTAATGTTTCATGCACTCGATGAACAACGCTTGTGGGAATTACATGGTTTAGATGAGCTGACGATATTAATACTGGTTGAGGTTGCAGGGTGGATGGAAATTATTTTTGGTGCGTTATTTCTACTCTTGAAGCAGCGTAAGATCTTACATTATTGTAATATTGCAGCCATGCTTGGGTTAAGTATATTTATTTTATACACTGATGTGACCTATTTCCAGCAAGCTTTTAATCCTTTTGTGATGAATCTAGCGATGGCAGCGTTATCTCTCATTGCTCTGCAACTCTTAAAATACAACAAATAATTTATCCTATTTGATTCAAGCCATTACATACTCTGGACAAAAAGCATTAACTATTTAAAGTAATGCTTTTTCAGACGTTTTGAGCATGTTTGACTTTTTAGACCCTATTTGGCTTAACAATAAAAATACGTTCAAAACAATTTACTGAATGTCCATATTGAATTATGCTGAATTAAACAATCAACTTCCGCCCTTCTTTTATACAATAGAACGGATTCATCAACTTAGACGTATTTTTCATTGCATCATGTAAGTCATGTTCAGGCTGTTCTCGGCTTTCATCAGTCAACTGGAAAGTCCGATAGTGAATTGCCAATGAGCGTTTTGCTTGCAAATCAATATGCGCTTGAAAGGCATCTTGTGGATTCATATGCATATATTTCATTAAATTGCGTGGCTCATACGCCCCAATAGGAATCAGCGCAATACGTGGTGAACCTAAACGTTTTTGAATCTCTTTGAAATGTCCTGAGTAGCCAGTATCTCCTGCAAAGAAGAAATGCCCATACTGTGAAACAATAGAAAAACCACCCCACAGTGCAGCA
Organism: Acinetobacter defluvii; assembly: GCF_001704615.3. NCBI lineage: Bacteria > Pseudomonadati > Pseudomonadota > Gammaproteobacteria > Moraxellales > Moraxellaceae > Acinetobacter > Acinetobacter defluvii. The sequence goes on from NZ_CP029397.2 coordinate 3,007,416, forward strand.
TTTTGATCACGGAAGCCACGCCCTGAGCCATGTTGTGCAGGGGTATAGACGATTTTTAAATTTTTAAATAATGCAGATTGCCACCAATCCATTTCGATGACATGCCAGTCATTCGGTAAATAGTGACTATTGCCTAAACCTGTATAAATCGGCATTGCAAATTTACGATGTAACCAACGCAAACTGGCGATATCCATATGATCATAATGATTATGACTGAGTAATACTGCATGAATCGTTGGTAGATGCTCCAATGCAATCCCTGCTGGAATCACACGTTTAGGACCACGTCCTTGTTTAGGACTGACATGATCTGCCCAGACTGGGTCTGTTAAAAAATTATAAGGTCCGATTTGTAACAATACGGTTGCGTGTCCGATAAACCAAATTTGCCAATCATTTTCTGAGGCATTTGGGCGGTTTTGAGGCAATGCGCGTGGGGTTGCATAAAACTCAGCGGCTTCTTTGCTAGAGTCGACACCCCAAGTTGAAGACTTGCGTGTACTCAACCATTTCACTAAATCCCAACGGCGATTGCCTTCAGGGCGACGCACAGGATTAAAAAAGTTTTCACCATTATGATGGTCTGAAGCCAACACCTTAAATACAGGTCGATACCACGTATGTGATAGGCAACTTTCAGTTTCTAAACGATAATGGAGCTGTTGTGTAGGAACGGTCGCTACAACTTCTTCGGTATTTAAAGTACGATCTTCAACCGAATTCTGTTCAATCTCTTTTGACATTACGACTCTAAACGCCCTTTCATTCTTTCTAACCACATTTGTTGTGTTTGCGGTTTAATAAATAATGCAATAATTTCAGGATGAATTTCTCTGATCTTGGTTTCAATACGATTAACACAAGCTTCGATATCATCTGAAGTTAAATTATCTTTAAATTCTAAACTCAGTGAGGCAAGTACTTGATGAGCACCCATTTGTTCAGTTAAAACACCATTGGCATACTGCACAGCAAAATCTTCCCTCGCCACTTTTAACACATTTTCACGTAATTGTGGATGAGCAATTTCACCCAACAGCAATCCTTTCGTTTCTCTTGCTAAAAGTAAAGCGGATATCGCCAAAACTATACCAATTAAAATGGAAGAAATACCATCTATCACTGGCATGTTCAACTGATGTGCCAGAAAAATCCCGATCAACGCAATAAACAAACCAATCAGTGCTGCCGAATCTTCAAACAATACGGTAAAGGTGGTCGGATCTTTACTGCGTTTAAAAGCTTCGAAATAGCTCATTCTACCTTTTAATTTTTTAAAAGACTTTAAAGCAACCAACCACGAAGTCCCTTCACACAGGATCGCAATGACTAACACAATATAATTAACATAAGGTGATGTTATTTCTTCAGGATGTAAAACATGCTGCACACCTTGATAAATCGAAACGATCGCACCCAAAGCAAAAACCAGCAATGCAACAATAAATGCCCAAAAATACAACTCTCGCCCATAACCAAAAGGATGTTTGGCATTGGCGGGTTGTTGCGATTTTTTGATACCATGCAGTAACAATACTTCATTCAGTGTATCTACAACTGAATGAATCGCTTCACTGAGCATTGCAGAACTATTTGTAATATAAGCTGCCACAAACTTTACACATGCAATCGCAAGATTACCGAAAAGTGCTGCATATACCACAATTTTGTTGGAATCTGACATTTATTGTCCTGTTTATTGTGATCAAATACAGTGATTTGATTTTTCTCTGCATTTTAAGCCATATTAGTTAAACCGCATGTATTTTTCCTTTAATTTTTGTTGCTGTTCACGATTGAGCGATTTTTTTATGCAAACCGAAATTCGTTCATCTCAACCTGATCAACATCCAGCACTCTTTTCTGTTTGGCAACAATGCGTGGATGCTAAACAACATTTTTTTCAGCACCAGCATATTTTAAAAATACGAGAGCTTTTAACCGTACATCATTATTTTGAACATATGCAGTTGTTTCATCTCGAGCTAAATCAAAAGATTATCGGCTTTATTGGGATTGCTTATCGTAAAATAGAAATGCTCTATGTACATCCCCAATATGCAGGACTCGGCTTTGGTTCAATGCTGTTAAAGTATGCTTTAAAGTTGGGTGTTCAAGAAGTGGATGTTTTTGAAAGTAATGTCAAAGAATTTAGATTTTATCAAAAGCATGGTTTTCAACTGAGCGCACGTTCTAAATGGGATACACAAGGTTATCCATGTCCGACATTGCATTTACGCTTTCATGCACACACTTAGAGTAAAAGCTTAAGTCATCTTCATAGAACAAACACATAAAAAAAGCCTGAGTAAATTTACTCAGGCTTTTTACATAAACTTAAATTTATTTAACTAATTTACGTAAATCTTGGCTTAAATCTAAGTATTTATCCGCTTCAAATGGCGCTTGTTTGCTAATCAATTTTTTCAAATGACGCATTTCTTTGGCTGCATTCACGGTAATTCCACCCACAATCACGCCATCTGTCACACCAAAAAGTACAAACGATGATGCATCACGTTGTTCTGGATTCATTTCACCACGCACGATCCATTCAGCCGCTGCCATATCACCCACAAATTGGTAATTAATATTAAGCTGATCTGTCCAAAACCATGCAGGATTAAGCATAGGATGTTCTACACCCATCACATGACGTGCAAAAATACCTGCTTGTAAGTTTGCATTTTCCCAAGTTTCTACACGGCGGTGATTACCACAATCACGCAGTTGGGTTGCGACATCCCCTGCTGCATAAATGTCAGGATGTGAGCTTTGGCAGTTATCATTCACTTTAATCGCAAAATCAACGTCTAAGCCTGCATCTAGAGCTAATTGGGCATTTGGAATAATCCCAATCCCATAAATTACGGCATCGGCACGAAGTTCTTCACCACCTTCTAAGGTGATCACGACTTCTTCACCCTGCTGGTTTTGCTCAAGACGGCAATCGGCAATCTGGGTTTCTAGACGAACATCAACGCCTGCAAGACGTTGCTGCGCCAATAAAAACTCACTTAAAATACGTGGTGATGAACGCCCCATCACCATTGCACCCATTTCGATCACAGTCACTTGGCAATCTTTTGCACGTGCAGAAGATGCAAGTTCAAGACCAATCACACCACCACCGATTAGGACTATACGACGTCCTGCTTGCAATACAGGCACAAGTGCTTGTGAGTCTTCAAGATTACGAAGTGTATAAACGTGTTTTCCCAATGCATCAAAGTTTGGCAAACGACGTGCTGAACCACCTGTGGCAAGCAATAATTTATCAAATGCAACAGTTTCACCATTTTTCAGTTCAACTGTTTTTGCATCTGCATTGATTTTCACCACGCCATTACCACGAATATGCTCAACGCCTAAATCTGCTAATTTTTGTTCCGATAGAATCTCAATCTTTGTGTCTTCAGGCTTTAAAATCACATCTTTGGATAAGGGTGGACGTTCATACGGTAGATGGGTTTCATCACCCACCAAAATGATGTTGCCCTCATATTTGTTGGCACGAAGTTCTAAAATGGCGCTTGCACCAGCTTGACCAGCACCAACAATCACGATGGTTTGAATATCATTTTGGTTCATGGGATTTGTCCTTAATTTATTTCAACTCAGCAGATACGATGCCAAAGCCCGCAATCCACTCACTAATATCTTCATAGCAATGTGTGGTCATGTCATATTCACCTACTTCATGCATGGCAGCAAAGGCTGCCATCCAAGCACGAACTTCTTGACCGCCACGACCACCATCTTTGCGGATTTCAGCTTCAGTCATGGCTTCAATGGTTGCAAAGTCTGCTTTGGCAAAAGTTTGGAGCAATGCCCGATCCCATTCAGGATTTAACGGTACGGCTACAGAAGTATCACCTGCTGCCAACTTTTGACCGACAGCAATGATTTTACCTTGACGTGTAGTACGTGCTTCTTGAGTTGGATTACGTCCACAGATCAAAAACTCTTCCACTTCAGGCGGAACTGAACCCATTTGCGGTGTCGGTGGATCATGTGATAATCCGCCTGTTCCTAAAATCAAGACACGTTCATTTTCAAGATTTAAAGACTTGATGAACTGACCAACTGCACGACCTAAAGCTACTGTACGTTTGGTAGTAGGCATTGGGGCAGCAGCGCCATTGATGAAAATAGGAATCGTTGGATAACGATCTAATTGCCCATGGCACAAAAAGTGTAAAGGTTGAGTTACCCCATGATCTGCTTGCATACGGTAAGAATACGCCACATCTACACCTTCATCCAAGACTTTGCGTACTAAATGAAGTGCGGTCTCTTCAGGCACATTAATATGGTCATTGTCTTTTCCATAGTCCCAATCACCTGCAGCTTTGGCACGAATACCCACACAGAAACTTGGCATCAGGTCATAGAAGAAACCATTAAAGTGGTCAGGACCGAATGTAATGATTAAAGTCGGCTGGTATGCTTCCACTGCTTTAGCCAGTTCGGCAAACGTGTCACGAACTTTTTGTTCTTTGTATTGTTGTTGCGGTGAAGCAAATTCCATCAATGGACTGTGCGATGCACAAATGAGCTTAACAGGCATGTTGGACTCCGAAATAGAAGCTTTTATTTTTCAAGACATCGTAAAAGCTTTAATCCTCCCACTTGCGGAACACGTTCCTCACCTTTTTCAAAGGAGGAAGCATTTCGAATATACAATCAAAACGCATCAAGAATTCCCCCTCTTTTTAAAGAGGGGTTAGGGAGGTTATGAGGAAAAATGTGTAATTTCGATTGAAATACTCAACAAAAATCAGATATCACTCATCAAAGAAACCTGCACGTGGTTGACGTAATCCACGAATTCCCAAACCACATTCTGCATTAATCAACACACCTGTGAGTGGGCGATTGTTTTGGCGAGAAGCAAGCAAGACATAAGAGCCAGTCATTTCTTCAGGCTCAGGAAGGAAGTTCAATGGCATACCACGGGCAATTTTCTCAGGATCACGAGCATCTAATAAGCCCACATTTTCCTGACCTAAAGATGCTGCACCTTTGATATTGACATTCATACCTGATGGGGCAACCGCATTCACGCGTACTTTAGGTGCAAGTTCATAAGCCAATTCTTTCATCACCCCCACACCAGCGTGCTTAGACGCTGTATATACAGGACCTCCGCCTGCTGAATACAGCGCAGAGTTAGAAAGTGTGAAAATAATTGAACCTTCTGATTTAACCAATTCATCTAAAGCAGCTTTTGCGCCCAAAATGAGTGACTTGGTGTTGATGCCCATGATTTCATCAAAGGCTTTTTCTAACTGCTCACCCGATGTATTCACAATGTCAGCATAATGATCCCAGATGCCAGCATTGCCCACAAAACAATCGAGTTTACCAAAGCGTTCTACGGTTGCATTCACAGCACGAACGTTGTCTGCATAGCTAGCTACATCACCCTCAATAGCAAGTACTTTGCCACCGAAGTGTTCATTTAAGGCATCCACTTTGGCTTTTGATCGTTGAAGTACCGCAACTTGTGCACCTTCTTCAATAAAGCGCTCTACCAATGCCCAGCCTAAACCAGAACCACCACCAGTAATCAGTGCAACTTCGCCTTGTAGCCAACCCATGATTACGCTCCTGCCATATCGACAAACAATTGACCATCCTCCACCAGCACGGGGAATGTTTTAATTGGATCAGTTGCAGGCAGACATAATGCTTCACCTGTTTTTAAACAAAAACGTGCTGAGTGTAGTGGACATTCTACCGTGCCATCATCTTCGAGATAACCTTCGGACATAGATGCATTACCATGTGAACAACGGTCATTCATCGCAAAGAATTCACCATTATTGTTAAATACAGCGAGGGCTTCGATACCATTCACGCCACAATCAACTTTTAAGGCTTCACCTTCATCCAATTCATCTACTTGGCAAACAAAGATTTTATTCATTAGAAGAACACGCTCAGGTTATGTGAATTATAAGTCACTTGATCCAATGTGATCTTGCGATCAAAAATTTGGAATCCTAGACCACCTTCTACTTGACGAAGTTTGTCACGACGTTTACCACAGTAAATCGTCACATCTTTTTCTTTTTGCGTACGGTAGAGCAAATACGTCACATATACATCGTATTCGCCTGCTACTTCAGTCGGCTCTACAATAACATTGGAAACCATGTGCGTGGTACGTGATGGCGGTTCTTCTGCCCATGCCATCCCTGTTTCAAGACGAGCAACACGGCGTTCCAGTAAATGTTTATTGTCGTTAAATACCCACGTTGTTGGTGGTTCAACAGAACGACGACGATCACGGGTTTGCGCATTTGGTGTTGTACGCAAAGTATAAGAAATATCTTCTGCAAAAAGTTCTAGCCAATCACGGAATTTCCAATCATCGAGCAATTTTGCTTCACGATATAAAAATTGGCTGATTTGGTGCTGAAGTTCTAGACTCACTAAACTCATTTTACAAGCTCCTTCTCATATGCTTCCGCAGCAGCTTCTACATCTTCCCATTTTTCATGGATCAGTAAGTCTGCCCAACGGCGATACATACCACGTGCTGCCGTTTCAGAGAAAATGTAGTTGGTAATCCCAGGAATACCATCTTCACGTACTTTTTCTTTACCTAAACCCATTTCCATAATCAGTTGATTTTTGCGTGCTTTATAACCACGTAAAACCTTTTGGATTTCAATCCAGTTTTCAGAGTCATCTTGCTCCAAGAAACCTGCTGGACCAAAGGCACGCGTTGCAGAGCGTTCAAATGCTTCTTTGACTTCTTGTGATGCTTCCGCATCCGCAATACAGAATGCCCATACTTCAGTTTTGTTTGGACCACGTGGATGCCAAACACGAAGAGTTGCAGTTCCATTCAACCAAGACAATGTTGGGAACATGGTGTTATGCCCTGCAAGACGTAAAGCACGGACTTCACCTAAACGTTCTTTCACTTCCTCATAGGTTTCACGGAAATAGTTCGCAACTTCACCATCAACCCATACGTTTGCATCTGGTTTTTCAGTGAAGAAGAAGCCTGAACCATGACCACGTGAACCGTATTGAATGGCATCTTTGGCAGTTTCCCAAACAGGACGTGCAGTTTGCGCAGCACCTAATTGTTTCGATGCATCATCATCTGGTTTTGCACCTAAAACTTGGATTGCAGAAGCATGCGAGAACAAAGCATGATATTGGTCAGATGCAAACTGTTCTGCTGCAAATTTCCAGTTACACTCGATTTCCCATTTATGCACACCACCAATGATTTCTGTGCCACCTGGACGACGGTCTAAAACACCATCTAAATACCAAGCAATATCACCCATGTATTCTTCAAGATCAGGTGTGGTTTCATCCCAACAACCAAACACCAAACCTTTATAAGATTTCACACGGTTAACTTCGATTAGACCCCATTCTTCTTTACATGCACCTTGTGGGAAAGCACGGTCTTCAAGTGGAATATCCTTTAAAGAACCATCAACACCATATGACCAACCGTGGTATGGGCAAGTAAATGCACGGGTATTACCACAGTCTGCAAAACTCACACGCATAGAACGGTGACGGCATTGGTTGAGCAATGCTTTGATCGAGCCATCTTTTTGACGAACCACGATAATTGGATCTTCACCCATGTAGGTATTGAAGAAATCGCCAGCTTTAGGAATTTGGCTTTCATGGCAAAGAAATAACCAAGTACGACCAAACACACGTTCAAGTTCAAGTTCGTACAAATCTGGATCGGTATAGATTGATGGTGAGATTCGTCCATTTTGTGCATCGACTAAAGCGTCGATTTCACGCACATCAATTTTTCCACTCATGAAAGCTCTCCTGCGACAAACGTGGGGTCACAAACAAATGACTCAAGTTGGCAATGATCATCGCTTTAGCAAGGTACTTTATGGAAATATTTATTTTGTTTTAATTAAGATATTTTATGAATTAATAAGCTGCATATTTTTTATCTTAAATTTTGATGCTCATCAGCAAATCATTTATTTTCTAAATGGCATAATCATCTTCACGTAATAGCCGTTTATAGATTATACTCGGGCAGTGGCACACTAAGACTTTTTTTGGATTACTCTTTGGAAGAGTTATATGGAATTACGACACCTTAGATATTTCATCACTGTGGCTGAAGAATTAAACTTCAGTAAGGCAGCCTTGAAGCTATATACCGCCCAACCTTCACTAAGCCAACAAATTAAGGACTTGGAAGAAGATGTGGGGGTCAAACTTTTAAACCGTACTAAACGTAAAGTTGAACTGACAGAAGAAGGCGCTGTATTCCTTGAACAAGCCCGCTTAACACTTGCACAAGCAGATAAAGCAGTAGCAATGGCTCGTCAAGTTGCACAAGCCAAACAGCAACAACTACGGATTGGCTTTGTTCCTGTTGCTGAGATGAAAGTATTTCCTTATGTGCTGCCAAACTTGCGAGTACAAAGCCCTGATCTAAAGATTGAACTCTTAAGTTTAAATAACCTTGAACAAATGCGTGCCATTCAAAAAGGTGAACTCGATATTACCTTCACACGTCATAACTTTCATAATGAAGAAATTGAAAGTAAATTTGTACTGCGTGAACCTTTAATCTTTATTCTCCCTGCAGATCACCCTTTAGCAAAGCATGAGCGCATTCCTGTGAAAGCGTTGAATGGAATAGATTTTATTATTCCTGCACTTGAGCAGTCTGGTACGCTACATAACGCAATTTTAGACTTTGCCAAAGCGCAAGGAATCGAATTTAATATTGTCCAAACGGCTGATAATATTTTATTTAATATCAACTCTATCGGTATGGGATTAGGCTGTACAATTTTACCAGGCTATATCGCTCCACTGACCATGAACAATTCAGTGATTCGCCCCTTAGATGTAGAACTGCCTTATCTAGACCTGTATGTGAGCTACCGTAAAAATAGCAACTCTACCGCTGTGCAAAAATTCATCGAACTGTTAACCAAAGTGTTTTATCTTGATATTAATCGCATAGAAAGTTAAATATTTAACCATTCTAAATATAAAAATCTGCCACCATTATTTCGTTAAAAAATAATGGTGGCTTTATAATCGCCAAATAAATCACACTTTTCACGAATAACGACCATTAAATAATTTTGTACTCATTTAAATAGATTACTAAAACAAATTGTTTTATTTTTAAACAGCATGCTGATTGTGAACCATCCTCAATGAATGGCATGATTTACTACAACTTAAGTCTAATGATCCACATCAACTTGCACAAAAATATTTGTAAATAAATATAAGCAATCACATAAAAGGCTGAATAATTTATGAAAACCTCTCCTTTTCAGCATTTCCAATCTGGAATTTCATCACGTCCATATTTCTTTATCACATTTTTATGTACAGCAGTCTTATATGAGGTGATGGGTTTTAGTACGGATTGGAAATGGTCTACCCGGCTTTTATTGAGTTGGGATATTTCTATTTTTATTTATCTGGTATTGACCATGAAAATGCTATGGGCAGCAAGCCCTAAACACATTTTAAAACGAGCACAACAACAAGATGCCAGTAAATGGATTATTTTACTGCTGGTTATAAGCTGTTTAATCATGTGTTTTATTGCGATTTTCATTGAATTAACACACTTACAGGATATTCAATCCTTTAAAACTGGGCATTTGGTTTTAGCCATTTCAACCATTGCATGTGCTTGGCTATTTTTACATACCATTTTTACCATTCATTATGCACATGACTTCTATTTGGCAAAACAAAAAAATTTAGACGGTGGTTTAGAATTTCCCAAAACACCTGAACCGACGTATCCTGATTTCTTATACTTTAGTTATATCATTGGGACTTCGGCGCAAACAGCTGATGTTTCGATTACCTCACGCTCAATGCGGATTTTAAATACCTTACATTTGATATTAGCGTATGCGTTTAATACATCAATTTTAGCGATTTGTATTAATGTTGCTGCAAGCATTATCATGCGTTAAATCTATCCAACAAATAACAACAGCTCATAAAAAAGGACAGCTTTCGCTATCCTCCTTCACCCCACAGTAAAAATTATTTCACGCCACGTGCCGCCAAATAATTTTTAATCACCGTGTTAAATTCGTCAGCTTTTTCAACTTGTGACCAGTGACCACATTGACTGAAAATGTGCGCATCTGCATTTGGAACAGTATTTAAAATATCCCAAGTCCGTGACACAGGAATCACCACATCTTGTACACCATGAATCAATAAAACTGGCACATTAATGTCTTTCATTTTTTCAAAATCAAGTGGAAATTCAAAACGATCACGGTCACGTGCACCCACGACATCCATCAAACGGTCAGAAGCATAGTCATTTTTCGCAGCTTCATAACGCACTTTTACCAATTCATCGGTAATTAAGTCTTTATCAACCACAAACATAGATAAAGTTTTCTTGATGCCTTCTTCAGTTAACACTGGGTTAGCATGCGCTTTCAATGCAGCCGTTTGTTTTGCACCACCTGTCCCCATCGACACAATGCCTAAAACACGCTCTGGATAATCCAATGCCAATTGGAAAGATAACCAACCACCCAAAGAGTTACCCACTAACCACGTTTTTTCAATCCCTAAAGCATCTAGAGTACGCACTGCATGATCGACCCAAGCACGAATCCCATAAGCAGTATTCGGTGCAACAACCGTTTGACCATAACCAATCGTATCAATGGCGATACACCGTGCTTGCTCACCAATTTGTGGTAAGTTTAACCACCAATTTGCAGCCGCAGATACACCTGTACCTGAACCATGCAAAAACAATACCGGCGTTCCTTCACCCACTTCATGATAGTGTGTTAATTCGCCTTCAGCAGTTTCAATCCATTTATCCTCTAATCCAAAGAAAGAATCAGTTTTATAATCAGGGATTTGAACAGTGCTCATAATAACTCCTTAGATCAGCATCATGCGTGTTTTGAATCACTTCAATGACACGTTCATTCATTTAAATTAACTTATTTACCCCAACATATTACCTGTTCATCAAGCACTTACTGATACTTATTTGCGATGACAAACAATAAAAAAACGATAATTTAAGATTTTGATTTTTAATATTATTTATATAAAACTTAAAAAATTAAAGCTTTAAAAAGCGATGATTTCTCATCGCTCTTGAGCGCTTCAAAATTAAAATTTAAATGTATACGTAGTTGCGACACGATGTTCTTCTAAATCAACAAAACCAGGTACATTGTCATAGTTCACATCAATATACATCCATTGAAAACCTAAGCCTTTCAACTTACCTTCAGGTACGACATAATTCAAAATGAAATTATTTTCATCTTCCTTACCACGTGTACCATTTTTATTATCAATATTATGACCATCATAATGACGCAGGGTTGCAGTCAAACCATTTACACCCACATCTTTAAAATCATAGCTATAACCCAAGCTCCATGATTTTTCATCTTTACGAATAAAGCTTGCTACCGACCAATTCACTAAATAGGGTTGTGGTACCCAACCTGATAACGTCGGCATAAATGGTGTATGGCTACCATGTTCACCAAACATTTGTTGCCAACCTGCATCAACAGTATGATTACCATGTGTCCAAGCTGCTTTTAAAGACAACGCTTGACTGTCAATATCACCATATAAAGCATCACCAGATTCAGTATTATCAAAATAACGTGCATGTGTCGCTATTTTATTGTGTGCATCCAGTTTTTTGTTATAGGCAAAACCAACATAGTTTTGACGATAAATATTGGTGACATCACCATAGTAATAACTTGCTTGTAGCTCAGGTGTGATTTGATAATCAATCCCTGCCACATACATTCCATCACTATCGCCCGATTTCACTTGATTTTTTTCTGTATTTAACTCATTTGGCCAGAGTTTAAAATCTTGGACTTGATTTTCATAACGCGCATTGATTCCACCTAAATACCCCAAGGTGATTTTGGCATTTTTAAGGTCTTTAGACTCTAACCACGCTCCTTGAAATGTCGTCAACAATTGACGAGATGGGTCAAAATGCACCACCGGAGTTGCAGGCAAAATTTCACCAACACGCAGCTCTGTCTGGCTAATTTTGGCTTTTAAGGTTGCACCAATTTTTGCATTATCACGGGCTTGCTCTTTATTTATATAATCGTATGGCATGATGTAATCATTATCACCACGATCACCACTTAAACGTAGTGCATATTGTGCCAAAACGTCGACACCCACTTGCACAGGTCCCACTTGCGCATAACCTGATTTTGCGTCCAAGGTTACCCCTTGTGACCAACTGCCAAAATCTTGCGTTTTGTTTGGATCAGGTTGATCAATTTGTCGATCTAAATAAAAATTTCTTAGTTTGAGTTGTACTTGACGATCGTCGATAAAATCTGCTTTCGTTGCAGTTGTCCCTAATATCGCTGTTGCAGCGCACATTGCTATCCATAAGTTGTGACGACGCATGGCTAAATTTCCTAATGATCAAATTGAGCAATGTCGCCAATCATGCTGGACTCTATAGAAAGTTAATATCCGACCAGAGTCTGACAGTTTCTACTATTTTTTAGGGTGGTTAATCGTCGCTAGTGTTTCATGATTTTATTTAATATATTTTAACAATAAGTCTTTTTTGGTGAATATTTCATTTTAAGATTTTACTCTTTAAAAATAATCGATATTCTTCACCAATAAATAGAATAATTATTACAATATGAAATCCTTTAGCGTTTTTAAGTTTAAACATATTTTTGCTTTTTTATTTTAAGATTTTATATTTATAAGAAATAACTTTTAACTAAAAGAAATTAACTATATCTAATTCAACGGATTATCCATTTTATTTTAAATAGTTTTTTTACGAAACACTAATTTTATATATACTCTTAAAATTAAAAAATACAAACAAATAAAAAGCGCCCTTTCGGACGCTTTCATTTACTTTAATTTTAAAGACAATGATTGCAAATTAAGCATTCGCTTCTTTGGCTTTTGACATGGTCAATGCCAAATCTTCAATCATATCTTCTTGACCACCGACCGTACCACGACGACCGAGTTCTAGTAGAATTTCACGCGCTGAAACGCCATATTTTGCTTCGGCACGTTTAGCAAATAACAAGAATGAAGAATATACACCTGCATAACCTAACGTTGCTGCATCACGATCCGCACGAATCGGTTGTTGCATCATCGGTACAATCAGTTCTTCAGCAATATCTTGTACTTTAAATAAATCCACACCTGTTTCAATTTGCATACGGTTTGCTACCGCAACAAACAATTCAAGTGGTGTATTGCCTGCGCCTGCGCCTAAACCTGCCGAAGCCAAGTCAACACGTTTTGCACCCGCATCTACTGCAGCGACAGAGTTTGCAACCCCCATACCTAAGTTATGGTGACCATGAAAACCAATTTCGATATCAGCAGCAAGGTTTGCACGTAAAATACCGACACGATCAGTCACATCTTGTGGAAGCATATACCCTGCTGAATCTGTCACATAAATACAGTTTGCACCGTATGACACCATTTTTTGCGCTTCTTCAAGTAGTTTCTCAGGAGAAGCCATGTGTGCCATCATCAAGAAGCCCACAGTGTCCATACCGAGTTTACGTGCTGCAGTGATATGTTGTTCAGACACATCCGCTTCTGTTGAATGTGTTGCTACACGAATGGTTGCGACACCCACATCATGTGCCATTTTCAAGTGATCAACCGTTCCGATACCTGGTAAAAGTAAAGCGGAAACTTTGGCTTGTTTTAGGTTCGGAATGACTGCTTTTAGATACTCTTCATCCGTTGCAGCAGCAAAACCATAATTGACTGAGTTACCGCCTAAACCATCACCATGCGTCACTTCGATTAGAGGTACACCTGCCTCATCGAGTGCAGTTGCAATCGCAACCATTTGTTCAGGTGTAGTTTGATGGCGCATTGGGTGCATACCATCACGTAAAGTCATATCATTAATAATAATCTTAGACATGAAAATGCTCCTTATGCTTCTACTTGGTTAGCGATCAAACGTTCTGCAAACATCTCAGCAGTACGTGCAGCAGCTGCAGTCATGATGTCTAGGTTGCCTGCATATTTAGGTAAATAATCACCCAAACCTTCAACTTCTAAGAACATAGACACACGGTTGCCATCAAATACAGGACCATTGACTAATTTGTAGCCTGGAACGTATTTTTGAACCTCGAAGATCATGGCATGCACGGATTCAGTAATTGCTACTTGATCAGGCTCACCTTCAACCAAGCAATGCACAGTATCACGCATCATCAAAGGTGGTTCAGCAGGGTTAATGATAATGATTGCTTTACCTGCTTTTGCACCACCGACTTTTTCAATGGCACCCGCAGTGGTACGGGTAAATTCATCAATATTTTTACGTGTACCAGGTCCCACAGACTTAGTTGAAACTGTTGCAATAATCTCACCATATTCAACAGGTTGAACACGTGAAATCGCCGCCACCATAGGAATAGTTGCCTGACCACCACAAGTTACCATGTTCACATTTGGCAACTCGCCTGCTTCAAGCAAAGTTTCAAGATTCACAGGTGGCACACAGAAAGGACCTATCGCCGCAGGCGTTAAGTCAATCATTTGTACGCCAAGCGCGTTGAGTTTACGGCTGTTTTCAGCATGCACATATGCAGAGGTTGCATCAAACGCGATTTTAATGTCATCTTCTAAAACATGTGGAAGCAGACCATCTACACCTTCAGCAGTGGTTTTAATGCCCATTTTTGCAGCACGTGCCAAACCTTCAGATGTTGGGTCAATCCCTACCATCCACACGGGTTCTAAAAATTCACTGCGTTGTAATTTATAAAGTAAATCAGTACCAATATTCCCAGGACCGATCAATGCACATTTAATCTTTTTCATTCACGCTATCTCTTAACAATACATTATAAACTTCAAGACGTTGTAAAATTCAGGTTTATTCAGCTGCAAAAGCTGCAGTCACTGAACCAAAACCATCGATTTCCACAACAAATTCATCACCCGCATGTGCCACAACCATTGGACCAAGCGCACCTGTTAAGATGATATCACCTGCCAAAAGTGGGCGACCACGGCGTACCATTTCGTCAGCAAGCCACACTGCTGCATTGAGTGGATTTGAAAGACAAGCTTTACCCACGCCTTGAGAAACCACTTCACCAGCACGGGTCATGGTCATTTTGCAATTCACAAGGTCAAGATTTTCAAGTTTTACAGGCTTAGAACCGAGTACATAGGCTGCAGAAGATGCATTATCCGCCACCGTATCAATCAGTGAAATTTTCCAGTTTTCGATACGACTATCCACAACCTCTACCGCAGGTAAAGCATATTCAGTCGCACTGATAATGTCTGCATAAGTATGTTTTTCTTGGGTTAAATCTTTATTGATAATTAACGCAATTTCAGCTTCAACTTTCGGCTGAATCAGTAAGCCTGCAGGAATCGCTTCACCATCGCCATAAGCCATATCCGCAAATAACATCCCAAAGTCAGGGGAATCGACACCCAATTGTTTCTGTACCGCAATCGAGGTTAGACCAATTTTACGACCCACCAAACGACGCCCGTCAGCAAGTGCACGTTGCGTATTTACTTCTTGAACAGCATAAGCGATATCGACATCGGCACTCTCACCACCCAGCTGTGGGCGAATTGGTGCAATCGCAGTTTTTGATATTTCAGCATCACGGATGGTTTGGGCAACTGATTCAACAACAGCAGAATTCGACATCAATATTTCCTTAAACGACAAAGATAGAGTTATACCGTTAGATGGCGCAACCTTTACAATGCTTAGCATTCAAGAATTTACGGCATCCATCAGACCAATCGTTGCAGGTGTTCTGCATCTGATGATTTATTTAAAACGGATACTTTTATGAACAGTTTAAGCATCGGTAAAATGCTGTTTTTGTGCCAATACTTATTTTATTTATAACAATAGTTAGAACCTATAAATAATAGGAATAATTTTCAGCATAAAAAAAATTTTTTAAAATCAACCACAAAGGCTACTAATTTACTCAAGATTAAAATTAAAGGAAAGTTTAATTTTTCTTTTTCTACGACTAAAAGCTAATGTCCTGAATGAAAAATCGCCCTCAAAAACACCTATATTCGACACTCAAATCATATATCTAGGCACCGATCATCCTTTTTTTAACTTTATAAAATTCTGCGTCTTACGAGCCTCTCTAGACACCATTTCCCCCTACTTTATAGAAAATGATCAATCAGCACTGATAAGAAATTATTTAATTGATGTCTATAAAATTATGACCATTCAAAATAAAACCAGCACTGCCACCCTTTATTGGACAGGTTGGGGTGCACATAAATCTGATATTCAAAAATTTAAAATTAAATAAATTCAAAGCTACGTTATAAAAATAAAGTAGCTTTTCTGATTTTTATGAATGATGAATCCAGATTCGGCAGTAACCCCCTAAGCATCGACTTGTGTATTTAAAAAATGATGCAAGGCTGCTATATCATGCGCAATACTGAGTGGCTTAAAGCTTTTTAAAACCTCGACACTATGCACACCATAACTCACGCCAACACGAGGCATCGCGATATTTTTCGCCATCTCCAAATCATACGAGGTATCGCCCACCATAATTGCCCGATCAGCCTGTACACCCGTATATTGTAAAATTTCAGACAACATTAAAGGATTGGGCTTTGATTTGGTTTCGCTAGCTGCTCGTGTCACTGCAAACAAATCACGACTCTTAGTTTGCCCTAAAACACGATCTAAACCTTTACGACTTTTGCCTGTTGCCACTGCCAATTTGATGTTTTGCGCATCTAAATCTTGCAGCATTTCCGCTACACCTGCGAACCACTGATCATCCTTTGAATGTTCTATATAATGATCACCATAGCATTTTAAAATATCATCATGTAGCTCAGGTACTTTGGGAAATAAAATCTGCGCCACTTCAGGCAGACCTAAACCGATAATACTTTTGGCAGCATCGTCTGTTAACGGTTGTTCAAATTGCTGTGCAGCAAACTGCAAACTCGCCACAATCTGCCCGACAGAGTCAAATAGTGTCCCATCCCAATCAAAAATAATCAGTTCTACAGGTTTTTGCATGTTTATTTCCAATAAGTTCCCTCTCCTTTTAGGAGAGGGGGTAAGGAGAGGTGAAGCCTAAATTTGAATCGTTTATAAATCCATTTCCTTTAGAAGGATAAGGAGTTCTGGTTTAAAAGAGGTGAAAGCAGCGCACTTAGTTAATCGAAAACAGCCTCTCAACCCCCCTTAAATTAAGCAACAGGTTTATCCGCTTTCTGCGCTCTTAACTGTGCCACCAAACTCTGCATATCTTCAGGTAATGGCGCTTCAATGGTTTCATAACCTGGTATTTCTAAACGCATCGCATGTAGACACAAACGGCGTGGATTTGGTCCACGATATTCAGTTTCATGACCATACTTATCATCCCCCACGAGTGGATGCCCAATACTTAAACCATGTACACGGATCTGATGCGTACGCCCTGACAGCGGTGAAGCATACACCAGAGTTGCATGCATGAAACGCTCTGCGACTTTCCATTGTGTCTTAGATTCTTTACCGTCTTTTGACACACGCACACGACGCTCACCATTTGCCAATTCATAACGCAATAAAGGTTGGTCAATCAGTTGATTGTCTAAACTGACTTGTCCTTTCACAATCGCAGCATAAGTTTTTTGAATTTTGTGTTCACGCAATAAATCTTGTAATGTTTTTAATACACTACGCTTTTTAGAAATCATCACCAAACCCGATGTATCACGGTCAATACGATGAATTAATTCTAAATACTTCTTACCTGTCGCCGCACGTAAACCCTCAATTAAGCCATACGCCACACCACTGCCCCCATGGACTGCGATGCCTGAAGGTTTATTCACCACCATTAAACCTTCATCTTCATAGACCACACGACTCAGTAAACTTTGCGCCACTTTATCTGATACGGGCACAGCAGACTCATCTTTTTGTTCAAAGCGAATCGGTGCAACACGGATTTGGTCACCAATAGCAAGCTTGGTTTCTGCCTTTACCCGCTTCTTGTTGACACGCACCTGACCTTCACGAATCAAACGATAGATACGGCTTTTCGGTACGCCTTTTAAACGTGAAAATAAAAAATTATCAATGCGTTGCGCTTCCTGATGTTCGTCAACTTCAAACCAAGTTACACTTTGCCAATCTTGCGTAGAATTCATACAGTTACAATGACCCAATAAAAACGAAATTTTGATTAAAAACTGATCACTTAGACTATACATTTCATACAAAATAAACGTATAGCCCATAGGCAGATGATGCAAGGTTTGCTATAGTCAGCGCACGGATACCACCGTAAGTGAACTTTATCATCGTAATTTCAAAAACTTTTGAAACAAGAAATTTTTGAAAGTGCAAACGATGATATAGAGCATTCACCCAAAACTCGGAATGGTCCCAAAAGAATATGCCGACGCCGAAGGCTTATTATATCGGCAAAATGACAGACTGTTGCGTTTAATTGTACTTAAAGTACATAAATCAGTTTGTTTAAAAATATATGCGCCAACCTCTACGTTGGTTTTTAAACATAAACTGATCCACATCAGACAAGTCGCTAGAGTAATTTCAGGACATAAGTGTTTGAGGCATTGGAACTGCACAACTTGTAAAGGTACGATGATAATTCCGTACCAAGACACACTTGGTCTCACATAAGACAAGTTGATCTTCGAGCAATATGTGCCAGTGAAAGACGACATCACAGTCATCCAATGCACCACTTTTTTAGTGCCAGTGAACCACTCAAAAAAACTTTAATCGTGCAAAGGTTAAAGTGGTGCTACAACATCACAAAACAGGTGTAATTCCCCGCCTATTCACAGGCAGGCAAATCATCTTTAGACGCATTGCGATTTATCCAAAATCAGTAATGCATTTCTAAGCCATGATGTTTGTTAGACGAAAATAGCGAGTTGTCAGTGTAGATCACTATTAGGTGTTACACCCATGAAACGTATGTTGATTAATGCAACACATGCCGAAGAAATTCGCGTTGCACTTATCACTGGTCATCGCGTTTACGATTTTGACTTAGAAAATCGCACGCGTGAACAAAAGAAAGCCAATATCTACAAAGGTCACGTGACACGTGTAGAGCCTTCATTAGAAGCTGTATTTGTAGAATATGGTGCTGGTCGTCAAGGTTTCTTGTCGATGCGTGAAATTGCCAACTCTTATTACAAAGCGGATCCTCGCCAAACTTCAAATATCCGTGAGTTGATTACTGAAGGGACTGAACTGTTAGTCCAAGTAGAAAAAGAAGAACGTGGCAACAAAGGTGCTGCACTTTCTACTTACATCTCGCTTGCAGGGCGTTATTTAGTACTCATGCCAAATAACCCGAAAGGTGGTGGTATCAGCCGTCAAATTTCTGGTTCAGTGCGTGAAGAGCTTAAAGAGATGTTAGCATCGCTTAATACCCCTCGTGGTATGAGCGTAATCGTCCGTACTGCAGGTATTGGTCGCACCCAAGAAGAATTACAACTAGATTTACAACATTTGCTCGATCTTTGGGCGCAAATCCAAAGCACCGCAAACTCTGGTCCATCACCCATGTTAGTCCACCAAGAAGCAGGTGTCGTAACACGTGCAATTCGTGACTATTTACGTGATGATGTTGCAGAAATTTTAATTGATTCTGAACAGGCTTATAACGAAGCGTATAACTTCGTAAAAGCAGTGATGCCAAATCAACTCGAAAAATTAAAAACTTACACCATTAATGAGCCTTTATTTGCCCATTTTGGTATTGAAAGCCAAATCCAAACTGCTTATGAACGTGAAGTTAAACTTCCTTCAGGTGGTTCGATTGTCATTGACCAAACAGAAGCTTTGGTTTCAATTGACATCAACTCTGCAAAATCGACTCGTGGTCATGATGTTGAAGAAACAGCTTTAAGTACTAACTTAGAAGCTGCTGAAGAAATTTCTCGCCAACTGCGTTTACGTGATATTGGTGGCTTGGTCGTGATCGACTTTATCGACATGACCAAAGAGCGCAATCAACGTATGGTTGAAGCAAAACTGCGTGAAGCGACTCAAAGTGACCGTGCCCGTATCCAATTCGGTCAATTGTCACGTTTTGGTTTAATGGAAATGAGCCGTCAACGCTTACGCCCATCGCTTGAAGAAGCAACAGGTTATGTCTGCCCTCGCTGTCATGGTACAGGTATGGTACGTGACTTACGTTCACTCTCACTTTCAATCATGCGTAAAGTGGAAGAAATTGCACTTCGTGAACGTCATGGTGAAGTACAAGTTGAAGTGCCTGTAGAAATTGCAGCATTCTTATTGAATGAAAAGCGTCATAGTCTTGTTTATTTAGAACAAACCTCTAATGTACGTGTGACAGTATTACCACATCCACATTTAGAAACACCGCATTACGAGATCTCATACAACCCTGAAGGCTTTGCCCCAACAAGCTATGAGCGTACAGAAGCAACACGTTCTAGTGAAAAAGAGTTGGGTTATGAGTCTTCTGAATGGCATTTAGAAGAAGAACAGCAACAAGCTGCTCAACAAAACCAAGCTGCGCCTGCTCAAAATCAAAAGCAAGGCAATGGCAATAAAAAGCCAAATGCTACACATGCACAACAACAAAAACCACAACAGACTGTTCAAGCACAAGTTGCACAACCATCGTCTAGCCCATGTGCTTGGTTAGAAAACTTGTTTGTACAAAAACAAGCCAGCACAATTGATCAGTCACGCACTGCAAACAATGCTGCTGCTGCGATTGAACAAATGGTGAATGGCGGTGCAGTCAGTCGTGGGCAGTTTGGTCATGTTAATACTGCTGTTACAGTTAGTACTGAACCACAACGTGCGGTTGCAGAGACCAACGCTTATCTAAGTCATCCTCCTGTTCAAAAAAATGAACAACGTGATTATGCTGAAAAAGCGTTTGAGAAAGATGAAAAATCACAACGCAACAATAAAAAGCGTAATAACAATAAATATAAAGAAACACGTGAACAATCACATGAACAAAATCAAGTGACTGAAGAAGTTGTTCAAAGCATGCGTCATGAACAGCGCCAAGAACAACGTGAGCAACGTCAAGAACAACGCCGTCAATCTAAACAACAGCGTCCTCAACACGAACACACTGCGGATACACAGGAGCAAACAGTTCCACGTCGTGATCGCAACAATCATCAGCGACCAAACCGCCCAAATCGTCATCGAGATGCAAGCGTGTTCAATGATGAAGCAAACCAAAACCCGCAAACTGTTGTTGAAGAAATCAAAGCAGTAGAAAAAACAGCCAGTATTAAAGTGGACTTGGTTGATGCTCCTCGCAATCAACCTCTTACCACTGCATTGGTTGTCAATGTGGATCAAGCACAAAGTGAAATTATCGCTTTAGCACCGCAGCAACAAGCAGCAACTGCGACTAAAGAAATCACAGCCCCGACTACAGTCGCAAAAACTGAAGTTGCAAAAGCTGTGGCTCAAGAAGTAACTGCACCTGTTGTAGAAAAAGTTGAAATGCCACTTGCTCCAGCACAACAAGCTGAACAAGCAACTCAACCTGCAAAACGTGCAAGCAATGACCCACGTCAGCGTCGCCGTCAACAACGTCAAGCTGTGACTAATACAGCATCAGAAGCACCTAAACTAACACCGTCACAAGTGCCAACTTTGGGGCAATACACGATCGGTAGCCTTATCCGTCATGTCTATGGTGAAGATTGTGCTGTACTGATTGAACAGTTTGGACTCATTCCAACCTTCAATCGTGCGCTACAAAAGTTTACAGATGAATATGCAGCGACACTGCAGATTGAAAAAACGGGTACACCTGCAGAGAAAAAAGCTGTAACACGTGATGTTGCGATTAGTAAAGCAGCGCCTGAGGCAGAACCAGCGCCAGTGTTAGAC
Source organism: Acinetobacter defluvii (assembly GCF_001704615.3). Lineage (NCBI taxonomy): Bacteria > Pseudomonadati > Pseudomonadota > Gammaproteobacteria > Moraxellales > Moraxellaceae > Acinetobacter > Acinetobacter defluvii. The sequence goes on from NZ_CP029397.2 coordinate 3,029,377, forward strand.
TTAACACCGCCAAAACCTGTATCAGACAAACGTGTAGCCAATGACCCTCGTGAACGCCGTCGTTTAGCGAAACTTGCCGCTGAACAAGCAAAACAAGCGCATGTGGAACAAAAGCAAGCGGTTGAAACTGAAACCAGCGTACAAACTGCTGAACCTGTTGAAGTGACTGCACCTGAAACAGTTACAACAATAGAAGAAACAGCTATTGTTGACAATGCTGTAAATGTCACCACGCCTGTAGCAACAACACAAAGTGATATTGCGCTACAAACAGAAAATGTCTCTGTCGCTGAACTGACGACTGCTGTTGAACCTGCGCCTACAGTGGAAGCAAAAGCAGAGGAAAAAGCGGTTGACACAACACCAGAAGTTGCTGAAAAACCACAAAGCAAAGCCAAAACTCAACAAGACTTAGCGCTTGAAACTGAAAGCTCTACACTAGTAGAAAAAACCAGTAAAAAAGCTGAAAGCGATGTAGATACAGATGCAGAAAAAGCAGATGGTGAAAAACCAGCTCGTCCACGCCGTCCTCGTGGTCGTCCACCAAAGAAAACGACACCACCTACAGCTGAATAACTTGCAGAATTGCGGGTGATTTCAAAAAACCTAGTCATTTCGATGACTAGGTTTTTTTGTTATCGTAGATAGTATTTTTATAAGTTTTGTCAAATTAGGTTGATTGCTCTAGCACTATACCAGTAAAAGGACAACTGTAAAATTTATGTAAAGTCACTCGCAAATAGAATAGACCTTATTGGATTACGAAAAATAAATAGGATGCTTATGAGCGCAAATATACAAAATGATCTTATTGGGATCACCGATGTCGCAGCACGATTACCCCAATTTCTCAATAAAGTACCGAATTTACTGACTGGATTAAAACAAGCTTATTTACGCACACCTAAAACCCCTTCTGGTTTAGGATTAGCATTTGAGCGTGCAGTCAAACGTAATCCTTATGGGGATGCTTTACTTTTTGAAGATCAACGCTTTAGTTATAAAGAGTTAAATAACTGGGCAAACCAGATCGCCCACTATTACTTATCGATTGGTGCATCAAAAGGCGATGTTATCGCAGTGATGATTGAAAACCGTTCAGAACTGATCGCTACCGTCATTGCTTTAGCAAAAATTGGGGTAACCTCTGCATTGGTGAATACCTCACAAGTCGGTAAAGTGCTTGCCCACAGTATTAATCTTGTGAACCCGATTGCCATTATTGTTGGTGAAGAATGTCGTGCCGCAGTCGATGACATTCGCCAAGACCTCAAGATTGCAGAAGATCGTTTTCACTGGTTTGCAGACCAAGAAACCCTTAAAGATGCAGGTCAAGCACCAAAAGCCTATACCAATCTTGCCCAAGTAATTGATGATTTTCCTAAATTCAATGTACCAACCACTCAAAAAGTCACAGGAAAAGATGGATTATTCTATATCTATACCTCTGGCACGACGGGTTTACCAAAGGCTGTAATTTTCACCAATAGTCGTTGGATGTTGGCTTTTGGAACTTATGGACACGTACTCAACCTCAATGAAGATGATGTCATGTACTGCACCCTACCCCTCTACCATGCAACAGGCATGGTGGTATGTTGGTGTGGTGTGCTTGCGGGCGCATCGACTTTGGCAATTCGTCGCAAATTTTCAACTTCAGCCTTTTGGGCAGACGTTAAAAAATTTAATGCCTCTGCCATAGGTTATGTTGGAGAGCTTTGTCGTTACTTAATGGATGCGCCTGAGTCCACAGCTGACCGTGATCATCGTGTCACCAAAATGATTGGGAATGGCATGCGTCCTAATATTTGGAGTAAGTTCAAGCAACGTTTTGGTATTCAAGAAATTTTAGAACTGTATGCATCAAGTGAAGGTAATGTTGGCTTCAGCAATATTTTTAACTTTGACAATACCGTAGGTTTTTCTCCGATTCCCTATGCGATTATTCAATTTGATAAAGAAAAAAATGAACCTGTACGAGATAAAAAAGGTCAATGTATCAAAGTGAAAAAAGGTGAAGTCGGTTTATTACTGGGTAAAATTACCAAACGCTCACCTTTCGATGGCTATACGGATCCAGAAAAAAATAAAGCTGTAATTATGAATAATGTTTTCACTAAAGGAGACTCATACTTCATTACAGGTGATTTGGTACGAGATATCGGCTTCCGTCATGCACAGTTTGTAGACCGCTTAGGAGATACCTTCCGTTGGAAAGGTGAAAATGTTTCTACAACTGAAGTGGAAAATATCGTCAGTGAATATGCCAAAATCACAGAAGCTGTTGTGTATGGAGTCGAAATTCCCAATACCAATGGTCGTGCAGGTATGGCAGCAATTACTTTAAATGCAGGTGAAGCACTGAATGAGCAAGACCTCATTGACATGGTTACTGAGTTTAAAAAAGGACTACCCTCCTATGCTGTTCCAGTGTTTTTACGCATTCAAGAGGCAATGGAAACCACAGGCACTTTCAAGTACCAAAAAAACAAACTAAAAGAACAAGCTTACGACCCGAAAAAAACGTCTGATCGTTTATATGTTCTTTTACCTGGTGAAAATCGTTATTGTGAAATAAACGATGAGATTTGCGAAAATATTGAAGCTTACAAATATCGCTTCTAATACTTAAGTTCGGGAATAAATACATTTTTTGAGCAAATAATGATTTAAATTGTGTTATTTATAACCGAACGTTGCAAACTTTATTAATTTTTGCTTGCGCTCTATCAATAACTTGCTAAAATACGCACCATCAAAACAAAGTAGTGTTGTCAAAACACTATGTATGACAGTGAAAACTGAAGTACTGATGGGTCGTTAGCTCAGCTGGTAGAGCAGCGGACTTTTAATCCGTTGGTCCCGCGTTCGAATCGCGGACGACCCACCATTTTATTGTTTTGGCTTGAAAAGGATCTTAATCCGATATTGCAATATAAGTTATTATAAACTTATAAAAATCCTAGATTTTATCTTGCACTCGGGTGAATTGTTAAAGTCTTGCTTTAAGTTCACTAAGCCTCGTTCAGGGTCGTTAGCTCAGCTGGTAGAGCAGCGGACTTTTAATCCGTTGGTCCCGCGTTCGAATCGCGGACGACCCACCATTTACTTGTAAAATCCAATTTTACAAAACCTGCCAGGATAATTTCCGACAAAGCAAAATGTGATATTTTCTTATATCTATAGAAAATCAAAGATTTTCTCTTGCGTTCGGACGAAACCTTGTTTCGTTAATCCTCACTCAGGGTCGTTAGCTCAGCTGGTAGAGCAGCGGACTTTTAATCCGTTGGTCCCGCGTTCGAATCGCGGACGACCCACCATTCTTTCTTAAGGCTTCTTTCTATTGCTTTTCAGCGTACAATGAAATGAAACCTACAAGTTCCGACCAAGACAAACCAATCCATTCGGTTGATTCGCCATTCTCGAAATTTTGCTGCAAGACCTGTTGAAGACTTTTATCTAAATTACATAAGAAGGTATTCTCAATACATCTTTTTAAGTTATAGATTTTTTATACTCAGCAGTAATGTACGATTTGCACATATTGGTAGTTGGTAGACAGATAATACCGTTTTGCTTTTAGGTTTAAACATATTTATTTGCTACATCGCTTAGGGTTGTTAGCTCAGTTGGCAGAGCAGTAGACTCTTAATCTATTGGTCGTGGGTTCGAACCCCACACAACCCACCATATTTTTTAATATTCTTGTATTTTAAGATAGCTTTTTCAATAGATATTCTTGCGTAGGCACATAACTCCCATCTCTAAATTGCCCGTTTTTAACCTTATTATTGGCATAGATCTGATCTAAATCTATTACCAGATCGCCATTTTTAGTCACATCGTAATAGAAGTTTACTCCTTCTGAGCGTTTAACTTCAATTTGATGTGTTTCAGGGTTATAAGTCCATGTATTGTGCTGATACATTCGGTTTGAAATGCCTTTATTTTTCTCATAACTCATTTTACCCAAATAAATCAAGGTACGATGAGACGTGCCATCTTTAAGTAAACTGATCACAAACTCAACTTTACCTTCTTTTTCACACAGCGCAAATTTCTCAGTACAATCCACCACAACGTGATAACGTCCTATATATGCTTGCGCTTGTTTGGACAATGGATTTTTCTGAAAAGGTTTATCTTGATCTGTCGCACTTGGCAAGGTAGTTCGACCTGCAACTTCTGTTAAACGGCGACCCTCTTCAACTTCTGCTTGAGCATCTGACTCAATTATGCTTTCTGATGCTGAGCTGTCAGATGGATGTATATCCGACTGCTTTGCATCACATGCGCTAAGCAAAAAACATAGCCCAACCCCAAGATACTTTATTAGACGCATTTACACACTCATCAACCACATCATACCAATAGACTAAGGCTTATTTTTTCAACAAAATTTAAGCTTTTTTAATAATCGTTATGATATTTATTTTTCAGTGCTGTATAAATTGATCGGTGTAGATTGTTACAAAAGTACATCATAACTGATGACTTAATTTTCTCATGTCTATCCGTTAAATGCTTTTTTAAAATTACATAAAATACACAATCTCAAGTGATTTCTTCACTTTAAAAACTAAGTCTTCACCCAATATATAAATCAAAGGTATTTTCCTTTTTAAATCGTTTTAGGAGAAACAATTCATGGCCAAATCTGGTTTATATCGTTCCAACCGACACAATATGATCGCCGGTGTAATGGGCGGTATTGCTGAACGTTTTGGTTGGAATGTAACATTACTTCGCATCATTTTTGTACTTGTTTCATGTATGAGTGCAGCGTTCCCAGGAATTATTGTTTACTTGGTATTATGGCTGTTAATTCCTAAACAAGATTTACAATTGAATCCACCTTACTCAAATTCCTATCAGCAGTCCATTCGCACGATTCAGGATGATCACGTGAAATAATTAACCTGATTTTAAGTTTATTTTATCGCTACGACAGACTTCCCCTAAACTGCCGTAGCGTTTTTTTATGTTTAAAACTTACCTATCTATTATTTGAACTTTTTAAATTATTTACTTGTTGATTTAATACCGCAATCATGTCTGCTCGACTAATAATCCCGACCAGTTTTTGTTGCTCCACCACAGGAATATAATTAAAAGAACGCTCTACAAAATAAGGAATTAAGTCTTGAAGCGGTTGATTGGGGCGTACTGTCACCACTTTTCTATTCATAATTTGTTTAACTTGGTGTTCCCATGAAGTTTGCATATCGGCTGCACGCTTAAACCAGTCCACAACGTCATATAATGCCAACGTACCGACCAATTGGTGCTCTGCATTGGTCACAGGCAAACTCATCAAATTCATCTGTTTAAATTTGTCTAAGGCATTTTGAATCTCTTCATTTTCGGACAAACTCACCACATCTCTGGTCATAATGTCTTGGCATAAAAATAGATTTACAGCACGTGCATTGGCTTTTTCTTGTGCTTTCAAAATGATTTTTTGCAAATCATAGTCACTGATGTCCAAAAGCTCTGTTTGTTGATCTAAAACCTCTTGAATGTCATGCGGTTGAATTGTAACTTTTTGGGTAGGTGTTGGATCTTTGGAGCGTAGATTGACTTGCGCTTGTTGTGGGTATTGTTTGCCTATTAAGCGGTTAAAAATAATTGCCACGATCATTAATAAAATCGAGTTGAGTAAAACAGGATAAAATACAAATAGATAACCTAAATCATGCAAACTCTCTCCACCCAATACCGCAGTAATTGCCACGGCTCCACTGGGCGGATGCAATGAATCAGTACTCATCATGCAAAAAATCGCCAAAGATACTGCGACACTAAAGGCAATGGTCAAATCTGGAATAAATAAATAACAAGTAACTCCCAATATCGCAGCAATGGTATTGCCCACCACCATATTCCATGGTTGTGCTAAAGGACTGGCAGGCACCGCAAAAAGTAACACTGAAGATGCACCCATCGGCGCAATATACCACGCATTAAATCCACCCAAGATATACCAACTGATCAAGGATGAAATTAAGAGACCCATCAATGCACCGAAGCCGCATAGAAAACGGTCTTTAAAAGCCAAGACTTTAAAATTTGGTTTAAGCGTATTTAACCATTCAAGTTGTGTATGAAACACGACATTCCCTTGTTGTGACCTGATCAAGAAGTAGTGAATTATACGATGTTGCTTTTATAAGATGTATTTATTATCCATCTTAAATTTATAGGTTTTTCTCATAAACTGAACTCAAGCTATCCATTTTCTTAACCAGATAAAAATTGATTAAATCGGCATAATCTTGCATGCTTAAAATATACTCATTTTTAGCTTGTAATGATGTCTCATTATCGTAATAAAACCATTTACCAAGCATTATTATTTGCACCGATTATTTTGCAAGTTCTGGTTGCTGTATCTTTTATCGTCATGAATTATCACGATGGTCTAGATACTTTTGTCGTGGTAATTGGCATTAATCTGATGATTTATCTGATGTATTGTGTCCTTATTGTACCCTTCGCTTATGCGATTTCGATTGGGCTTTCCCGAAAAAATTACTTGAATTTTTATACCATTATCATGGGTTCATGTTTGATCTGC